>JAXDQI010000086.1:0-3335 GCA_034667965.1 Gammaproteobacteria bacterium
CGGTGTTGTTGTAGACGCCGCAGGAAATGGCGGCGACATGGTCGCGCAGCGGATTGTCCTTGATCATCTCGCGGGTGCGCATCCAGGCGATGCAATCATTCAACGCAACCCAGGCGCCGGTGATCGAAGCGGTGCGGGTGCCGCCGTCGGCCTGGATCACGTCGCAGTCGATGCTGATCTGGCGCTCGCCAAGCGCCGGCAGGTCGACGACCGAGCGGAGGCTCCGGCCGATCAGCCGCTGGATTTCCACGGTGCGGCCGCTTTGCTTGCCGGAGGATGCCTCGCGCCGCGTTCGCGTGTGGGTCGCCCGCGGCAGCATGCCGTATTCGGCGGTAACCCAGCCGCGCGCCTGGCCCTTGAGCCAGGGCGGCAGCCGGTCTTCCAAGGTCGCCGTCACCAGGACATGGGTGTCGCCGAACTTTACGAAGCACGAGCCCTCGGCGTATTTCACCACACCGCGCTCGAGCGATACGGCGCGCAGCTCGTCGGGCTGTCGGCGGCTCGGCCGCATGGAATTCTCCTGACTCGGCGCAAATGGGTACAAGATGGGTATCGGTCAGGCTTTTAGACCATGATCCCGAAAAAGCCAGCCCCGGCCTTTGCCTTATTCGGGCTGGATACCGGCGTCCTTGATCATCTTGGTCCATTTCACGAGCTGGGCCTTGTTGAAGGCGTCGAGCTCCTCGGGCGAGCTGGAGAACGCTTCGAACCCGGTGGCGGCGATCTGGGCCTTCACCTCGGGATTGTCGATGATCTTGCGGAGCTCGGTGTTGAGGCGGGAGACAATGTCGCGCGGCGTGTTGGCCGGCAGGAAAAACGCCGCCCACGAGTCCATGTCGAAACCCGTGACGCCGGATTCGTCGAGGGTGGGCAGGTCCGGCACCAATGCGCTGCGCTTGAGCCGTGTCGTCGCGAGCCCGCGTAGCGCGCCCGAGCGGTGATGCGGTAGCCCGGTTGCCATGTCCGTGAATAGCATGGACACCCGGCCGCCCAGCACGTCCTGCACGGCGGGCACCGAGCTGCGGTACGGCACGTGCAACAGGTCGAGGCCTGCGGTGCGCTTCAGCGTCTCGCCCGCCACCACCGACGAGGCGTTGGCGCTGGCGAAGGACAGCTTGCCGGGATTGGCCTTGGCGTAGGCCACCAATTCCTGGATCGATTTCGCCGGGATATCCGGATGCACCAGCAGCAACTGCGTGAAACTGCCGATCCGGCAGAGCGCGATGAAATCCTTGATCGGGTCGTAACTGATGGTTTTGTTCAGGCTCGGCGCTGCCGACATCGGCGTGTTGGAGGCGAGGAAAATCGTATAGCCGTCCGGCGCCGAGCGTGCGACCAGCACGGCCGCGATCGCGCCGTTGGCGCCGGGCTTGTTCTCGACGATGACGCTCTGGCCGAGCACGGTCCCCAGCCGCTGGCCGATGATGCGGGCGATGAGATCGCTGCCGCTGCCGGGCCCGAACGGCACCACGAAGGTGATCGGCTTGCTCGGATAGCTTTGGGCGTTTACCGCGACGGCGAGGAGCGACAAGGCTCCGGCCATCAGAACGCGAATGAGGCACTTCATCCCATCCTCCCCCGTGCGCCGGTCTTATTGACCTGTCGAGCAAGACCATAACAGATTCGCCGGCGCCATCGCCCGTCAACCGAAAGCCTCGCAGCCATGATCCCCGCCTGTCCCGGCCCGCTTCCGCCCGTGTGTCCCAAAATTCCGACGCCGCCCAAGGCTTGCGACACCCATGCTCATGTGTTCGGTCCGGCCTCGCGGTTTCCTTATGCGGAGACCCGCAGCTACACGCCGCCGGATGCGCCGCTGGAAAAATATCTGCACATGCTCGACACGCTGGGCTTTGCTCGCGGCGGGCTGGTGCAAGGCAGCGCCCACGGCCGCGACAATTCGGCGATGCTCGACGCGCTGAGCCAGCATCCCCAGCGGCTGCGCGGTGTCGCCGTCGCCGACGAGACCGTGCCGGTCGCGGACTTGCGCAACTGGGATGTGCTCGGCGTCCGCGCGCTGCGCTTCAATCATTTCTTCCGCGACGGCAAGCTGCATTACCAGGGCGGCGTGACGCTGGAGAATGCCAAGAAGCTCAGCGCCGTGATGAAGGACCTCGGCTGGCACATGCAATTGTGGATCGATGTGAAGGACCTGCCCGATACGATTCCGATCATCCAATCGATCGGCCTGCCGGTGGTGATCGATCACATGGGCCGCACCGATGCGCGGGCCGGGATCAACACGGCGGGCTTCCAGAGTTTGGTCCGGTTGCTCGGCGAGGGCGGCTGCTGGGTCAAGATGTCGGGGGCGCACCGGCTGAGCACGCGGGCGCCGGACTATCCCGACGCGCGGCCATTTCATGAGGCGCTGGTGGCCGCCAATCCGGATCAACTGGTCTGGGGCACTGACTGGCCGCATCCGCGCATCGAGGGCGAGATGCCGAACGCCGGCCATCTGCTCGACCTGTTCAACGAATGGACGCCGGATGCGATCGTGCGCCGGAAAATCCTCGCCGACAATCCGGCGCGGCTTTACGGGTTTCCGGACGAGGGCGCGGACTCATCAATCGAGTTTACGGTGTGACGCAGGAACAGGATTGGGGTGACCCGATTCAACTGAATTGGATTCTATGGGAAAGCCTTCTGCAGGTAGGCGATCAGGTCGGAGCGGTCGCTCGCGTCCGCCAATCCGGCGTAGGGCATGCGATTGGCGGGCACGATCTTCTGCGGGTCGGCCAGGAACGTGTCGAGCGTCTGCGGGGTCCAGGTGATGCCGCTGCGCTTAAGGGCCGGCGAGTAGCGAAAATCGGTAAGCGTCCCGGCCTTGCGGCCGAAAACGCCGTGCAGGCTCGGTCCGACGTTGTCTTCACCGGGCGCGATCTTGTGGCAGGCGGCGCACTCCTCGAACTTCTTCTCGCCGCGCGCGGCGTCGCCGTCGGCACGGGCCATTCCGGCAGCGGCCAAGTACGCCGCGGCCGTCAGCACGACAAGATGCTTCATGCTTGCACCAGCGGGCCGGGGTTCTTGCGGTAGACGTTCTTGATCGCGTCCGCCGTCCAATAGGCGAGCGCACCGACCGGTCCGGTCGGATTGTATGACGAGTTGTGCGGGAACACGTTGGCGCCGACGACGAACAGGTTGTG
The DNA here is from genome assembly GCA_034667965.1 of Gammaproteobacteria bacterium. GTDB lineage: Bacteria > Pseudomonadota > Gammaproteobacteria > Steroidobacterales > Steroidobacteraceae > Bog-1198. Next base: position 3,141 of record JAXDQI010000086.1, read on the forward strand.
GCAATCCCAGCTCTGTAGATATTTGTTGAGGACGCTGTCGCGCGGATTGGTGCCCATGATCGTACCGCCGGTGTTGTGCGTGCTCTGGTAGGGCACCACCGTCCAGCTGTCGCGGGCCGAAGCCTCATTCAGCCGGGTCGGATTCATCGACTTGGCGATCGTATTGACCAGTGCGGCCGCATGGCGGCCCATCTT
>JAXDQI010000087.1:0-3420 GCA_034667965.1 Gammaproteobacteria bacterium
AAAACCAGGGGCATCGCCATGATTCGAAACGAAGCGGAATATCAAGAGGCCTCGCAGCGGCTCGCTCAGGAATCTCTGCGGCTTGCCGAGCATCGAGCCCGCCTCAAAGAGGCCGGTCTCGGGCACGAAGAAATCAAGCGCGTCATCGATCCGATTGAATCCTTCCATCTTCAGATGCAGGAGGAAGTCGAAGCCTATGAGCGGCTGAAGCGAGGGGAGTTCGCCGAGTTGGATGACCTGCGCGGCGTGGGACATTTGCTCATTACATCACGGATCGCCCAAGGTATCTCCCAGCGTGAGCTCGCTCGCCGACTCGGCGTGCATGAATCCCAAGTATCGCGCGATGAGCGGAATGAATACTTCGGAATTACCCTGGAGCGGGCGGCCAAGATCCTCGATGTGCTCAACGTCCGATTACATACGAAGATCGCGATCGAACCGCTGCCGCCAGCTCCGGTGGCGCAGGCCTCGTGATGCGGGCTGAATTCGTGGGAGGGTCTTTATGAACGGGCGCAACGATGAGAGCGACGATGCCATTGCCGTAGAAGGCATGACGCGAGGCGGTTGACCCACCCGGCGAACCTCACGAGCAGCAACTGAAGAGGCTGAAACGGCGGGAACTTTGCAGCAATCATACCGGCTGACCAGCCATCGTGCGTCATCGAGCAGCGGGCTCGCGCAGTGGACTGCTACCGGCCTTTCATCCCTGCGGCGATGCGTTCTCCGAGAGCCTTGTCGACTTTATGCCAATATTCGAGGGTCGGAGACCCCGTCCTTGAGGTGACCGACGATATTGCTCACCAGGCGCGCACGCGCCGCATCGTCGAGTACGTGACGCACCATGGTGCCGGCCTGACCGAAGTCGTCGTCCTCGCTGCGCAGCGTGTACGCTTTGCGCAGCATGTCGCCGTCGGCGTACCAGAGTCCAGCCTCGTCGGTGCGGGCGGGGTCGGCCTTGGGACCACCGTACGAGTTCGGAGCGTATACCGGGTCCGACACGTTCTCTACCCGCATGGCGCCGTCCTTGCTATAGCTGTGCACAGGCGACTTCGGTCGGTTCACCGGAATTTGTTTGTAGTTGACGCCGAGGCGGGCGCGGTGCGCGTCGGCGTAAGCGAATCCGCGCGCGAGCAGCATCTTGTCCGGACTTAGCCCGATCCCGGGCACCAGGTTGTTCGGTTCGAAGGCAGCCTGCTCGATCTCGGTGTGGAAATCGGTGACGTTGCGATCCAGCGTCAACTTACCGACTTCGATCAGCGGATAGTCTTTGTGCGGCCAGACCTTGGTGAGGTCGAAGGGGTTGAATCGATAGGTCTTGGCGTCCTCGAACGGCATGATCTGCATCTTCAGCGTCCAACTCGGGAAATCGCCCTTCTTGATCGAATTGAAGAGATCGCGCCGATGATAGTCGCCATCCACGCCGGCCAGCCGATCCGCCTCGGCTTGGGTCAGGAACTCGATGCCCTGGTCGGTCTTGAAGTGGTATTTCACCCAAAACTTCACGCCCTTGGTGTTGACCCACATATACGTATGGCTGGAATAGCCGTTCATATGACGCCAGCTCTTTGGGATACCCCGATCGCCCATGAGCACGGTTACCTGGTGCGCCGACTCCGGTGACAGCGACCAGAAATCCCACTGCATGTCGTGGTCGCGCAGGCCGTTGTCCGCGCGGCGCTTCTGCGAGCGGATGAAATGTTGGAACTTCAGCGGGTCGCGCACGAAAAATACGGGCGTGTTGTTGCCCACCATGTCGTAGATGCCCTCGCTGGTGTAGAACTTCAGCGAGAACCCGCGCGGGTCGCGCCAGGTGTCCGGACTGCCGCGCTCACCGGCGACCGTCGAGAAGCGGATCATGGTTTCGGTTTTGGTGCCCGGCTGGAAGACCGCGGCCCGGGTGTAGCCGCTGACGTCGTTGGTTACCTGGAAGTGACCATGGGCACCGCCGCCTTTGGCGTGCGGCTGACGCTCCGGGATCCGTTCGCGATTGAAGTTCGCCATCTGCTCGATCAGATAATGATCGTTCAGGACGATGGGACCATCCGCACCAACGGTGAGTGAATGCTCGTCGCTGGCGACAGGGGCGCCCGCGTCGGTCGTGGTGGCCTTTGTCGGTTGAGTAGCCATTCGTCGTTACTCCGAATGTCGAATTGCGAGCTATAGGGTTATGTGACCGAAATTGTACGTGCTCCCAAGATATCGAAAGTCAATTCCGGGGACGTTGATCGCGTTGTGGACATTCACGTGGCCGAACTTCGGGTACATTCATTGCTCGATCGGATCGGTGTTACACGCTTAGTCGCGCGGCGTACTACGCGATTGAAAGCATCGGCAACAAGAGCGGGGACAGAACAGTAGGCGCGAGTGATCGGACCCATGCGGCCTCGAGTTGTACAAAAGGCCTGGCTTGATGTGGAAGTTGTGCAGTGCGGGTACTGCCAGTCGGGACAGATCATGTCCTACAACGACGCTGATTTCCTGGCCGCCATACATTGCGACTTCCGATCTACCTGAACTCAACACCCATCCCGCGCCATCGTCCCATGCCGAAGGCGTAGTCGCCAACGTGGCTCCGCTCGGCAAGGCAGTGTACGAGGACGCATGCGCGAGTTGCCACGGGTGGAGCGGCGTCAGTCCGGTCATCCCCTTTGCGACATTGACCGGTGCGCGCGCGGTGAACGATCCCACGGCGACCAATGTGGTGCAGGTCATTCTGTCGGGCGTGTACCGACATGCCGCCGGCGACACAGCGAACATGCCGGCTTTCGGCGCTGCGTATTCGGACTACGAGATTGCCAGCGACCATGCAGCATGCGTTGGGACTCTCAGTCGCATATTCACGGTGATTAGAGGTGGCTCTGGAGGTTGACTGCCCTCATCTGATGGCCACAAAATAGTTGACTCCACAGAAGTGGGCGGCCTGTCCCCGCGCAGCACGTGAATAATTGTAATGGTCGCAAGGGATCTGATCTACGATCGCGATCGGAGGTATTCTCGTGGCAGCTGACGACCTTGAACAACAAGACACCATTTTGTCGGGCGTGCCTCGTGGGACGCCACCTTTCGCGCGCCGTGAGCAGATGTTTCCGAAGCTTGACGCCAAGCAAATCGCTCGCTTGGAGGCCCGCGGGCAGCACGTAGAGTTGCGGGCTGGCGAAATTCTCGCGCAACCCGGTGACCGCCACCTGCCGCTATTGGTGGTGTTATCCGGCAGCATCGAAGTCGTCCAAGTGGGGCTGGACGGCGAGCAACTCGTCGTGCTTCACGAGGCCGGCAGCTTTAGCGGCGAGCTTAGTACGCTGCGGGGCGTGGGGAGCGTCGTGCGCATGCGCGTGCATTCCGACGGCGAAGCGCTTTCCATATCGGATTCCGATCTGCGCGCCGTCATCCAGACGGACTCTGAATTGAGCGAACTCTTCA
>JAXDQI010000088.1:0-18072 GCA_034667965.1 Gammaproteobacteria bacterium
CACGCCTCTGCGCACCCACGATCGGCGGCGCCGTGCGATAGGTGACCGGAGTCTCCGACAGGCGCAAGGGATTCGCCACCAGCGATACCGTTCCGCTGGTCGGGTGCGGCATGTCCACCTGCATGGCACGTGCCCTCACCTGAGGGTCCGCGAACACGGCATCGATGGAATTGATCGGCCCGCAGGGCACACCGGCGCTCTCCAGGGCAGCGACCCACCGGGCCGTCGGACGCGATCTGGTCACTTCGCACAGCCGTTCGATCAGCGCCGCGCGGTTGATGACCCGATTCTTGTTGGTCGCATACCGCGGATCCGCGGCGAGTTCACCGATGTGCATTTCGGCGCACAGTCTTGCGAATTGCGTATCGTTGCCCACGGCGATGATCATGTAGCCGTCGCTGGTGGGAAAGTCCTGATAGGGCACGATGTTCGGATGGGCGTTGCCGAGACGTGTCGGCGCTGCGCCGCTCACCAGGAAATTCATTGCTTGATTGGCCAGGCACGCCACTTGAACGTCGAGCAGCGACAGGTCGATGTACTGGCCAACGCCGGTGCGCTCGCGATGGGTGAGTGCCGCGAGTATCCCGATGGCGGCATACAGGCCGGTCAGGATGTCGGTGACCGCGACTCCCGCCTTTTGCGGTCCGGCCCCGACCTCGCCGGCGCCGCGACCGGTGATGCTCATCAGTCCGCCCATTGCCTGCATCAAGAAGTCGTAGCCCGGGCGGGCCGCATAGGGTCCTGTCTGGCCAAACCCGGTGATCGAGCAATAGATGAGCCGCGGATTGATGGCCTTCAGCGCTTCGTAGTCGAGACCATGGGCTTTGAGCCCGCCGACCTTGAAATTCTCCAGGACCACGTCGGCTCCACGCGCCAGTCCTTGAACGATGGCTCTTCCCTCCGGCGTCGTAAAATCGACGGTGACCGATTTCTTGTTGCGGTTGGCGCAGAGATAGTACGCGGCATCCGTCTTCGCATTTTCCCGGCCGGCGGCGTCCCGTACGAAGGGAGGACCCCAGGCGCGCGTGTCGTCGCCGCTCTTCGGCCGCTCGATTTTGATGACATCGGCTCCCAGATCCGCGAGCACCTGCCCCGCCCACGGTCCCGCCAATATGCGCGACAAGTCGAGCACGGTGACGTGCGATAGGGCATTGCTCATTCGGTTCCTCGATTTTCAAGCGGAGACACTGGCGCCCGATTATGCGATGCTCGCCGGCAGGTGGGAATCCACGGGCTAGGAGCCTGTCTTAATATGGCACGAATGAGCTTTCATTGGGACGATCCGCTGCTGCTCGAGGCGCAATTGACTCCGGAGGAAATCATGATCCGGGACGCGGCGCGCGTATATGCCGATGAGCGTCTGGCGCCGCGCATCGTCCGGGCATTTCGCGAAGAACTTGCGGACCCGTCCATCTTTCGCGAGATGGGCGACATCGGGCTCTTGGGTGCGACCCTTCCAGAGGCCTTCGGCGGCGCGGGACTCAATTACGTCAGCTATGGCCTCATTGCTCGCGAGATCGAACGGGTGGACTCGGGATATCGATCGATGATGAGCGTGCAGTCGTCACTGGTCATGTTGCCCATCCATCAATTCGGCACCGAGGCTCAGAAGCACAAGTATTTGCCGGCGTTGGCGCGCGGCGAACTGATCGGGTGCTTTGGCTTGACGGAACCCGACCACGGTTCCGACCCGGGCAGCATGGTCACCCGGGCGCGCAGCACCGGCGGCGGGTTTCACCTGACGGGGTCCAAAACGTGGATCTCCAACAGCCCCTTCGCCGACGTCTTCGTCGTTTGGGCAAAGACCGACGATGACGTGATTCGCGGTTTCATTCTCGAGAAGGGCTGGAAGGGATTGTCGGCTCCTGTGTTGCGCGGCAAAGTCGGGCTGCGCGCCTCGACCACCGGTCAGATCGTCATGGATCAGGTGTTCGTGCCCGAGGAAAACCTGCTGCCCGGCGTGACCGGGTTGAAGGGACCGTTCACGTGCCTGGATTCCGCGCGTTACGGGATTTCGTGGGGCGCACTGGGGGCGGCCGAGAGTTGCTGGCATACCGCACGGCAATACGTACTCGACCGCAAGCAGTTCGGGCGCCCGCTCGCCGCGAATCAGTTGATCCAGAAAAAGTTGGTCGACATGCAGACGGAGATCACACTGGCCCTGCAGGCGTGCCTGCGGCTGGGCCGCATGAAGGACGACGGCAGCGCGGCCGTCGAAATCACCTCGATGCTCAAGCGCAATTCCTGCGGCAAGGCGCTCGATGTTGCACGCGCGGCGCGGGACATGCTGGGCGGAAACGGCATCTCAGACGAATACGGGGTCATCCGTCACCTCGTGAATCTCGAGGTGGTCAATACCTACGAAGGGACGCATGACATCCATGCCCTCATCCTGGGGAGGGCGCAAACCGGCATCCAGGCGTTTTCATAGTCGCCGGCGCGGTACCTACAGGAACATCCCGCCCGAAGCCTCGATGCGCTGGCCGTTGATCCAGCCATTCTCGGGCGCCAGCAGGGACGCGATGACGCCGCCGATGTCGTCCGGCAAGCCGACCCGGCCGAGGGCCGTCTGCGAGGCAATCATCGCATTCACCTGCGCATCATCGCGCACCATCCCGCCGCCGAAATCGGTCGCGATGGCTCCCGGCGCCACCACATTCACGGTGATGCCCCTGGGCCCAAGTTCCTTGGCCATGTATCGGCTCAAGACTTCGATGGCGCCCTTCATCGCGGCATAGGCGGAATATCCCGGCAATGCGAAGCGGGATAGACCGCTCGAGATATTAACGATGCGGCCGCCGTCCGCCAGCAGCGGCAGCAGCTTCTGCGTCAAGAAAAAGACGCCCTTCAAATGGATGTCCACGAGTTCGTCGAACTGCGCCTCGGTGGTGTCGGCAAAATTCGCGTGAATCCCGATTCCGGCATTGTTCACCAGGAAATTCACCTTACCCCGCTGCCAGTTCTTCGATAGAACATCGCGCAGTCCGATCGCGAATTCGACGAAGGTCGTGCTCTTGGCCATATCCAGCGGCAACGCATGCGCGCGCCGTCCCATGGATTCGATTTCCGCCACGGTTGCCGCGGCTTCGGCGCCGCCGCTCTTGTAGGTCAGGATGACGTCGGTGCCGCGCTTCGCGAGATGCAGGGCGGTGCTCCTTCCCAATCCGCGGCTGCCGCCGGTGACTAGGGCTATTGGGACGGTGGTGGTGCTCATGGTGTTCCTCGAAGTGCGTTGCCGCCGACTAGCGCGATTTCGGGCGATGGTCGACCTGGGTGATGAGGCAGGCGCTGCGGTTGCCGGTGACGTAAATCCACAGCCAGCTCAACGCGACGGCCAGCCGATTGCGCAAGCCGATCAAAAAATAAATGTGGGCCAGGCCCCACAGCCACCAGGCAATCCAGCCGCGGATTTTTATCCAGCCGAAGTCGATCACCGCCGACCGTTTGCCGATGGTCGCGAGATTGCCGGAATTACGATAACGAAACGGGCGGTTCCGCGTATCGCCCTCAAGCCGCCTCTTGATGGTTTGCGCCACGTGCAGACCTTCCTGTTTGGCGGCCGGCGCAATGCCGGGCACCGGCTTGCCGTGCCAGGCATTGATGGTGGCGGTGTCTCCGATGACGAAAATCTCCGGGTGTCCGGGGACGCTCAAGTCCGGCTCGACTTTCATGCGGCCGGCGTTGTCCGCCGGCATGCCGAGCCATGCGGCGGCCGGTGATGCGCGAACGCCGGCGGCCCAAAGAATGACGTCGGCGGCCACGACCTGGCTGCCGTACGTGACGGCATGGTCGTTGCAGTCGCTCACCGCCGATCCCAGCTGAATCTCCACGCCCAAACGCTGAAGCGCCGCGTGCGCATAGGCGGAGAGGTCGGGCGTGAAGCTGGACAGAATGCGCGGACCCGCCTCGATCAACAGCACTCGCGCCTTGCGGGTATCGATCAATCGGAAGTCTTCTCGCAAATTTTGATGGGTCAGCTCCGCGATGGCGCCCGCCAGTTCGACGCCCGTCGGGCCGCCGCCGACGATCACGAACGTGAGGAGGGCCGCGCGGCGTTCGGGATCGGTCTCGCGTTCGGCGCGCTCCAGCGACAGGAGAATCCGGCGGCGTATCGACGTGGCGTCTTCCAGGGTCTTGAGCCCGGGTGCAAAGGGTTCCCATTCGTCGTGGCCGAAGTATGCGTGGCGTGCGCCGGTGGCAAGTACCAGGCTGTCGAAGTGCACGGCGGCGCCGTCCTCCAGCAATACGTTGCGTCCATCGACGTCGATCCCGTTGACGACCCCGAGCAAGGTCGTGATTTCCTTGCGCCGCCGTAACAGATGCCGGATCGGCCACGCGATTTCCGAGGTGGCGAGCACCGCCGTGCCGACCTGGTAGAGCAGCGGCTGGAACAGGTGATGGTTCCGCTGGTCGACGATGGTGACGCGCAACCCCGGCCGGGACGCGGCACCGGCGAGCCCGTGGCAGACGGCCAAACCACCGAACCCTGCGCCGACGATGACGACGTGATGCGGGACTGCTTCGGTCAAGGGTGTGTCCTTTGACTAGGATTTAGGGCAAGTATATTCGTCGTCGCCGCCCTTTGCGGGTTTCGGCGATTCCTTGGTCCAGTCCGGCGGAATGTCGAAGCGCGCGGCAGGAATCGCGTCGGTGTTGATGCTGACGGTCTCCATGCTGAACGACGCCAATTGCGCGTACTGAGAGTACGGATCCGGCGAGGAGCCGCCCGTCGGCGCGGCGGCGCCCGCCGCATCCTGCGGCGCCTCGGCCTTTTTCTTCTTGAAGAGGCCGCCCACCAAGGACCCGATTGCCTTGCCCGCGTCCTTGACGTCGCCCATCGGATTGCCGCCGGTATCCGAGGTGCCGCCGCCCGTGGAGTCGCCCGCCTTCGCCGCCTTCATCCTGCATTGCTGGCCGCCCATCATCACCCGCAGCGATGTCTTGAGCGGCTGGCCCTTGAAGTCGCCGGACTTGTCGGTGAGCTGCTTGATTTGCGATTGGTACGGAGCGAGGAACTTGGCAAATTCACCGCGCATGATCCCTTGGGGATCGTCGAGCCCCAGTTTTTTTGCATAGGACGCGTCGAATGCGCGGCGGTCGCCGCTTCCGGGCAGGGAATCCTGCGTCAACCATACATCGAGAGCGACGACCGTGTCGCAGACATCGCCGCTCTCCTTGTCGGTACAGGTCTCCGTCATCGTTGCCGAGGTCTTCTGCGCATCATGCCCGGCGATGGCCAGTTTATCGTCGGTCTTGTGCACCTCGAATTTCGGCGGCGACATCGTGCACTTCGACTTATCGATGGGCTGCTGCTTCTGCGATACGGGGCAGGAGCGCATTTTCTCGAGATTGGCCTGCATCTTGGCGCGCATGGCGGCCAGTTCCTCGGGAGTGGCGAAAGTCTGCTCGCGATAGCGCTTCTTGGCCGGCTCCAGCCGCCACGTCACGTCTCGATCGAGGCGCACGATTTCGCCCCCTTGGAGATTGCCGCACAGCAGCGACATCATTCCTTCGCAATGCGACTCGGTATCCTCGCGCTTCTTGTCGGTGGTCAGATTCGTCGTTGTCGCACCGTGCATGCGGATCATGGACGCCACGTCCAGCGATGTCTTTTGCTGGATGCTGACGTCGGCCCGCACCGTGGTCGTGAACGCCGCGAACACGGCGGCCGGCCAGCAAAGAAATCTCAACAGACTTATCTTTGTCATTCGCCGCTCCCTTCCGCCAATTGCCCGGTCACTCCGACGACAGCATATCCTGCCGCCCGCCAGGCTTCGAGCCCTCCGTGCAATGGCCGCACTTTCTTGAATCCATGGTTCATGAGCACCCGGGCGACGCGCGCGGCGGATGCCTCGCTGGGGCACGCGCAATATAGAACGATGTCTCGATCGCGCGGCAGGTCTTTGATGTGTTTGGCGATCTCTTCGAGCGGAACGTGGAGCGCGCCCGGTATCCAGCGCGGCTCCAAGGCGCGGGCCGTCGACGAGCGCACGTCGACGATGATGGGCTCAGCGCCCGCCTGCACAAGTTCGTAGAGTTCTCCGACACCGATGCGCGCCATGCGCAACGACCTGTAGAAGCGCACGCGCTCCCACCACTTGAAGCCGACGTACGCCGCGAGGGCGGCTCCCACCAAAACGACCGCAACACTGCCGATCTCGCCGAGATGGCGCAGCATCACGGCAATCTGCTCCCGGAACAGGATTCCCGCTCCCATGGCACTGCCGACCCACAGCACCGCGCTTGCCGCACTCAGTGCGATGAATCGCCCCCAACCGATCCGCATGGCGCCGGCCAGGGGTGGTGCGATGATCGCGAGGCCCGGTATGAATTTTGCGACCACCAGGGAGTTGATTCCCCACCGCTCGAAGCGCGTCTGGGTTTGACTGACGCAGGAGTCGGGTTCCAGTGAAATTCTGCACAGCAGCTTGAGCACCCTGATCCCATACGTCTGCCCGATGTAGTACCAACCGCAATCGGCCATCAAACAGGCGACGACGGACCAGAAAAACAGCGCCCCCGCCGGCAGCAGTCCGTCCCCCGCGAGGGCGCCGGCAACCACCAGCGTCGGAACCGCGGGAACCGGAAGGCCGATCTGATCGACCAACACATTGATGAAGACGATGATCAGACCGTACTGACCGACGTCCGAGAGTAGCTGCTGCGTCAAGGTGTCTCGTCCCTAAGGGGCCGTCTCATATCCGGCAAAAACGCGGCGACGGTCCCGAGCAGCGGCAGGAAGGCGCACAGTCGGTACACGAATTCGATGCCGCGCAGATCGGCGAGGCTCCCCAGTACGGCCGCGCCGATGCCCCCCATTCCGAATGCGAAGCCGAAGAACAGTCCGGACACCGCGCCGACTTTACCCGGCATGAGTTCCTGCGCGAAAACGAGTATGGCCGAGAACGCGGACGCCAGGATCAATCCGATGAAGAAACTCAAGATCCCGGTCCACAACAGATCGACATACGGCAGCAGCATGGAGAAGGGGGCGACGCCCAAGATGGAAAACCAGATGACGCGCTTGCGGCCCACACGATCGCCGATCGGTCCGCCGAAGAGCGTGCCGAGAGCGGCGGCGAGGAGGAAAATGAAGAGGCACAACTGCGCCGATTGCACCGACAGATGAAATTTTTCGATGAGGTAGAAACTGTAATAACTCGTGATGCTCGCCATGTAGAAATACTTGGAAAAGATCAGGGTCAGCAGGATTGCAACGGACCAGGCGACGCGTCGCGGCGGGACGGCGCCCAAGGAAACCGCCCGGGGCTTCACTCGAACCGCCTTGTCCAGAAGTTGGCGCCGGTACCAGCCACCCACGTGCCACAGCACGGTGATCGCCAACATGGCGGCCAGCGAGAACCAGGCTACGCTGGTCCGGCCGTGAGGAATGATGATCCAGGCGGCGAGCAAGGGTCCCATGGCGCTGCCGGCATTGCCGCCCACCTGGAAGATCGATTGAGCGAGTCCGTGGCGTCCGCCCGATGCCAGACGGGCGATCCGCGAGGACTCCGGATGAAAGACCGAGGATCCCGTTCCGACCAGCGCGGCGGCGCCGAGTACGGCGGCGTAATTCGGCGCCCACGCCAATGTAACGAGACCGACGAGCGTGAATCCCATCCCTACGCTCAGTGAATACGGCTTCGGGTGTTTGTCGGTGTAGATGCCGATCAGGGGTTGAAGCACGGAGGCGAACAGCTGATAGGTCAGCGTGATCGAGCCGATCTGCATGAAACTCAGCGCGAATTCGCCTTTCAGCAGCGGGTAGATGGCGATGATCAGCGACTGGATCATGTCGTTGAGGAAATGTGAAAAGCTGATGGCGCCGAGAACCTTGAAGCGGGTGGTTTCTCCTTTGGTCGCGGCTCCGGTGTTGACGCCGATGCTGTTGTCCATGTCATGCTCTCAAAGCGGTTACCCTACTAGTAACTGCGTCGCCTGTCCTGCGAGAATGCGGCGATGAATCGATTCGCACCGTACGTCTTCTTGCGCGAGCTCGCGACTCGCTGGGATGTACTGGCGTTCGTGGTCGTCATCGGCCTCATCGCGTTCCTCGGTGAAACTTCGCGGGGCCTGTTCGCGCCGTTGTCGCAACTCAGTTCGACTCCGTTATCGCTCGATCCGATCCATCTGCCCGAATATGCGGCGCGGACCACGTTCCGCATGCTGGCGGGGCTCGTTCTCTCGCTGTTGTTCACATTGACCTATGCAACGTGGGCCGCCAAAAGCGAACGTGCCGGCAAGCTTCTGGTGCCCATTCTCGACATCTTGCAGTCGGTGCCGATTCTAGGATTCATTTCGATCACGGTGGTATTTTTCTTGTCGCTGGCGCCCGGCCGGGTCCTCGGTGCGGAATTCGCTTCCATTTTTGCCATATTCACCAGCCAAGCGTGGAACATGGCGTTCAGTTTCTACCAATCGCTGCGGACCATACCGACGGAACTCACCGAGGCCGCCGAGTCGTTTCGGCTGTCCCCGTGGATGCGTTTCTGGCAATTGGAAGTGCCGTTCGGCATGCCCGCGCTCATCTGGAACATGATGATGTCCATGTCGGGCGGCTGGTTCTTCGTGGTCGCCTCGGAATCCATCAGCGTCGGACACACCACCGTCGCACTGCCCGGCGTCGGCTCGTACATCGCCCTCGCAATTGCACAGAAGGATCTGCAGGCGATCGGCTGGGCCATCTTCACGATGTTGATCGTCATCCTATTGTACGACCAGTTGCTGTTCCGTCCGCTGGTGGCCTGGGTGGACCTCTTCCGCGTGGAACAGGAGCCGGGCGTCCGCGTGCCGAACTCCTGGGCGCTCACCATGATGCGCCGGTCGCGTTTGATCAAGGCCGCCACCCTCGCGTTTCACGCCGCCGTTCTATGGACCAGCCGGGCGGTAAAGCGCAGCGACACGCCGATGCCGGAGGTCGAGGCGCGGCCGAAGCGAAGCCTGGATCTGCTCTGGATATCGTTGGTGATCGCCGCGGTCGTGCTCGGGTTGTGGCACATCGTCGCCGTGCTGATCGCAAATACGCCGCTGCGCGAGGCATTGCAGGTCTGCGGGCTGGCAACTCTCACCATGTTGCGCGTTTTCATATTGATCGCGCTCGCAAGCCTCATTTGGGTGCCGATCGGCGTTTGGGTGGGGATGCGGCCGCGTGCGGCGCAAATCGTCCAGCCCATCGCCCAGTTCATGGCTGCGTTTCCCGCCAATCTGCTGTTCCCGATCGCGGTGTTCGGCATCGTGCGGTGGCGGCTCGATCCGGACATCTATCTGAGCCCGCTGATGATTCTCGGAACCCAGTGGTACATTCTGTTCAACGTCATCGCCGGCGCATCCGCGATTCCGGCCGAAATGCGCTACGTTGCGTCCAACTTCCGGGTGACCGGCTGGCTGTGGTGGCGGAAGGTCGCACTGCCCGCCGTGCTGCCGTTCTACGTCACCGGGGCCATCACGGCCTCCGGCGGTTCGTGGAACGCCGCCATCGTCGCAGAGCTGGCGACGTGGGGCGATACCCAGGTGCGGGCGCGTGGACTCGGGGCGTATATCGCCGAAGCCACGAGCGCGGGAGATTTCCACCGCATCGTGCTGGGCATCGGCACCATGAGCCTGTTCGTGGTGATCATCAACCGGTTCTTCTGGCGGCCCTTGTACTATTACGCCGAGCGCAAATATCGCCTTACTTGACGGATCAACGCATGAACGAATCTCCGCTACTTCAGTGCACCGATATCCGCAAGGCGTTTCCCAAGCCGGATGGGGCCGAGTTGCTGGTGCTCGAGGGCATGAACCTGGACCTTCAGGAGGGGCAGATCGTGGGGCTTCTCGGACGATCCGGCTCGGGCAAGTCGACCTTGCTGAGGTTGATCGCGGGCCTTGCGGAACCCACGTCCGGTAAAGTGATTTACCTGGGTCACCCGATCATCGGCCCGGCCCCCGGAATCGCGATGGTGTTCCAGAGCTTTGCGCTATTCCCCTGGCTCACCGTGTTCGAGAACGTGGCCCTGGGGCTCGAGGCGCAGCGCATGCCGCGAGCGGAAATTCGCAAGCGATCGCTGGCAGCCATCGATCTCATCGGCCTGGACGGGTTCGAATCCGCGTATCCGCGGGAGTTGTCGGGCGGTATGCGGCAGCGCGTCGGCTTCGCCCGGGCGCTGGTGGTCCAACCCAATATTCTGCTGATGGATGAACCGTTCTCGGCACTGGACGTCCTGACCGCCGAGACCCTGCGCACCGACTTCCTCGATCTCTGGTCCGAAGGGCGCATGCCCATCAAGGGCGTCATCCTCGTGACTCACAATATCGAGGAGGCGGTCCTGATGTGCGACCGAATCCTGGTTTTCGGCAGCAACCCTGGCAGAATTCTCAGTGAAATCAAGGTGTCCTTGCCGCAGCCGCGGAACCGCCTCGACCCCTCGTTTCGTGAATTGGTGGAACGCATCTATGTGGAGATGACCGCTCGGCCCAAAGGAGCGGCCGCCAGCGGACGCCAGGAGCGCTTTCCCGGATTGGGCATCGGCAGCGTTTTGCCGCAGGTCTCGACCAATCTGCTGGCCGGCCTCATGGAAGCGGTGGCGGCCCCTCCCTTCAACGGTACGGCGGATCTGCCGAAGATAGCGTCGGATCTGCAAATGGAGATCGACGAGTTATTTCCGGTCGCCGAAACGCTGCAGATGCTCCGCTTCGCCGAGGTCGAGGGCGGCGACATCAAACTGGCCGAGGACGGCCTGGCGTTCGCGCACTCGGCGGTCGACGAGCGCAAGCGCATTTTTCTGCGGCATCTCTTGACGTACGTGCCCCTTGCCGCCCACGTGCGCAGGGTGTTGGATGAACGCGCCTCGCATTCGGCGCGAAAGAGCCGATTCATCGACGAACTCGAGGATTTCATGAGCGAAGAGGCGGCCGATCAGACCCTGCGCGCGGTGGTTCGCTGGGCTCGTTACGCAGAGGCGTTTGCCTACGATGACGAGAATGCCATGTTCAGCTTGGAAAATCCGACTTAAAATGGGCACCATGAGCGATTCGGCCTCTTCCTACCTGAACGTGCACGTCCCTCCGGACGAAATGGTCAAATACATTCAGGACCTGATGACGCTGCCGCATGGAGAGATCGCGGCCAGCTCGGCTTTGACCCTCGCGCAGCGCCAATGGGGCGGCGACACGCCGCTGGCGAGGGCGGCTCTGCTGCGTTGGGGCGCGCTGAATCTCGCCTTCCAAGACAAGCGCCTCGCGACTTGGACGGTGACGCGGGAGCGGGATCGCATCCAGGTTCCGGCCGCGCTCGTGGCTGCGGCAGGCGTTGCACCGCTGCTCATCGACAACGAGCGCGCGGTGTTCGACATTCAGGCATTGCTCGATGCCACCCTCGAGTTCCAACCTGCCGCGGGTCAGGCGTAGAGCCACATGACCACCGCCGACGGCCAGGCGCCTACACCGCGCTTCGGGATGCTGCGTACCATCGCGCTTTACAAGCTTTTGAAAGTCTTGCTGTTGTTGCTGGCGGCATGGGGCGAGTTACGGCTTCATGACGCATCCCTCGCCGCCAAGCTGGTCACTTGGGCGCAGGGGCGGCCTTCGGGGCTCGAGCATGCCGTGGTGACGCGCGTGCTGCAGTGGTTCAGCGGACTGAGCGAGTCGAAAATTCATGCGCTGCGATTCGTAACCTTCACCTACGCGGCGATTTTTGCCGTCGAAGGCGTAGGGCTCTGGATGCAGAAGCGCTGGGCGGAGTGGCTGACCACCATCATCACGGGATCTCTGATTCCGTTGGAGATATGGGAATTCGCGCACCGACCCAACCTGGGCAAGGCCGCCGTCGTGCTCGGCAACGTGGCCATCGTGGTCTACCTGATCTGGCACGTCCGCGCCAAGGAGCGGGGTGCCGCCTGCGCCGCTCCCGCGGCCCCCGCCACGGCCGACCCGAACGCTCCGGCGGATCGCGGGCGTCGCTGAAGCGATTTGTGAAATGATCTTCATCTGGGCTGAATTTTCAAGATCCGTCGTATTCTTTCGTCTGCTTGTTAATACCCACCGTTGGAGACGCTATGAATAAGTCCGGAACCCTGCTTACCTCTGCCTTGTTGACTTTGGGCCTCGCCGCTGGCGCGATGGCCGCCGATATGCCGAAGAACGCCGCGCCGATGGCTGCGGATTCGCCTGCCGCCGCCAGCTCCGCGGATGCGACGAAGCCCGCCAAGAAGCACCACAAGAAGAAGAAGGCCGCTCCCGCTCCTTCGACGACGAAGTAGAATTACTTCTGGTGTGCGCCCCGGTTGCTTCACGGCGGCCGGGGCGTTTCTATTTTCAGGGGGTGGCGGTTAGATGGATCCCATAGTCGCGTTGAAAGCGTTGATTCTCGGCATCGTCGAAGGTTTGACGGAGTTCCTGCCGGTGTCCAGCACCGGGCACTTGATCGTGGTAGGTAGTCTGCTCGACTGGAACGACGAGAAGGGCAAGCTGTTCGAGATCGTGATTCAGTTCGCCGCGATTTTGGCGGTTTGCTGGCAGTACCGGCAACGCCTCTGGACGGTGGTCGCCACTCTGCCGCGCGATCCGAAATCGCAGCGGTTTACGTTGAATCTGGTGCTGGCGTTCTTGCCGGCGGCGGTGCTCGGCGTAATGCTGATCAGCAGGATCAAGCAATACTTGTTCGCGCCGATTCCGGTCGCCGCGGCGTTCATTCTAGGCGGCGTCCTGATTCTTTGGATCGAAAGCCGCAAGCGCACGCCGCAGGTCCCAGCGGTGGATGATATTCGGCCGCCGGATGCGATCTGGATCGGCTTCGCGCAGGCCTTGTCCATGATTCCCGGTACGTCGCGCTCGGGCGCCACCATCATGGGCGGTTTGCTCCGGGGTCTATCGCGCCCCGCGGCCACCGAATTCTCGTTTTTTCTGGCGATTCCAACCATATTCGCAGCGACGGCATTGGAGCTGTTCAAGGCGCGGCACTCTTTGGCATTCGACGATCTCGCGGTGATCGGCATAGGTTCGATCGCGTCGTTCGTGAGTGCGGCATTTGCCGTGCGGGCCTTGATTCGCTACGTGAGCGGCCACAATTTCAAGATCTTCGCGTGGTATCGAATCGGTTTCGGGTTGGTGATTCTTGCCACCTGGTATTGCGGTTGGGTGAAGTGGTCGTGACTCGTCCATGACGGCGCAGCCGGTCGACATCGCGCATCTGATCCAGGTCGCGCTGACCCCGATATTCCTCATTTCGGCCATCGGCGTAACGCTCAACGTGCTGACGAGCCGGCTGGCGCGCATCGTCGATCGAGCTCGGGCCATGGAAGATCGGCTGCTGCATCCGGATTATCTTCCCGACGGCCGCGACCTCCATGCGCAGCTCAAGATCCTGGCGCGGCGTTCGCGCTGGATCAATGCCGCAATCATCCTTATCACCTTGTCGGCGCTGTTCATCGCATTGGTCGTGGTGATGTTGTTCGTGAACGCGTTTTTGCGATTCGAGTTGTCGGCGCTCATCGCCGGCATGTTCATCATGTCGATGTTGACGCTGGCCGCGGCACTCCTCGCGTTCCTGATCGAGGTGCGCATCGCGACGACGACCCTGCGCATCGGAATCATAGAAGCCTCCCGCCACGGAGGCTGAGCGATTGCACCGCGTCGGTTGCACCGCGCCGTTTACACCGCGTCGTTATTTTCCGGGGCGCACCGGGATCGGCACGTTGCACACTTCGATGCGTTCCGATTTGACCTTGAAGAATTCCTCCGGACGGTTACGGCGCGATTCGATCAGGGCGGCAAAGGTCGGCGTGTCCGTGCGCAGCACCTCGAGCGGCGTCCGCTCAGGTAGAGGCACGTCGGCCTCGATCCGTATCGATTTGATCGGCAACGGAGTTTCGTTCTTGGCGTAGAACCCCATCTCCATGCTGCCGCGCGGCAAGCTGGAAAGCAGCTCCATGCCCTTGACTACACGACCCACCAACGCGACGTTGCGATCCAGGTGGCGCGGTGAGTGGCCGATGACCACATACATCTCGGCGCCGCTGCCGCTTTCTACATCGAGGTCGCGCCCGACGCCGACCATTCCGTAGCAATGTGCGAGCCATGTCAGGTGAAGCTTGGGGGAGCGTGCGGCGGGAAATCCGTCGCTGAATCCGATCTCGGGCGCATAGACGTCGCCATCCGGCAAGCGTGTGAATGCCATGTGCGGCGGCAGCGGCGAATCGAATTCGGGCGCGACCTTGCCGACGCCGGGCGGAATCGGATGCCGGTTCTCCGGGTCGCCCCACTGCGCAACGTAGTTTTCCTGAACCCGCAGCACGGGCAGACCGTCGAAATAGCGCGCGCGCACCAAAGTTTTGATGTTGCCGACGTGCAGCGGCGCGAATTCGGGCTTAAGCTCGATGACGATTCGTCCGGCAGGTACTTCGAGATAGAGCGTGTTGGCGGGATCCAGGGGCCGCCAATCCGACGGTTTCGATGCGGCGAGTACCTCGCCCATCGTCGGCTGGGGCGCGGCCGGGAGCGCTCGACTCAAAAAGACCAACGCGGACAGCAGCAAGAACCTAATATTACGGGCCATGCAATCAGTATTACACATCTTAGGTATAGAGCGGCCGGAGAGCAGAATGCGCCAGATTTTCATCCATTGCGTCGCGGTGCTGGGCGCGGTTTCAGTCTGTTCATTGGCCGCTCCGGCCTTTGGACAGATGCCGGGCGGCATGGGCGGCCAAGGCGGCATGGGCCGGCCTTCGGGCAGGAATCAGCCGAGCGAGGAGATCCCGAGCACACCGGCGGTGGACAAGCCGGACGCCGCGGCGACAAAGGCCTATACGGCCGGGAAGAAATCCCTGGCGAAAGCGAAGGACTTCGAGAGCGCGGCCGCCGCTGCGCAAAATCCGGACAAGAGGTCCACTGCATTGGAGAAAATGGGCGATGCCTACTATCGTGCGCTCGACCAATTTACAGAGGCGTTGAGCAACAAAGGCGACCTGTACGATGCCTGGAACGAGGTGGGCTACATCCATCTGCGCCT
This sequence comes from Gammaproteobacteria bacterium, assembly GCA_034667965.1. GTDB lineage: Bacteria > Pseudomonadota > Gammaproteobacteria > Steroidobacterales > Steroidobacteraceae > Bog-1198. Next base: position 14,987 of record JAXDQI010000088.1, read on the forward strand.
CGGGGCCTATGCGGAATCGATCGACGATTACAATCACACGCTGGCGTTGAAGCCGGATCTGTACGAGGCCACGTTGCATCGCGGCGAGGCGTATCTCGGGGTCGATCGGTTGGAAGACGCCAAGAGTGCGTACATGGATCTATTCAATCACGCGCGTCCGCTTGCCGATCGGTTGATGGTTTCAATGCAGAATTGGTTGACCACGCACCGCTCCGATTCCAACGGAATGCGCGCCGCGGACGTCGACGCATTCGACAAATGGCTGCAGGAGCGCGACGGCATCGCCAAACAGACGGCCTCGCTGCCCCGCTGAGGCGTTCGCTACTCGTCGATGTCCGTGGGAACTTCCGCCGACGCGGCTTCTTTCAGCGTGTCGATCTCGCGCTGCATTGCGGCGACCTTATCCTCGAGAACTGCGAGGCGCGCAGCGATGGTGATGCCCGTTCCCGCCGCCGGGACGTCCACGAAGTCCGGGGCTTCCGGCACCGACTCGATCGGTCCGGAGAACAGGTGCGCGTAGCGCGATTCGCGGGCGCCCGGGGCTCGCGCCAGGCGTGCGATAAAGGGTCCGTCCTCGCGTTCCATCAAGCCCTTGAGCGTCGATTCCACCTGCGCGGCATCCGCGAAGTCGCACAGTCGGTTGGTCCGGGCGCGAAGTTCGCCAGGCGATTGCGGTCCGCGCAGCAGCAACACGCAGATGATGCCGAGTTCCTGTTTCGATAACTTGAACGAACCGAATTCGGTGTTGCAGAATCGGTGTTTGTATTTCGTGACCCGGCCGCCGTACCCCGCCGACTTGTCGCTGACGAAGTGCTTCTTCATCAATGCGTCGACCGCCTGCTGCACGGCGGCCTCGGTGAGTTCGAGCACCGGTTCGCGGTTCGTTTTCTGATTGCATGCGTTGGTGAGCGCGTTGAGCGACAGCGGATACTGATCCGGAGTCGTGATTTCCTTTTCAATGAGGCAGCCGACGACGCGCGCCTCGATGGGGGAGAATTCAATGTTCATATACCTTAGGATAGCCTTTAATTCACTTCGCAGCGTGACGGTGTACACATGACCACGATCCAACTCGTATCCGAGCATGCCTGCTTCGGCGGCAAGCAGCAATTCTACAAACACGATTCGCGCGAAACGCGCGGACCCATGAAGTTCTCCGTCTATCAGCCGCCGCAGGCGAAAGACGGCAAGGTTCCGGTGCTGTACTACCTCGCGGGGTTGACCTGCACGGAGGAAACCTTTCCCATCAAGGCGCACGCTCAGGCCGTTGCCGCCGAATTGGGCCTGATGCTGATTGCGCCCGACACCAGTCCGCGCGAGCCCCGCATCCCGGGTGATGCGCAGATGTGGGATTTCGGCCAGGGCGCCGGGTTCTACGTGGACGCGACTCAGGCGCCATGGTCGGCGAATTACCGCATGTACAGCTACGTCGCCCACGAGCTTCCCGAAATCGTGGCGGCCAATCTGCCGGCGCTGGCCGGTGCCGCCGGCATTTTCGGACACTCGATGGGCGGCCACGGCGCCTTGACTCTCGCACTGCGCAATCCCGTGCAATACCAATCTGTGTCGGCATTCTCGCCAGTCGCCGCGCCAATGCTAGCCCCTTGGGGACAGAAGGCCTTCACCAATTACCTGGGGCCCGATCAGGAGACCTGGCGCGAGTATGATGCGACCCAACTCGTGGCGCGAAAGCCCTTTCCGGCGCACATCCTGATCGACCAGGGCGCGGCCGACCAATTTCTCGCGGACCAACAGCTGTTACCCGAAAAATTCGCGGCCGCGGCCGCGGCGGCGGGACAGAAGCTCAACCTGCGCATGCAGCCTGGCTATGACCACGGGTACTATTTCATTCAGACGTTCATGGCCGATCACCTGCAGCATCACGCGAAGATTTTGAAGAGATGACGTCGGCGTGAAGTCGATTGCGATTGACTTGAAGTGCGCGTTGTTGCAACTTATGCGCTCTCAACAAGTTCCCCTCGAGGGGATTAATAGGGAACTCGGGTCAAAGCCCGGGCTGCCCCCGCAACTGTGAGCGGTCTGCGCTGCATCGAATACCACTGGATCGACGAGATCCGGGAAGGTGATGCAGAGCCCCAACCCGCGAGCCAGGAGACCTGCTTGTTGTAGTCGCCCATTCGACAGCCGGGGTGTGCTGAGCGAGCGGAATTTCCCGAGCGGCGACGGTGTGGCGGCGTTCATACGCGGGCCGGTGTCGCTGCATCCATTCGGGTGACGCAACGCCTGCTGCGTCGGACGCGGTCTTGGGATCTCGTCATCGGGGGAGCGGAGTCTTGAAATACTTGGTCGTTGCATGCACGTGCGCAGCGCTGCTATGCGTGAATAGTCGGGCCGCAGAAGCGCTCATGGCCGCGGCCTCGATGGTCGCTGATTCCTCGCTGGACGAAGTGGTCGTGACCGCGACGCGCGGCGCACAGCCGGCCAGCCAGGCCCTCGAGCCGGTCGTCCTCATCGATCGAATTGCGCTCGAGGATTCGCTCGCCACCGATATCGGCGACGTGCTGCGCTTTCACGCCGGCCTCGATATCGGCCGCTCCGGCGGCCCGGGCCAGCCCCTGTCGCTGTTCATTCGCGGCGCCAACAGCGATCAGTCCATCGTCATGATCGACGGGATTCGCATCAACTCGGGCACCAGCGGGATTGCGCCGCTGGCAAACCTTGCTCCGGAGCTCTTCGAGCGCATCGAGATCGTCAAGGGTCCGCGCTCCGCCATTTACGGCACCGACGCCATCGGTGGCGTCGTCAACCTGATTACGCGCACGGGCGGGGCGTCGGGCGCCGGCGCCATGCTCGACTACGGCCGCTACGGCACCGGGGAGGTGGCCGTCGACGGCAACTACACCGAGGGCGATACCAGTCTTCGCGGCGCATTCACCGGACAGCGATCGAATGGGTTTCCCCCCTTCATCGGCGACACTCTGGACAGCGGCTATAAAAACCTGTCCGGTACCGCCGCCGCATCGACGAAAATTGCCGACGTCGACCTGGGGGCGCTGTACTGGCTGTCCACCGGCAGCACCGACTACGCGAACGGGAACTACAACAGCGCCTTCACCGAGTTCGTG
>JAXDQI010000089.1:0-21746 GCA_034667965.1 Gammaproteobacteria bacterium
CGCCAACCCCTTGGTGGGCCGCCACTTCGGCGCCCGCTCATATTCCGGAAACCACGGCTCGATCAGCGACCCCGGCCCCGACGTCGGAATCGGTACCGCCAAAGGCGTCGCCACCAACCCCGGCCCCGACGTCGACACCGACACCGCCGCTGGCACCGACATCGGCATCTACACCGACACCGGCATCGACGTCGACGCCGCTACCGACGCCGCCACCGGCACGACCATCGCCACCGGCACCCGAGTCGGTGCAAGGGAAGACGGTACGCATCACGCCACCGGAGAAATCGGTTTCCGGCACGACGGAAAAATCGGCGCCGATCCCGTGGTGGGCCGCCACTTCGGCGCCCGCTCATATTCCAGAAATCACGACTCGACCACCAACCCCGACCCAGACGTCGACACCGCCAAAGGCGTCGCCACCAGCTCCGACCCCGATGTCGGCACCGCCGCCGGCACCGGAATCGGTGCAAGGGAAGACGGTACGCATCACCCCACCGGAGAAATCGGTTTCCGGCACGACTGAAACATCGGCGCCAAACCCGTCACGGACCGCGACCTCGGCGCCCGCTCCGAGTACGGAAGCGACGACTCGACGCATTGCTGAGGCCGTGCCTCCGGTGATCGTTCCCGATCCAACACCAGCGTCCGATTTCCTTGCCGTGACTACGCCGGTCACTGCGGAGAGGCTGGGGCAGGAGCGCGCCGCGGCTCCGGCTCCCAAGGTGGCTCCGGCTCCCAAGGCAGCGCCGACGTCGGCTCCGATTCCGCCGGCCAAAAAGCCTGTCACGGCACGCAAAGCCGCAAAGGTCGAGGTGCGTGAGCTGGATGATTGGAGCGATATAGCCATCTCGCGGGAGGATCGCTCCCAAAGTCAGGTTGCGAAAGGCAATGCGTCGAGGGATCGCGGAGTCCTGCGGCCCGGTTCGCGGACTCGGATGATTGCGTTGAGTGCTGCCGTGCTCACACTTGCCGCCATCTCTTGGTTCTATGCTCACCACGAGTCGGTTCCGACGAACACGTCGGCAGGCCCAGCCGCCGCAGTCCCGAGTCCGGGAACCCTGATTCGCGACTGTCCCACGTGTGCCGCCATGACCGTGCTGCCCGCAGCTCGATTCAAACAAGGCTTCATTGCCACCGACACCGGCTCGTTGGCTTACGAAAAGCCCCCGCATTGGGTGACCATCGGGCATTCGTTTGCCATGTCGACGAACCTCGTCACCGTTGATGAATTCCGGCAATTCATTGAGGCCACGGGGCGTGCCATGCCGGGCTGCGACACGTACGACGGGGCGTGGAAACATCGGCCTGAGAGCAATTGGCAAAACCCGGGATTCGCTCAAACCGGAACGCATCCGGTCACATGCGTGTCGTGGAAAGACGCCGCCGCCTATGCGCAATGGTTTTCGACCAAAACAGGGCATCAATACCGACTGCCGAGCGCGTCGGAATGGGAATATGCGGCGCGCGCCGGAAACGAGCCCGTGTATCCGTGGGCTTCGAACGGATCGAACGCCTGTGCCTATGCGAACGTGGCTGATGCAAGCGCGGCACGTCGGTATCCGGGATGGCTGGCGTTTGCCTGCGACGACGGCTACGTCAACACGTCTCCAGTCGGTTCGTTCAAAGCCAACTCCTTGGGCCTCAACGACATGTTGGGCAACGTCTTTCAATGGACTCAGGATTGTTGGCACGGGGATTACCGCGGCGCCCCGGTCGACGGCTCCGCCCGAACGGACGGCGACTGCTCCGAGCGCGAACTTCGCGGGGGGTCTTGGTTCACTTCTCCATCGTACGTGCGGGCGAATTACCGAAATCACTTCGCTGCGGATTACCGCACCAGCAGCGTCGGCATTCGATTGGTCAGAGACCTTGGCCCATGACGCGGTGGATTCACGGCAGCGGGACGGAAACGTCGATGCCCACCGCGACGCTCCTGGTGTTGGCGTACTTCTTCGTGTCCATGGCAGCATGGCCGCGGGAGGCAACATCACCCGCCGCCACCAAGGCAGCCGCAGCAACCAGACGTGACGCTGCCCGGTGCGTGACGCAGTCGGATGTGGACGCGTGCAATGACGCCATTCGTCGCAATCCGAGTGATCCTGCGCTCCTCGTTGCTCTTGCGGACGCGCTGATACATGCGAAGCGCACTGCTGACGCCGTTCGTTACTATCGCCGCGCTGCGGCGCTTGCGCCGCACATGCCCGACCTGGCCGCCAAATTGAGTGCAGCAGAAAAACGTTTGGCGAGCGAGCGTACCCCGGTCCCCGCCCGGCGCACGGTTCAGTCGGCGTCGCGCGCGGCCGTAGACCCTCAAGTTGCCCGGGCCTCGTCCGGGATGGCGTCGGGCAAGCCCTATTCGAATGCTGCCCCGGAGACGCAATCGCATTGATGGCGAACGTCCCGTTGACACTCCGCGAACCGCTCAACGCAGTTGACACAGCCGGCAACATCGTCAAACTATCCGACCTTATCGTGAACCCAATTCCCCTCGTCCCGCCGGTACCATCGCATCAAGTCGAACTCGAGCTTAAAGCGCTGACAGGCTCCTGACCCGCGTGGCGCGTTCCAAGTTGCTTCGCTGGAGCGTGGCGCTCATCCTGGGTTTCATCTTACTCGCAGCCTCAGGCTTGGCCTGGATCGTGTACCTGGATCGTGTGGTGACCCGTGAATTCCAGGGTCGGCACTGGTCGATCCCGGCGCGCGTCTACGCCGCACCGCTCGAACTCTACATCGGTGCGCAGGTCTCGGCGAACGATCTCGAGGAGGAACTGCACCGCCTCCATTACCGCTCCGGAGACCCGTTCGCGGGACCTGGGTTCTATCGACGGCGTGGCGGCTCCTTCGATCTCCACGCACGCCGCGTGCGCTTCACCGACGAGATCCGGGAGCCTCAGGTCGTCTCGATCAGTGCGGACCCGAACTCGATTACGCGGTTGCAGTCGGCCGATGGCGCGGAGTTGCCCGTGTTCCGTCTCGATCCGCCCGTGATCGGCAGCGTATTTCCGGTCCACGGTGAAGATCGGCTTGTCTTGTCGCCTGATGACGTGCCGCCGCTCTTGCGCTCGGGGATCAAGCTGATCGAGGATCGGCGGTTTGACGAGCATTACGGCGTCGACGCGCGCGGCATCGCGCGCGCGCTATGGGCGAACCTTCGGGCCGGTCGTGTAGTGCAGGGCGGAAGTACTCTGACGCAGCAGCTCGTGAAAAATTATTTTCTGTCGGACGAACAGAGTTTTGGTCGGAAGGCGACCGAGGCGTTGATGGCGTTGCGGCTCGAGTCGCATTTCTCCAAGGAGGAAATCCTCGTGGCATACCTCAACGAGGTCTATCTCGGCCAGGACGGTTCACGTGCAATACACGGCTTCGGGCTCGGCAGCGAGTATTACTTCGCCAAGCCGCTCGCAGAACTCGACGTCGGCGAACTGGCGCTGCTGATTGGGCTCGTCAAGGGCCCGTCGTACTACGATCCGCGCAAACACGCGGACCGCGCCCGCGCGCGCCGCAACCTCGTGGTGCAGCAACTTGGCCTGGCGCATCTGATCGATGCCGACGCTGCGAAACGCGCCGCCGCGGCCCCACTCGGCTTGCGGCCGCCGGGCGGCAGCTATGTACCGGCCTATCTCGATCTGGTGCGACGTCACCTGAAGCGCGACTATGCCGAGGCGGACCTTGCCGCCGCGGGTCTCGCCGTGTACACGAGCCTCGACCCACGCGCGCAAGCGGCCGCAGAGCGCGCATTGACGATGAATCTGAAGCGCCTCGACGCGGCAAGCCGCGTGCGCGGCGCCCACCTCGAGGGCGCCGTGGTCGTTGCCGAGCCGAACAGCGGAGATGTGGTGGCGGTCGTCGGCGGTCGGGATGTCGGCACTGACGGGTTCAACCGCGCGCTGGATGCGCGTCGGCCGATCGGTTCGCTGGTCAAGCCCGCGGTATATCTGGCTGCGCTCGAGACCGGCCGCTACAACGCGGCGACGATGATCGAAGACGCGCCGATAGAACTCAAGCTCAGCGACGGCAGCATCTGGGCGCCGCAAAATTTCGAGCATCAGATCTACGGACGGGTGCCGATGGCGCGTGCCCTGGCCGAGTCCATGAACTTGGCGACGGTCCGGCTCGGGCTCGACATCGGGTTACCGAAGGTGGCCGAGACGCTGCAGAGACTAGGGCTCGAAACGCCGCCCACGCTCAATCCGTCGTTGCTGCTCGGGACCGTGGAGATGACGCCGCTCGAGGTGGTGCAGGTCTACACGTCGCTCGCGAACGGCGGCTATCGGGCCCGCTTGCGCGCGGTGCGTGCGGTTCTCGATGAGCATGGACGGCCGCTCAAGAGTTTCAAAGTGCAGATCGAGGAAGCCGCGCCGCCGGTTGCCGTCTACCAGCTCGATCGGATGCTGACGCTCGTGACCACGCATGGCACCGGCCGTGATGCAGCCGCCCGTCTGCCGCGCGGCACCGTCGTCGCCGGAAAGACCGGTACGTCCTCCGATACACGCGATAGCTGGTTCGCCGGATTCACCGGCAGCTATGTGGCGGTCGCATGGGTAGGTTACGACGACAATCGACCCACCGGACTCACCGGCGCTGCCGGAGCGCTGCCGGTGTGGGCGGACACGCTAGCGAGGCTCAAGTCCGCTTCTTTTCTGCCGGTTCCGCCGGAGCTGGTCGAGGATCGTTGGATCGGATTCGGCGACGGACTGGAAACCACTCCGGCCTGTAGCGCGGACGCTGTCGTCGTCTCGGTACCGAAGGACGCAGCATTGCCCGCTAAACCCGTCTGCGGTCCTTCCACGACGACGCGCACCTCGCCAAGCGGTACGATGGGTGACAAGATCAAGGAATGGCTCAAACACATCGTTCACTGAGGACGCTCGCTGCGGCGTTCAGCGCTGCGGTGCTGCTCAGCGGATGCCCCGCGCCGTCGCAGCGTCCGCAGCCGCCGGGTAGTCCGTTCCCGGTACCGCAGCCCTCTGGCCCGATGACGCCGGTTCCGCCGCCGTCGCCCCCGCCGTCCCCGCCGCGCGCACCGCCTCCGCCACGCGAAAATCACCTCTCTCCGGCGACTCGTTCGCTGGTGACACAGTCACGAGCGCTGGCTTCCCACGGCGATCTTGACGGCGCCTCATCGACGCTCGACCGCGCCCTGCGCATCGAGCCGAACAATCCTCTGTTGTGGATAGAACTTGGGCGGCTGCGGCTCGCGGAGAACGACGCGCACCAGGCCGAAGGCTGTGGGCGCAAGGCGCTCGCGCTCGCGAGCGGCGATCATGGCACGCAAGCTCAGGCGGGGCGGCTGCTCGCTGACGCGCTGCGCGCCCAGCGGCGCAACCAGGAAGCAGTCGAGATCGAGCGCCAACCCTTCATGCGCTAATCTATGAGCGATGCATCTCGCAGCGTCGCTTCGGTCGAATATGACGACGCGCCGCTGCGTCCGTTTCATGCCGCCGTAGCCGTCGCCAGTTCCGGCGGCGTTTTCAGTGATGGTTACGGACTTGGGATCATCGGCATCTCGCTGAGTCTTGCCGCACCCCGATTAGGCTTAAGTCCCGTATGGATGGGACTGCTCGGCGGCGCGTCTTTATTCGGCCTGTTTGCAGGTGCGCTGCTGACCGGGCCTGCGGCGGATCGCTTCGGGCGTCGACCGCTGTTCGCCTACAACATGGTGGTCCTTGCCCTTCTATCACTACTGCAATACACCGTAAATTCGGGCGCGGAACTTCTCGCGCTGCGACTTGCGATTGGTTTTTTCCTCGGCACGGACTATGTGGTCAGTAAAGCCCTGTTGACCGAATTCGCTCCGCGTCGCTTCAGAGGACGGATACTCGGGCTGTTGTCCGTGGCCTGGGCGAGCGGCTACGCCTGCGCCTATTTCGTCGGCTTCGCGCTGAGCGCGAGCGGCCCCAACGCCTGGCGCTGGATGCTGATCACCAGCGCGGTACCCTGCCTCTCGATTCTTCCCCTCAGAGTCATTATCCCGGAATCGCCGCTGTGGCTGACGAATCATGGCCATCCCGGGATCGCCGCCGGCATTGTGCGCGCCAAGCTGGGAGCCGGCGTCGCTCCGCCCGCGGCCACGCTCGTGGCTCGGGCAATCGAGGGAACCTGGCAGCAGCTGCTGTCCCCGAGGTGGCGCCTGCGCACGCTGGTCGGCTGCGCGTTCTTTACTTGCCAAGTCATTCCTTACTTCGCCGTCGGTACTTTCATACCGCAGGTGATGTCGGCGATGAATCTCCACAGCGGCTACCTCGGCGGCCTCATTTACAATCTCGCGCTGTTGGTAGGCGCGATCGGCGGCCTCATGGTGGTCGATCGACTGACTCGAAGAACCTTCTTGATCGGAAGCTTCAGCATCGCCGCGGCAACGATGCTGATCCTCATCCTATGGAACAACGTTCCGGCAATGGCGATGAGTATCCTATTCGCCATATTCGCCGGCGTATTGTCGGCGGCTTCGAATTTGGTCTACGTCTATCTGCCCGAACTTTTCCCGACCGACCTGCGAGCTTCCGGCATTGGACTCGCGATCGCCGCCAGCCGAATCGGGTCCGCGGTCAGTACATTCTTGCTGCCGATCGTGGTCGCGGCGTATGGGGTACGCATGGCGCTCGGCACCTGCGTCGCCGTGCTGGCGATCGGTGCCGTGATCTGTCAGCGGTGGGCGCCGGAGACGAAGAACGTTCGCCTCGGGACTCGGCCGGACGAATAGGCGTGTAACCACTCACGCGACCGAGCCCGAGTGACTCACTGCGACACCCCTTGAAGTTCGGCAACGAAGGAACCTGGCAAGCAGGGTTTCGTGCGTCGCGGCCGATACGGGCCCGACGCGCACCCATGCCAATCCGAAAGCGTCCAAGTCGTCGGGACTATCTTCACCGCGTTGACCCATGCTCCGGACGAGGCGCTGCACCTGGTAAACCCGGCGCAGAGTATGGTCCTCCGGCGGCGTGGGCCTGTCGGTGAAAATCTCGCTGCGGATGCACAGCATTCTGAGCGCGGTTTCATTGGCGACCATGTCGGAGTCAGATGAGGCATGGGCTTTCACCCAGGCCTCCTTTAGCGCCTGAGCTCCGCCTTTGGGCCACTGCTGAACTCCGGCTATGTAGATTTCGGCCGCCTGTTTGAGTGCTTCAAGATCGGAGGATGCGCCGCCTTGTGCGACCGCCCACCCATACGCGTGTATGAGCCGGGCGGCTTCGAGGAGATTCGTGAACGAGCGCTCCTTGTCGCGTTCCCGCATTTGCGAGACCTGGACCTGGCATCGGGCGAGCGCACGCTCAAAACGATCGCGCAACCCGCGTAGATCGGCTCTCGGCACTTCGGCCAGTGCGTCGAAGTCGGCCCGCCACTGCGGAATCTTCGCAACGCCCTCCAGAAATGCGGTGCCCGAGATGGCGGCAAGCTGCTCGGCTTCCTCGCAGAGCGTCGCGGCTTGCCGCCTGTTGGCCTCGAGACCGGCGGCGAACTCCGCGTGGACCTGCTGGCGCTTTTGAAAGACCGCATCGCATTGCCCACGAAACTCATCCCACAGCCGCTGCTCCTGATCGCGCTGGGCGGCGCCGACATTCTTCCATAGTAGTTGCAGCCGCTTCACTGCCTCCACGGCCTCGCTGCTGTCCCCCTTCGTTCGTAAATGCTGCGCGCGCAGGATGAGGGATTTCTTTTCCGCCAGATTGTGTGCGTACCATGAGTCGAGCCGCCCCTGCAGCCGGTCGATCGACGCGTCGAATTCCTCCTGAATCGCAAGTCCGGCCGCGCGATCCACCGGAGAATGCCGCCGCCATTCCTGGGGAGCCTCACGCAAAACGGCCGTCACTGCGCGCCAGTCCGGATGTTCGCCGCTCTGGGAATTTTCGAAGGCCCGGAGGCGCTCGAGCACGAGCCTGCGCTTCTCCACATTTTCCTGCCGCAACCTGGCCTGCGCCTCGAAGTATTCACGGCAAGGCTGGTAGGCTGCGTGAGAGGCTTGGTGAAAGCGCTGCCAGTCCGCCTCCGAATCGCTGACGATTCCTTTGCTGATCGTCTTCCATTCGTCTTGCAACCGCTTGATCCGATCCGCGAGAGCTTTGGGCGCCTCCGTCGATCCAACCAGCGCTTCCATCTCCTCGATCAACTCGGCGCGCTTGGGCGCCACGGCGTAATCCTTCCACTCCTTGAGTTCATGCAGCTTTATATCGAGCTGTAGCACCTGACTGGCGAGAAACGCCCGCGCCGCCGGCACTGTGGGCAGTCTCTCCTCGACGGCTCGGCGCAGACCGGCCGCCCGCGCCGTATTTCCCTCGCGTAATGCGCTATTGGCTTTGCCGATCAGACCGCCTACCTGGCGCAAAGCGAGTGCCTCCGCCGCCAATTTCTCGGTGCGGGCCTTCTCTTCCGTCTCGCGTAGTGCCGCCGCTTCCGCCGCTGCGAGGGCCGCCGCCTCATTGCGACGCTGGGTTTCCATCTCGGCGAGGGCGGTGGCCTGTTCCCGGGAGGCTTTACGCGCAGCCTGCTGCGCCTCCTCTTCGGCCCGCTGCGCCACCTGCCGCATATGCCCGGCGATGACGTCCCGACAGCGATCGATGGCCAGGAGCGCGCGATCCTTGATTTCCGGCGCCGCCTGCGGCTCGAACGTTTGCCATTGCTCATGGAATAGCTTGAAGGATGTCGCGTAGAGTGCGTCATAGACACGATGACTGTGCCGCTCAAGGGACGCGCAAAGCGCAGCGACATCGCTCGCGACTCGCGCAATCCGCTGCTCCTCGGCGCGCAGCACATCGCACTTTTGTTTGATGATCTTGTAGACGCTCTTGTCCTTGCCGCGAACCTGTTTGAGGAGCCGTGTGAGTTCTGCGGGATCTTCGATGCTCTGAGCCGCGAGCTGCCGCATGCGGCTGGACGAGCCCTCGATGACGAGCGTCGCCAGTCGTTGCGGGTCGTCGATCGAGGTCAGTATCCGAGGGAGGTGCGCGGGATCGCTGCAAAGGGCCGCCACGGACAGCATCGCCGTGGTGTTCCCCGTCGAAGCGCCAAGGTCGGCAAAATCAATCGCGCCCGCACCGATGAGTTGCGCCACACGCTCTTGTGCAATTCGTTCGAAGTGCGAGGACACGGGCGGCGTGGTGCCGTCGCTCAAGCCTGCGAGCCTCCTCAAAACCGTGCCGTCCGGAAGCTTGCGAATCGCCGCTGCACGCACCGACTCCTCGCCGTCGCCCAGCGCCGTGGCGGTGACCAGCTCCGACGATGCCGCATCCAGCGCCGCAGCTCGAGTCTCCGACGTGGGTGGGGATGGGGGCGCTGAGTGAGAAAAATGCCACAACGGCCTCAATAAGTCCCTGAACCGCATAGGAAAGGATGCCTCGCTCTTTGAAAGTATCTTGAGAGAGTGAGCGTAGCGATCGCGGAGCGCAAGTTCGGGGATCCGGTAGGGGCTCGCAGCACGCGATTCGCCGCTAGCGGGATGACGGTGACGCGGGCTGTGCTTTGTGGAGGGTCTTATTTTCCGATATCAACGCCCCACAGTCGGCGTCCTTTGCCAGTCCCGGATCGACGAAGGCAAAAATGGAGGCGATCGGCGTCAACAAGACACCGAGCGCGACCGCCGCCGCAACTTGAGCGCCGGCGTCCCGCGATTGTATCGCAAAGGAAGGGTGCAACAGTGTGCCGCGCACCAGCGCCGGCGATCTGAGGCGGAATCCGGGCCGTTTCGGATGACCGCGCACCGTGAGGTCAATGATCTCGGAGTCCATATGAATATTGCCTTCCCCGGTAATGAGCATCTGGTCGGTGTCGAGAACCAGGGATTGCGCCGCAAGGATGCCGTCGTGAGCTTGAAAACCTGCCACCGCGCAGCGTATCGACGTCTCCGCGGCGTGTTTGTCGAACAACACGCGAAGATCGAGTCCCGCGAGGTCCGCCAAAGCCGCGCGAATGGCGCCATGAGGAACCGCCGCGGATAGCGTGCCATCAGCACTCGAGGCAAATTCGTGCAGAGAACGCCCGTGGCCACTGACGAGGACTCGCGCTTGCAAGAGGCCCTCCATCAGGGGCTCGTCCTTGCCGCGCGGTAAGTAGTGCCCGAGGTTCAGGTCGGTAATCTTCAGATCGAGACTGTCGGCGGGATCGTCGGTCGTCAAGTTAGCCCTGAGGTGCGCGGTTAGGACGCCATCGAACACATGGCCGGTCAACGGTGCGATGTTGAGGACGCCATGATCGAGGTCCAGGGTGGCGGCAACGTCCTGTACCGGGATGGGACCCACCTCCACGCGGCGCGCGCGAAAGCTCGCCACGGCATCATCACGGCGCCAGCCGCGGGGGTTCAATGCCGCATCGGACATCAGCCGCCGTTCGCCCGCGCCGCCTTGCGGCTCCCGGCCGGCCGCGCGCAGGCCGAGATCGACCAGGCGAAGTATCTGCGAATTGAGATCGATGTCGAGCTTCGGTCGGCCGCTCGAGCTGTCTATCGACACGCTGCCGCGCGCATCGCTTTGTCCGGAACTGACCGCCAGGTCGGTGAACCTGGTCCTGGTCCCGCGCCGCATCACCTTGCCCGTGAGCCGATAGCGGCCGGTATTCACCAATTTCACGCCGGTGAGGAAGTACAGATCCTCCAAGTCCTGTCCGGTAGCGGCGAATTCAGCGTCGATCAAGCGGAAGTCGAAGGGCTGCGGCAAGGTACCGCTGCCGGTGAGCTGTGAGCCGCTTGATTGCTCTGCAAACGTAAATCGGTAGGGCTTGTCGTGATCATCGGTGGCGAGCGGTTCGCCGTCGACGTCGAAATGGACCGGCCTGCCGTTGAGTTGACCCGCCCCCTCGATTCTAAAGGGCGGCGGGCCTTTCACGGACATCGGTTCCTTGACCGTGATCGTCCCATCGAACTGAAGGTGTCGGGTGTCGTCTTTTAGCAGCACGCGAGCACCCGGCACTGACAAGCGTCGGATCAGAGGCAGGCGCCCGTCGTCGGGAACCCGTGGGTCCGTCCACTGCCAGTTGGCCAGTCCCGCGTCATTGCGCGCCAGCGTCAGCGTTGCGGACTCCATGTCGACTCTCTCGATGCCGAGCGGCCGGCGGACCCACGGGAGTTCAATCGCGAAGGAAAGCCGGCCGATCACCGCTGTGGTGCCCGTCGGCACCCACGCTGGATTGCCGATCGTGACGCCTTCGGCGATGCCCCGCGGATGCAGGGTGAGCAGGTGCAGGTGCAAGTCGCCCTCGACCTTGATCTCGCGCCCGGTGCGCGAGGCGATGAAGCGGATCAGCGGTCCTCGAAAGTATCCGGCTTCGATCGACGCGGCCAGCGCGGCAACGAGCACGATCAGCGCCCCGAGGGCACCGGCTGTCCAGATGAGACCGACAACGAGCCAGGACCCGTGCGTTCTTTCGCGCATCGCCGACACTCTCGGTGTGACCAGCGCGAACCTTACCTCATTTCAGCATCGTCGCTGTACCCCCGGGCTTTGCGGGCTCCGCCGACAGCACGATTTCCGCCTTCGACGTGGACCGCGTACCCGTTTTAGCCGCATTGCTCCGGCCATGGTAGGTATAGACAAGGGAAAATTTCACGGCATCGCTCCGATTCTTGCCGGCCGAGTGCAGGGTGTTGCAATGGAAAAATACTGCGTCGCCCAAAGCAAGACGCGGCGACTCGGCGGTACGAAGTATTTCGGCGTTGTCCATGCGATCGGCACGGAAGAATTTTGCGTCGTCGAACCGATCGGCGTCGAAGGCTGCCTTGTGGGAACCTGGTACGAACCAGAGCGCGCCGTTGTCGACGGTTTCGTCGCCGAGCGCAAACCAGGCCGAGACGAGATCTTCGCGTTCGAACGACCAGTAGCGAATGTCGCGGTGCCAGCCCGTCAAGCTGCCGTAACGAGGATGCTTGGTCATGAGGCAGTTGTGATGGGCGCGCGACAGCAGCACCGTTTCGCCGAAGTAGGCTTCCATCCATTCGCCTATGCGGGGCGACGTCGCGATTTCGGCGAACTCCGGATCGCGGCGGTACGCGTCGAGGAGGCGGCGCACCGTGTCGCCGCCGGCTTCGGTGTGCGAGCGGGGTGCGCCCGGATATTGAAGATCCGCTTCGAATTCGAGGGGCTCAACGCGAGCGGCAAGATGTGCCCTTGCCGCTTGGTTGAGACTCGCCACCTGCTCGGCCGCCACGAATCCCGGTATCACGACATACCCCTTGTCGCGGAGCCGTTCAATCTGCGATTGGGCGTTCAAGCGACGCGCGCTCCCAATTCCCCAGTTCGGCTGCGGCCTCGTAGGCGGATTGAACGAAGCGCAACAGCATTTCACCCGGCGCCGCAGCGGCACGCATCTTGTCGTAGGGCAGCAGGAATTCCCTGGCCTGCAAGTCGTAATGCGCGGCACTGGGTTCGATGGCCCAGCCCGGGTAGCCGGGGGGTTCAGGATAGGCGTACGCGTAGAACGCGGCAGGTCGTGACAATCCGTCCCCGGGCCAAAAGCCGCAGCTGGCGCATTCGTGCGAGTATGCTTCGACCATTACGCGATCCGGGCAGTTCGGTACGCCGCCGGGGTGCGCTGGAGCTCGTCGTCCGGAGAAGCGTGTCGACGCGAGATCGAAGCTGCCCCAAAAAATATGCACAGGGCTTTGCTTGCCGGTGAAACCGCCGCGGAACCGCTTCATCACACGGTGCGTGTCCGCGAAGATTTGCCAGCAGCGACGGGCGGCAACAGGATCGTAAAATGCATGTTCGTGGTCCTGCGTAAACGGTACGGCGATCTCCACCTCGACAGGCGAGGGGATGATTTTCGGCTCGATGGTGAGTGCGCGAAGGCTGCGCATATACCGCGCGAAGAACTCGGCCACGGTCATCGAGGAGAGCGCAAAGGAGTCCTGGGAACCACGACTTGTCTGCACCGCAAGCTGGTGCGATATGAAATCAAACTCCACCGTGACGGTAAAATTGCCGTAAGGCATCGGAGACGTCGTCAATCCCCGGCTCGTCACGTAAAGAGCGACCTGCCACCAGTGGTTCTCCATCGGCGCGAGAGCGAGCCGTGTTTTGCCGACGATCTGCATCCACATATGCAGAGTGGAGTACGTGTCCCGCCACGTCGCCGGCGGAAATTCAGGCCATTCGGAATAGGGCTCTCGGGGTTCCATGATGTTGCTATTTCACCACTTTTGATTTCGATATGAAAGGCGGATACTCGCGCGCATAACGCGCGCCGACCGAGGCTGGTGTAGGCGCATCACAACAACAAATAGAAGAGGGGGATTTTCATGGCTACTCGCTATAGTTGCTTCATTGGCGGTTTTACACTCGCGTCCATGCTCGGCGGGTTTGCCGCACGCTCTGCCGAACCGGCCAATGCGCTGTCGCTGGATGAAATTGTCGTCACCGCGCAGAAACGTGCCGGTTCCGTGCAGGATACGCCGTTCTCGGTGTCGGCGACTTCGCAGGAACAGATCCGCAATTCCGGAGCGGGCAACATCACCGATTTCGCGCGCAATATCGCCGGCCTGAGCATTGCCGACCTGGGTCCCGGGCAAAGTCAGGTCGCGATCCGCGGCATCAGCTCAGGTCAGGTCATTCGCGACATGCCGGGCGTGAAGGAACAGGTCGGCGTCTATCTCGACGAATCGGCCATTTCCGTCGCCCTGTTTACGCCCGACTTGGAGCTGTTCGATCTCGATCGTATCGAAGTGCTGCGCGGCCCACAGGGAACATTGTTCGGCGCCGGTTCCGAAGCGGGCACCATCCGCTATATCACGGCCCAACCGAAGCTCGGGGTAGTCGAGGGCGTGGTCGATGCCTCGGCCGAGTTGCCAAAAAGCGGCAGCGTCGGGGCGAGCGGACGCCTTGCGGTAAACTTTCCGATCGGCGAGACCGCCGCCGTCCGGTTCGTGATGTACGAGCACCACTTGCCGGGTTTCATCGATTCCATTCAACCGGACGGCAGCATCAAGAAGGACGTCAACGACGGCGATCGCGCCGGCGTAAGACTGTCGATGCTGTGGAGGCCGACGGAACAGCTGTCCATCACACCGCGCCTCGTCTACCAGAACCTCTCGAGCAACGGCTATCCGCGTGAGGACGCCTACAATATTCTCGGCAACCCGTACATGACCACTCAGCCGAAAGTCACGATCGGCGAGCGTCAACAATACACCCAGCAACATGAGGGTATTGACGACGATTTCTATTTGATTGACCTCAAGTTGGAATATGACTTCGGTCCGGCCACGCTGACCTCGATCAGCTCGTACACCCACCGCAAGGTCACGGTGCTGCGCGATGCGACTCAGCTGACCGGCAGCGTGAGCTACGACGTCGGCATTCCGGAAGTGCGGGTCGACTCTCCGCTCTTCGACCGCACCCGCCTCAACGTGACGTCGGAAGAATTGCGCCTCTCCTCGAACGGGAAGGAGACGGTCGATTGGCTGGTGGGCGGATTCTTCCAGCACGTCGGCCGCCATTACGGGCAGGATCTCCCGACGGCGGGGTACGATGGCTTCAATGCCGCCGCCGGGTTTCCGCTCGGCCCCAATCCTCCGGGACTCGTCGATACCCCGTTCTTTTCCGACATCGGCTATCGACTGCAGCAATACGCGGGCTTCGGCGAGGCCACCTGGCACGTCACGGACCACTGGGGACTGACCGGCGGGTTGCGCTATTACAAGTACAAAGAGTCCCGCATCCAAAGCTTCGATGGCGTGTTTGACGGCAATGGCCCACAGGGTGTGCAGGGTTCCGTCGATTCCAACGGGGTCTCCCCCCGCGGCATCTTAAGCTTCAAGTTCAACGAGGATGCGCAGTTCAACGCCCAGGTGTCGAAGGGCTTCCGCCTCGGCGGCATCAACGACCCCATCAATCTGCCGCTGTGCTCTGCGCAGGACAAGATCGAGTTCGGCGGCCGCGGCAACTGGAAGGACGAGACCTCCAAGAACTACGAAATCGGCGGCAAGTTCCGCTTTCTCGACCGCAGGGTGACATTGAACGTATCGGCGTTCTACACCGACATAAAGGACCTGCAAGCAACCGTCACCGCCGGCACCTGCTCATCGCGCCTCATCTTCAACGTGCCCAAGGCGCAGTCGCACGGCATCGAGGCGGAATTGTTCGCGCGTCCGAATTCCACCTGGGATTTCGGACTGTCGGCCACCTGGGTCGACGCGCGACTGCAATCCTCGGTCGTATCGACCTCGACGGTCGGCGGCGTAACCACCACCAGCATCATCGGCGGCCTCGCCGATGGGAATCGCCTCCCGACGGCGCCGCAGGTTCAGGCGGTGGGCAGCGTCGGCTATACCCTGCCGCTCGTGGATAAGCGCGACTTCTTCTCGGTGTTCACCGTGCAGTACGTGGGTTCCTCGTACTCGCAATTCGAGAATGAAGAGCCGGGCTTTGGCCAGATCGGCGGCACCGCCGGTGACCCGAACGCGGCCCGCCTGATCGGGTACGGCGGCGTCCCGGCGAGTACCGTGATCTCGTTCGATGCACGGCTCCCAGCCTATTCGCTCGGCAATTTGCGTGCCGGCGTGCGGACCGACCGCTGGGAAGCGGCGGTCTATCTCAACAACCTCTGGGACACCAACGCGCATCTCGCGCTCGACTACGAGCGTGCGCGCAGCGCGCGCGTGGGGTACCTCACGAACCAGCCGCGCACCATCGGCGTGGGGGCTCAATATAAGTTTTGAGGTGATGGCGGCGCGGGGCGCAGCTGCGTCCCCGCGCTGGTCTGCCGCTCAGGAGAAGGCGGTCACCAGTACCGCAACTATTCCGAAAGGGCAGACATATCGCAGCAGGAACAGCACCATGCGGCGTGCTCCCGGCGTTTCCTCCGGCAGTTCGATGTCCGCCAAGCTGCGGGGCAATCGCCAGCCGATGAGGATGCACGTGAGAAGGGCACCCACCGGTAGCATCACGTTGGAGGACATGAAATCGAGCACATCGAACACCGTCATATTCCGCGTCCGTGCAATGCCCGACAACGGATACCAGTGTGCCCACGCATTGAAGGACAGCACGCTGCCGATGCCCAGAACCCAGACAGCCGCCGCTGCGACGAAAGCGGCCTTTGAACGGGACAAGCCGCGGCGCTGCGCCAGCCACGCCACCATGGGTTCGATACCGGCGAGACTCGGGGTCAGTGCGGCGAGCACGAGCAGAAGAAAGAACAAGGTGCCGACCAGGCGGCCGCCGGGCATCTCCGAGAACGCGATGGGCAGCACGTTGAAGACGAGTTCTGCGCCCTGTGCAGGGTTCAGGTCATACTGAAAGACGAGCGGAAAAATCATCACGGTCGCGAGCAGCGACACGAGCACGATTGAACCGCTGATGACCAGCGCCGCGCGGACAAGGGATGCGCCGCGCGGTACATAGGCTCCGTACGCCAGCATCATCGCCATCCCGACGCCGGTTGCGAAGAACGCCTGGCCGATGGCCGCGAGGACCACGCCGGCCGAGAGCTTGCCGAAGTCGGGAGCGAATGCGAAAGCGAGACCGCGGCTGACGTCGCCGGTGGCGAGCGCATAGGCATCGAGAATGAGCAGCAGGATAAGCAAGCCCGGCGCACGGATTTTGTTGGCGAGTTCGATGCCTCGGTTCACGCCTCGGGCGGAAATGGCTCCCACCAAGACGACGAATGCCAGGTGCCATACGCCGACTCGCACCGGGTTGGACAGAAACTCGTGGAAGTGCCGTTCCACCGCTCTGCGCGGCAGCGAAGTGAGTTCGCCCGAGGCGAACGCCCATGCATAAGCCAGAACCCAGCCGGCGATCACGGTGTAGTACGACATGATGAAAAATGTTGCAGCCGTGCCGAGCACGCCGATGGCGTTCCATCCGCGCGACCGTCCGAAGCTCGCCGCCACTTCTCCGGCCGCTTCAGAAGGATTGCGTCTCGACCGTCGGCCAATGATGAACTCGGCGGCCAGCAGAGGAGTGGCAATGGCGAGACAAGCCAGTACAAAAACGAAGACGAAGGCGCTGCCGCCGTTCGTTCCGGTCAAGTAAGGAAAGCGCCAGATGCTGCCGAGTCCGACGGCAGCCCCGACGGCTGCGAGATAAAATCCCAGTTTGGAAGACCAGCGCTCGGGCCCTGTTCGCATTTTTGTGGAGCCGATATGTGCGTGTTGGCGGCGACGTTGTAGCCGATCGCCGCCATTGTAGGCTCCGGCGGGGAATGTTCAACGTTTGTTCGACGACCCCGACGAGTCACTCGACCGCGATGACGCTGACGATCGCCCGCACGATCTCGGGAAACCGATGGAAGTCCCTCGCCTTGTCCAGAAAATAGGTTGCCCCGAGGCCCATCGCAGCGGTGTGGTATTCCGGTAGATCATGGTTCGTCAACACCACGGAGCGAGGTGCGGGATGCATGTCGGCCAGAGCACGAAGCAGTCCAAATCCCGTACCCTGCTTCAGCTGCAAATCAAGAAAGATCAAGTCGATGCGCCCTAGCGCGATGAGTTTGAAGGCCTCGGCTTCCGAATCGACGACCCCGACCAGGTCCACCTCCGGGAGATCGCACAGCGCTTCGGACATTATTTCGGCGAGCACAGCCGAGTCCTCGACGAGGAGAACCTTCACCGACCTTTCGGGATTCGCCTTCGAAGTGACACTCGGTTGTTCGCGCATCGGATTCCTCATCTATCGAATGACCAAAGTTCGCTTTCGATCAGAAGCTAAGGATGAGCTGGCGATTGTCGGTTCTTTTGGCATAGAGGCAAGCGGTCGCCGGGATGTAGCGCCTCATCTTCGGTGATAGGCGCGGCCTTGGAAATCGATTCCTCCCTGGAAATGCTGTGAGGTAATTCCTACCCGCGACGGCGCCTGGGCAATACGAACAGGATCCCGCCCATCAGCGAAGAATCCTACCCATTCTTTGCGGGATTTCCTACAAGGCAAAGCAGGGCCACGTGTCAACTTGAAGCTTGATTGTTATGTGAAACACATATTGTTAACTCACGCACTGGTTCGTTTAGGGAGGAGGTCATATGTCATTTCTTGCATGGATCATTTTGGGGCTCATCGCGGGTTTTATTGGCAGCAAGTTGGTCAATAGGCGAGGCGAAGGCGTGGTGCTCGATATCGTTCTCGGGATCGTCGGAGCGTTCGTCGGTGGCTGGCTGTTTACCACCTTCGGCATGACTGGCGTGACCGGACTGAATGTCTACAGCATGGTGGTTGCGGTGATCGGCGCCGTGGTAGTTCTCGTGCTTTACCACGCGCTCTCGCGACGTCGGGTTTAGCGGGTCGATTGCGAGTCAGATCATTGCCGGGTCAGATCAACGGGAACCGCCGCAAGCGGTCCCCGTGCCCGGGGTCGCCGGCCGGATAGAACGTCGGCGGCTGTCCGCAACCAGAAGGCGTGGCGGCGTCCGCCGACCGCTTGCCCTGCGAGTCCTTGGTGCAGAGGTTGACGTTACCGCTCTGAGTCTCGATCTGCACGTGACCATTCCCCTCACCGCTCTTGAAAGCGAGCCGCGATCCGGGACCATACGGCGCTTCCTTGGGCTTCGGGCCGAAGCAATTGGTGATGTTGCCGCTGACGCTCTGCACATCGAAGTCGGCCGCGGGCGTTCCGGCGAATCTTACTTTCAGACCGCCGCTCACCGACTCCCCCTCGAATCGTCCGTTCGCAGCCAACGCAAAGCCGGCGGTCAGGTCACCCGAAACGCTCTTGAAGCGGCCGCGCGTGATCGACTCGAGATCCAGGGTGGCGTCGCCGCTGATGGTGGTGATTTCCACCTCGCCGCCGCTGCCGGAGAGGTGAATGGTTCCGCTGACAGTTTTCACTTCAATCACCCTGGCGGCGGCCGCTGTCACGCGGACGGATCCACTGACCGTCGCCGCGCGAAAATCACCTCCCACAGCGCCGGTGACCTCACCGCTCACCGTCTGCAGCTTCACGCTGCCTTGCAGATCGCCGAGCGTGAGATCCGCACTGACCAAGGTGAGGGTGACGGCGCTTTTATTGGGAACGTGGATGGTGAGCCGCGCCTCGTTTTCCCCTCCGTATCCAGACCCAGAGCGCAAGATCACTCGTACGGCCGAACGGCTTCCGCTGGTCGTCACTTCGACTCGGTCCACCTGATCTCCGGCGGTGCCGGTCACTTCGATTTCCGGACGATCCCAACCGCTGAGCGCGACGGATCCGGCCACGTCGAGGATCTCGACGGAGCCCTGCGGTTCGACCCTGAGGTGCTCATGCACGGCCTTTGCTTGAACCATGCCCGACGGAATGAGTACCGCGCCGATGATGCCCTCCATGAGCCAGCGGCGAGGTGGGGTCCAATGATGAGAGGTTGCCATGGTCAACTCCGGGTTATGGTCAGTTCCGTGCCTCGCACGACACTATCGTAGAGATCGAACTCGTCATGCCACGTGCTTTCAAAGAGATGCTCGAGAACGGGATTCGCCGGTTGTTCGGCGAGTGCGCTGCGTATGTCCTCGTGCGCTCGACGGATCAGTGCCAGGTTCGATTCGATCGTTGCGCGCGTTCGCGGGTCGAGAGTGGCGAGGCGCTCGCGAAAGGAGTGCTCTAAATTGGCGCGAGCCGCAACATATGCCGGGTCCCGAGGTTCATTGAAGCCCTCGAACGTGGAGTCCGCCGTGGTCGGACCGCGCGCCGGCGTCGCCGGCGCATGCAAGACCACCCATACCAGCGCGCCCGCCAGGCACGCGACGGCGACGGAGGCCGCGATTGCGAAGCGCCTGCCCCATCGCGGCGCGCGACTGATTTCACGCGCAATGTCGGGCCACAGCGCACGCGGCGGTGCGACATTGCGCGGCATGATCTCGAGCAGCTCATCCAAAGTCCCGCGAGGGCGCTTGTCCATCATTCCTCCAAGCCGAGTGCGTCGACCAATAGGCTCCGTGCGCGATGCAGCTGCGCTTTGCACGTGCCTTCCGCCACGCCGAGAGTCGCCGCCGCCTCCGCGTGACTGAAGCCGTATATGCCGACCAGCACGAGCACATGGCGCGCCCGCTCCGGCAAGGCGGCAATGGCGCGTTCGAGATCGAGCGGCGCCGCTTCGGCGCCCGGATCGGCGAAATCGGGCATGCCCGTCAACGGCTCGGCGACTTCATTCCTGGCCCGCAGCCCGCGACGACGCGCCAGCACTGTATGAATGGCGATTCGCTGCAGCCAGGTCGAAAAGCGGCTGCGATGCTCGAATCGGCTCAAGGCCCGCCATGCCGCGACGAACGACTCCTGCGTGCAATCCTCCGCCGCTTCCCGCTGACTCGTGAGCCGCAGACACAATCCGTAGATGCAGGGTGCAAATCGGGTGTACAGTTGTTCGAAGGCACGGACGTCGCCGCCGACCGCTGCCGCGATGAGGCGGACCGGCTCGGACTCCTCATCGACGATCCCCAATTGCCGAATTTGGCTTGTGCCCACCGCTCTTCCCGATTTTCGGTTACTACCCACTTAGACGATGGCAAGGACCGAAAGGTTTGAAGCCTGGTAAAAGACTGTAATAGGCTCAGGGAACCGGCGGGGCGGTTTCAGCATTGAAAGATGCAGCGAGCAGCCGCAAATGCCGCATGCGTTCATCCGTTGAAGGATGGCTCGACAGATACCCGCCCTGCGAGGACGCGACATGGGATTCAGCCAACTTCTCGAGGGCGTCGGCGAGCAATGCCGGCGACATTGCATTATGGACCAACAGCGCCGCCCCAAAATCGTCAGCCTGCCGTTCAAGGTCCTGCGAATACCTTGCCTGCACCAGGGCTGCCGGTGCCGCCGCAAGCAGGCTGCTGATATCGCCGACGTAGATGGTCCAGAATGCTCCGACCGCGGAACTACGCAGCAGCAGTTGCATGCTGTGATGTCCGCGCGCATGACCTAATTCGTGGGCGAATACCGCCAGGGTCTGCCGATCGTCGCCAATGGACGCGACCAATTCGTCAAGCACAATGATCGTTCCGTCGGGCAAAGTGAAGGCATTCGCCCCAAGTTGAGGTGAACTACGAAACAGCAACTCTGAAGCCGGATTGCCGCCCTCCGGCAGGCGTAGTGCATGGAATTTGGCGCTCAGCGCCTGTCGGCGCTCTTCGGCGATCTGGCTCGGCGCGAGAAGTCTACCGTCCAATAATTTCAGCGTTTGCACGGATAAGGCCCTGCCTATTGCCGGCGGCAGATGATTTGCGCCATTGGCGGCCGCCCATGGCAGACCCCATTTGTACGCTACGACCACAAGCGCCGCACACGCGACGATCGAGAAGAGGACGACCTGCAGACGCCGTTGCATGCGATCGACCCACCCGTCGCGATGCGCTGTCGACGACAGCAGGGCATCGAGCGCATCCAGGTCGTGGACTTCGCAAAAGGCGCCGTCCTGCAAGCGCAGCCGGCGCGGCGCCCGTCCAAGTCGTTCATCGATCGTTACGTGGACAAAGGGGACGCGGAGATTAATGTCATCGCCGGCAACGACGAGATCGTCGCCGACCACCGACAAATTGACCACGCGAACGCGCGTTGAGCGCCCGTCGAAATAGTTCGCATGAAGCATATGCCGCCAATCCGGGGCCTATAACGAAATATCGAAATCGAACGCGGTCGCCGCCTCTTCGCCGACCGCACCGATAGCCTCGGGTTCCGCAGCCACGAATTCCTGCAGATCGCCGGCCGGCAGCAACCGCACGGACTCCAGCTGGAACCGAGCCAGGCGCACCATGGCCCACGGAATGAACAAGCCCAAGGTCAGCACAACCAGCACAAAGTTGCTCAAGCTGATCCAAATCAGGACTAACGGTGATATGTTGCATTCAATGCGATGTTCGCCGAGTCGC
>JAXDQI010000090.1:0-12875 GCA_034667965.1 Gammaproteobacteria bacterium
CGGCATCGCCTCACCGATCAGGGACGACAGCGGCAACTCAGTGGCCGCGGTCGGGGTCAGCGGTCCCGCCCAGCGGCTGACCAAGAATCGGCTGCGGGCCCTCGCCGGCCACGTCAACGCGGCGGCCACCGCCATCTCGCTGCGCCTCGGCGACCGATCCAGAGTGCGCTGACACCGATCGGATTGCCGAGCCGCGGATCGGCGCGAAGGCAAATCCGCGGTAAAAAATTTCCTGCGAATCAATCGCTCAGCGGCGCGACGTCCGCCGCCGGCGTGCAGCCGATTGACAACCCTCCACAGCGCTGCTACAACTATGTTCAACATAAAGGAAAACAGTTCTACATATAGGAACGGGGGAATCGGGGTCGACACAAGCAGAAATTCCGCAACGCAGGCTGTGGCAATGAGTAGGGGCGGATCATGCTCGAGCACGTCAGCCTGACACAGGCACCGGCACTGTTTGTCGCGGATCACCCTGCAGAGAGGAGTGCGTTCGTTGGCTGCACATCGTGACAGAGTCTTGGAAAGCGTCGCGCTGGAAGGGGGAACCTTGCAGGGCGGCATGTCGGCGATTCTGCCGATCCTCGCCCGCCTATGCGGCGGTGAGATCGTCATCGCCGATGGCGATGGCAACTGCCTGCGTCGAGTCGATCGCAATGGCACCGTATTCCCGACACGCGAGGGTCATGCCAGCGCGGTTGCGCGCGCCGTGTCCCGGAGCGGTCGGGCGGAGTGGGACGAGGACGAAACCACCGGCGTGCTCCGAGTGGCATTTCCGGTCGGCGACCGGATTCTGGAAATCGTTCAGAGCTCTGACTCCAAGTTTGCCGCGCGGCCGGTCCGCCTTGGCACGGTCTCTGATATTGGGGAGGGTTTCGACCAACTCGAATCCGCGGGCGAAAAAACTCCGGTCACCGGTCGGCGCTTCAGCGCTTTGGCCGCGAAATATTGCTGGGAAGACATCATCGGCGACGGCCCCGCCATCGCCAAGGCCATCGTGCGAGGCAAGGCTGCAGCGCGCTGCAACGCGCCGGTGTTCCTGATCGGCGAGAGCGGCACCGGCAAGGAACTGTTCGCCCAGGCGATCCACAACGCGTCGGCGCGCCGCCGGGGCCCATTCATCGCCATCAATTGTTCCGCCCTTCCCGACAGCCTCGTGGACAGCATGTTGTTCGGCTACATGGACGGGACCTTTACCGGCGCCCGCAAGGGCGGCCGCCCCGGAGTGTTCGAGCAGTCCAATGGCGGCACGCTCCTGCTCGACGAAATCACCGAGATCAACGTCGAGATCCAGGCGAAGCTGCTGCGCGTCATCCAGGAGCGCGAGGTCTGTCGGATTGGATCGGTCAAGCCGATTCCCATCGATATTCGCATCATCGTGACCTCGAACCGGGATCTTCACCGTCACATGCGCGAAGGTCTTTTTCGCGAAGACCTCTACTACCGATTGAACGTCATCGACATTCATCTGCCGCCGTTGCGCGACCGGCGGGAGGATATCCCGGCGATCGTGAGCAGCATGATCAGCGGCCTGAACCAGGCCGAAGGCCTTTCCAACCGCAAGCTCCATCCCGAAGCCGTGGACTGGCTGGTCGGACAGCCCTGGCCGGGCAATGTCCGGGAGCTGCGCAACGTTCTGGAGCGCGCCATCAACCTAGCCGAGGGTGACGTCCTGCTTCCCGAGCATTTTACCCGCGCGGATGAGGTAACGCGGCAGACCCATCGCGCCCCGGAGCAGATGAACGTGGGGCGCCATTTATGCGAGCGAGTGGCCCACGCCGAAGAAGCCTCCATTCTCGATGCGTTGCACCGCCACAGCGGGCACCGCGGCAAGACCGCCGCCGAGCTGGGCATCAGCGTGACTACATTGTGGCGGCGACTGCGGCGAAGCGCCCGGCAATAGAAGGGCGATGTGGCCGCTGAAACTCAGATTACCGAAGCCCGGCTGGTTGCACTATGTGCCGCCGCGGACGTCGAACCCGATACGCCGGTGCGCGTCCTGCTGGACAACGTGGCCTACGCGATATTCAACTTGAATGGGCGGTTCTACGTCACTCAGGATCAATGTACGCACGGTCCCGGATCTCTGGCCGACGGCTTCGTCATGGGAGACGAGATCGAATGTCCGTTCCATCAGGGACGCTTCGACATCTGCACGGGCCGCGCGACGGCCGCCCCCTGCACCGAGGCGCTCCGGACCTGGACCGTCCATGCCCTCGATGGACGGATCTTCATCGATCCGGCCGAACATCGTGGAGTCGAGGACAGGACCGCCCTCGCATGAGCGAATCGTGTGGACAAGACTTGGACGCGGCGGTGGTGATCGTCGGTTCCGGCCAGGCCGGCGGCCGTGCCGCCGAGGCCCTGCGACTGGGCGGCCACGCCGGACCGATCACGATGATCGGCGACGAATCCCATCCGCCCTATGAGCGGCCGGCGCTGTCGAAAGGATTTCTGAACGACGCGAGTCTGGAACAGATTGCCTGGGTGCGGCCTTCGGCCTGGTATACCCAGTCCGGAATCACGCTGTTGCGCGGCAGGAAGGCCGCGTGTATCGACCCGGCGCATGGCGCGGTCGAGCTGGATGACCGTTCATCGATTGCTTACCAGACTCTGATTCTGACGACCGGGACGCGTGCGCGGCCGCTGGTGTTGGAAGGCTCCGACCACCCTAAGTTAAGTTATTTGCGGACCATCGAGGACAGCCAGCGCCTGCAGCGGAGCTTGCTTCCGGGTGCACACATCGTGGTGATCGGCGCCGGCTTCATCGGAATGGAAGTGGCGGCGGCCGCGCTGTCGCGCGGCTGCGCGGTCACGGTGCTGGAACTCGCCGACTTGCCGATGGCGCGCGGCATCCCGCCACTGCTCGGCTCCTTCTATGCCGACCTGCATCGCGAACGAGGCGCCGATCTGCGCACGTCGACCCGCGTTCGCCGCATCACGGACGCAAATGGTCGCGCGCTCGTCCACACCGATAACGGCGATGAGTTTCTCGCGGACGCGGTGGTGGTCGGCATCGGCGTCATTCCCAATGTCGATCTGGCGCAAGATGCGGGGCTCGACATCGAGAACGGCATCGTCGTCGACGAGTACGGCCGCACCAGCGATTCCCGGATTTACGCGGCCGGCGACGTCACCAGCCACTTCAACCCCTTGCTCGGCCACCGAGTACGCCTCGAATCGTGGCAGAACGCGCAGAACCAGGCGATCGCCGTGGCGCGGAACATCCTCGGCGCAGCCAAGCCATACGCCGAGGTTCCCTGGTTCTGGAGCGATCAGTTCGATTTGAACCTGCAGATCGCGGGCATCCCCCAAGCGGGCGACGAAGTCGTCCAGCGCGGAATTCTCGGCCGCGGTCCGGTCGTATTTTTTCACTTGCGCGACGGCAAGCTCGCCGCCGCCATCGGCATCAACAGCGCGCGCGATGTGCGGTTCGGCAAGGAGATCATCGCCGTGGGAGGTAACGCGAGCGCCGCCGAGCTGGCTGACGCGTCCATCAGTCTCGCCGGCATCTGCGGTGCCCTGAAACGTGCAGCCAAGGCTGCCTGACGGAGGCGCAAGAAACATCTTGTCGAAGCTTAGAATATCCGTCGCCATGGGCAACTACGATCGAACCAGACCCCTGGTTGACGGCGACGTGCAAATGGACGGCACCGACCCGGTCTACATGCTGCTCTCGCCGGAAGAGATGTTTTTCCGTGCGTTCCGCGACGTGGCGTTCGATATCAGCGAGCTGTCGCTCAGCAGTTTTGCGGTCAAGAGCGCCGCCGGGACCAATCCCTATGTGGGCGTACCGGTCTTTCCGTCGCGCGCGTTTCGCCATACGTCGATCTGCATCCGTACCGACCGCGGCATTCACAGCCCGGCCGATCTGAAGGGGCGGCGCCTGGGCACCCCGGAATACCAATTGACGGCCTGCGTCTGGGCCCGCGCGCTGCTGCAGGACGGATACGGCGTCAAACCGTCCGACATCATCTGGGTCCGCGGCGGCATGGAGCATCCCGGCCGGCCGGAGAAAATTCCGCTGCAGCTGCCCAGCGATATCCGCATCGAGACCGCCCCGGAAGATCTCACCCTGTCGCAGATGCTCGAGCGGGGCGAGATCGACGGCATCGTCGGGCCGCGCGCACCCTCCTGCTTCGAGCGCGGCGACAGCCAGGTCGGCTGGCTGTTCCCCGATCCGGCACGCACCGCGGCCGAGTATTTCCGCACGACCGGGATCTTCCCGATCATGCACATCCTCGGCATCCGGCGGGAGCTTGCGGACCAGCATCCGTGGTTGCCCATGGCGGCGTGCAAGGCGTTCGAGGAAGCCAAACGCATCGCGCTGGAGCGCCTGGTCGATACCTCGGCTACCAAGGTGACCCTGCCTTTCGTCGAGGAACACCTGCGGGCCGCACGCGCGCTCATGGGGCCCGACTTCTGGTCCTACGGTGTCGCACCGAACCGCGCCGTCCTCGACAACTTCCTTCACCATCACCACGCGCAGGGCTTGTCCAAGCGCCGGCTGCAGGTCGAGGAGTTGTTCCACCCTTCCACGCTTGAAAGCCACAAGATCTGACGAACCGACCGGAGCAGTGATGCTGAAAAAAGAACAGAACGACCTCCTGACTCAAACCGGTCCGAAAACTCCGATGGGTGCCATGTTCCGGAGTTACTGGATTCCGGCATTGTTGTCGGAGGAGCTGCCGGCGAACGACTGCGCGCCGGTCCGCGTCAAGCTTTTGTCTGAAAGCCTGCTGGCCTTTCGCGATTCTGACGGCCGTTACGGCCTCATCAGCGAATTCTGCGCCCACCGCGGCGTCTCGCTCTGGTTCGGGCGCGTCGAGGAAGGCGGTGTCCGCTGTGCGTATCACGGCTGGAAATACGATGTCACCGGTCAGTGCATCGACGTGCCGTCGGAGCCTTCCGAGAACGGCTTCTGCCAGCGCATCAAGCTGACGGGCTATCCGCTGGTGGAGCAGGGTGGCGTGCTGTGGACCTATATGGGCGCCCCGGAAAGGCGACCGCCTTTGCCGGAATTCGAGTTCTCCCTGGTGCCCGCCGAGCAGAGCTACACCTCGAAGCGATGGCAGGAATCCAACTGGCTGCAGGCCATGGAAGGCGGCATCGATTCGAGTCATGTTTCCTGGCTGCATCGCGGCAACCTCAACAGCGACCCGCTGTTCAAGGGCGCCAAGGGCAATCAGTACAACCTGAGCGACGTGAAGCCGGTGTTCGAAGTGGTGCCGTCCGAGGGCGGCCTGCTCATCGGTGCGCGGCGCAACGCCGAGCAGGGCAACTACTACTGGCGCATCACGCCCTGGATCATGCCGTGCTTCACCATGGTGCCGCCGCGCGGCGATCATCCGGTGCACGGCCACTTCTGGATTCCGATCGACGACGAGAATTGCTGGGCTTGGAGCTTCGATTATCACCCGGTGCGCGCCCTGAGCCCCGAAGAAGTGCAGGCCATGCGGGAAGGCAAAGGTATCCACGTCGCCACCATCCCGGGGACGTACCTACCGCTGGCCAACAAGGGCAACAACTACTTGATGGACCGCGCCGCCCAGAAGGCGGGGCGCGCCTACAGCGGCATCGACGGCATCGGCATGCAGGACGCGTCTCTGCAGGAGAGCATGGGTCCGATCGCCGATCGGACCAAGGAGAATCTGAGCTCGACGGACAACGGCATCGTCATGGCGCGGATGCGCTTGATGAAAGCGGCGATGGCGCTCGCGGACAAGGGCACAATTCCGCCGGGCGTCGATCCGGCGCACCACCGCGTGCGCTCCGCGGCCGTGATACTCCCTCCGGATCAACCCTTCAATCAGGCTGCCAGGGATGCGCTGACGGTTCGTCCCGGCGAGCGACAGACATCCGTATGAAGAGGCAGGTGGGCGTCGGCCGGCGAGAATGTCAGGTGATCCATGATGAAGGGGTTTCTCAAGAAAGGCGCGGATCACGTGCCGGCCCTCGACCGCGTCGCAGAGCAGACGCGCAAACGCTTCAAGCTCGGGCAGGAAGCCGTGGTGCTGGTTGCGGAGCTCGCCTGTACTCTTCCGGGCTGCCCGCCGCTGGATACGGTGGTGGTGTTTTGGACTCCGGATGGCGTGCGCCACCGATTCAAGATCTTCAAACCCGTGTTGCAGGTCACCGAAGAGGATCTTCCTTACGACTGGCTGATGCGCTCGCTGGCCGTGCCGGAGGGGTTCGAGGACGACTGCTGCTGACCGGCCGGAGGTGCCGGGCGACGGCAATCCAAAGGATTTCGCGATGACGAAGCACAAGTTGAAAGTCGCTTTTCAGACGCTGGGACATACCTGTGCGCTCAAGGACGGCACGGTCGGGTTACAGGATTTCGAGTTCGAGTTCGAGGAGGTGCCGTCCATCATCCAGGTGTTCCGGAGGATGGTGCGCGGGCTCGAATTCGATGTCAGCGAGATGGCGCTCACCACCTATCTGGCCGCTCGGGCTTATCACAAGCGCTTCACCGCGCTGCCGATCTTCCTGGTGCGCGGCTTTCATCATGGGGCCATTCTATACAACACGAAGCTGGGCATCCGCGGCCCGAAGGATCTCGAGGGCAGAAAGGTCGGTGTCAACCGCGGCTACACGGTGACGACCGGAGTATGGGCGCGCAGCATCCTTCAGCACGAGCACGGCGTCGATCTGAGCAAGATCACCTGGGTGCTTTCGGGTGATGAGCATGTGGCGGAGTTTCAGGCGCCTTCGAATGTCGTACCCCTCGAGAAGGGCAAGACCCTGGAGGCTGCGGTGGCGGCCGGCGAACTCGCCGCCACCATCGGCGTGCAAGTGGAACATCCGGACGTCGCGCCCTTGATCAGCGACGCAGAGCAGGTGGGATTCCAGTCGCTGGCGCGGCACGGCCACTATCCGATCAATCACGTGTTGGTCATCAAAGATTCCGTGCTGGACGCCCATCCGGATCTCGCCGCGCGGATTTTCGATGCGTTCGCCGCCGCCAAGCAGCCTTATCTCGAGCGCCTGCGCAACGATCACATCGCCGCGCCGTCCAAAGCCGATCGCACGTACCGGCGCGTGCTCGAGATCACGGGTGCCGACCCTCTGCCCTATGGCATCGCGCGCAACCGGCCGATGTTGGAAGCACTGGTCCGATACGCCAATGAACAAGGAATCCTCCGCCGTCCAGTTGCGGTGGAAGAACTGTTCGCGCAAGGCACTGCCGGGTTGACGGCTTGAGGAGCATCTCGTGAAGTCTGAGCAAACTGCGGTCACCATTCCGGCGCTCCAGCAAATGAAAGCCGATGGCCAAAAGATCGTCGGCGTCGTGGCGTGGGACTACCAGATCGCACAGATCGTTGATCGCGCCGGGGTGGACATCGTGTCGGTCGGCGATACCGTCGGCGTCAACCTGTGGGGGCATGCCAATCCATTGGAAGTCAGCATGGCGGAGATGGTCATCGTCTGCAAAGCCGTGCGGCGCGGGGTGAAACGCGCACTACTCAGCTGCGACTTCCCCTACGGGCCGCTTCAGCAGGGTTCCGCCGCCGCCTTGCGGGCGGCCATCCGGCTGATCAAGGAGGCGGGGGCCGACATGATCAAGCTCGACGGCGCCGCCGATTTTCCGGAGACGGTCGAGGCCCTGGTGCGTGCGGGCATTCCGGTGTTTGCCCAGTTCGGCATCACCCCGCAGACGGCCCTTCGTTACGGCGTTGCTTATGGCGCCGCATCCGCGCCGGGTGCGCAGGTGCCGCCGGAGATGACGTCGCGACTGCTCGAGGAGGCCAGGCGGATGGAGGGTGCCGGCGCGTCCTTGCTCGATTTCACCAACTCAGGGCCGGTTGCCGGCGCGGCGGTCGCGAAAGCGGTTGGCATCCCCGTGATCGGCGGATTCGGTGGCGGGCCCTGGCTCGATGGCCGGATGCGCATGGCGCATGCCGCGATCGGCTACGCGGCCAGTTCGATCGACTCGCAGGTCGAGAGCTACGCCAATGTCGCGCGCATCGCGCTCGATGCGATCACCGCGTACGCCGCCGACGTGCGCGCTGCGCGCCAAATCAAGGGCGCGCCCGCCATCAAACCGGGGCCCTGAGAGGAGCACGCCATGCCCATCGTCTCCATCGACGGAATTCCGACTCACTATGCGACCATGGGCTCCGGTCCGCCGTTGCTGATGTTCTCGCCGGGCGGATTCAATGCGACGCTCGACACTTGGTCGACGCTCGGCACCTATGCGCGGACCAAGCCACTCGATCACTTGAGCCGGAGTTATACGTGCATCATTTTTGATCGGCGGGAAACCGGACGATCCGGCGGCCGGGTCGAGTGCATCGATTGGTCTCACTACGTCGCCCAGGGCAAGGGTCTGCTCGATCATCTTCAGATCAAGCGAGCCCACCTGATGGGAGGCTGCATGGGTTGTTCGCCGGTGCTTGCCTTCGGCGTGGCCCATCCGGAGACCGTGCTCAGCATGCTCCTCTACTGGCCGGTGGGCGGTGCGAAATACCGTCTGAGCAGCCACCAACGCTTCGCGGAGCATTTGGCCTTCGTCCACCAGCATGGGATGGACAAGGTCGTGGCGCTGGCGATCGAAGGGGGCAAACCGTTCGGCGCAGACCCGCGCGGCGGGCCGTGGGCCTCCGTCATCCGCAACGATCCTGCCTTCGCCAGGGTCTATGCCGCCCAGGATGTCGACCGGTACAAGCTCATCGTGGCGGGCATGGGGCGCCGGTTGTTCGATCGCGATACCGCTCCCGGAGCGGAGCCTGAAGACCTGCTGCGCCTGGACATCCCGGCCCTCATCATTCCTGGCCACGACGCCTCGCATGCCACCTCCGCCGCCCGCTATCTAGAAGAATGCCTGCCCCAAGGGGCCTATTGGGACGTAGCCGTGTCGGAGCAGACGGAGGAGCGGACCAGCGCCCGCTTGCTGGAATTCCTCGCCGCAACCGCAGGGTCCATTACGCCCGCCGGCCAAGGGTCTGCCGCTCCATGATCATCGATGCACATTGCCATTACACCACCGAGCCCGCGGCGCTCCATCAGTTTCGCGACAGGCAGCTGGCCGGGTTGGCGGACCCGGCGCGCAAACCGGCTACGACCGACCTGGGAATCAGCGACGATGTCCTGATCAAAAGCGTCGCGCCGCAACTCAAGCTGCAGGCGGTGCGCGGCAGCACGCTGACCATCCTGTCCCCACGTGCCGCCGGCATGGCGCATCACGTGGGCACCGAAGCGGTCAGCCGGCAATGGGCCGCCGTGTCGAACGATCTCATCCATCGCCTTTGCACTCTGTTGCCCGATAATTTTGTCGGGGTCGGGCAGCTGCCGCAGTTTCCCGGCGTTTCGCCCAAGAACTGCATCGCCGAGCTCGAGCGTATGGTGAATGAGCTTGGCTTCGTAGGCATCAACCTGAATCCCGATCCGTCCGGCGGCTACTGGACGGACCCGCCGTTGATCGACCGGTACTGGTACCCGCTCTACGAGAAACTGTGCGAGTTGGACGTGCCGGCGATGATCCACGTTTCGTCGTGCTGCAATCCCAACTTCCATCATACCGGCGCCCACTACATCAATGCCGATACCGCGGCTTTCATGCAGTTCATCCAGGGCGATCTGTTCCAGGATTTTCCGGCGCTGAAATTGGTCATCCCGCACGGTGGCGGTGCGGTGCCGTATCACTGGGGGCGCTACCGGGGCTTGAGCCTCAGCATCAAAAAAAGAACAGTCGATCATCTGATGAACAACGTGTTCTTCGATACCTGCGTCTACCACCTGCCCGGCATCGAACTGCTCACCAAGGTCGTGCCGATCGACAACATCCTGTTTGCCTCGGAAATGCTGGGAGCGGTGCCGGGCATCGATCCGGACACCGGGTACCACTTCGACGATACCAAGCGGTACATCGACCAGGTCGAAGGTCTGAACGAGAAAAGCCGGCACAAGATATTCGAAGGCAACGTGCGCCGCGTCTATCCGCGGCTCGACCGATTGCTGGCGAAACGCGGTCTTGTTCCCTAAAGGCCACGCGATTGACAGCAATGCCTCGGCTTGGTAATGTTTGTTCTGCATGTAGGAAATAGATTCCGTATAGAGGAACAAGTCGTGCATCGGAGTCGACGCGTGACGCAGCTCCCGGGAGGTCACGCAGCCCGAGTCATCGAACGATGTCTCGGTGGCGAGGACCTTGTCATACGGCGATTCCCCATCGCGACACGCGTGGGTGGCGGGAGGCAGCAATGATCGATGAAAAAGCGTCGGCTGCGGAGCGGGCTCACGCCCTGCAGGACCATGCCTTCGGGCGGGAACTTACTCATGCCCACGCGCCCGGCGCTGCGTATGACCACGATCATGATGACTTCGATTCACAGGGCCCGCTCGAAGCGAATCCCATCTGGATCCAGGACCATGTTTCGCTGACCAGCGTCGGAATCGACATCGGTTCGTCCGGCACCCAGGTGATTTTCTCGCAGCTGAATCTGCGCAGGCTGGGGGAGGATCTCTCCAGTCATTATTTCGTGGTATCGCGCGAAACGCTGTTCCAGTCGCCGGTCGTGCTGACGCCCTACAAGAGCGAAGAGCGGATCGATCAGGGCGCGCTGGGGGCGATCATCGATGATGCCTACAACATGGCCGGCGTCGGACCGGAACAAGTCGATATCGGCGCGGTGATCCTCACCGGCGAGGCGCTGCGGCGCGAGAACGCCGAAGCGATCGCGGGCATCGTGGCGGAGCGCGCCGGCGATTTCGTCTGCGCCACCGCCGGCCACCACATGGAAGCCATGCTCGCCGCCTTCGGCTCCGGCGCGGCGCGCGTATCCGCCGACTCGGGCCGGCGGCTGCTCAATATCGATATCGGCGGAGGCACCACCAAGCTCGCCATCATCGAGTCGGGGCGCGTCGTGGCCACGGCGGCGTTTCACGTCGGCGGCCGTTTGCAGGTCGTGGATGGCGGGCGCATCGTGCGGCTCGATCCGGCCGGGCGGCGCCTCGCGGCTCGTGCGGGTTTCTCCTGGTCGGTGGGCGATGTGATCGACCCGGCCGCGCTCGATGCCCTGGCCGAATCCATGGCGGCGGCCTGGGTTAGCGCGGTGCGCGACGCTGATCCGCCGGCGGACATCCAGGAGCTCTACTTGACCGACCGGCTGGCCGACGTGGGTCCGATCGACGGCGTCATGTTCTCCGGTGGCGTCGCCGAATATATTTACGGCCGGGAGAGCCGCGACTTCGGCGATCTCGGACGGCGTCTCGGCGCGGCCCTGCGCCGGAAAGTCGACGCAGGAGAATTGCCGTGGCCCTTGCTGCCTGCCAAGGAATGCATCCGCGCCACTGCGCTGGGAGCTTCCGAGTACTCGGTTCAACTCACCGGCAACACCATCTACATTTCGAATCACGGTGCATTGCTGCCGCGGCGCAACCTGCAGGTGCTCAAACCGCCCTGCGAATTTCCGGCGCTCATTGATCCGCAACGCGTGGCCGAGGTGATCCAGCGGCACTTGACTCTGTTCGACCTGGCCGGCGAGGACAAGGAATTCGCACTGGCCTTTCAGTGGCGGGGCGAGCCGTCCTACGAGCGCATTGCAGCCTTCGCCCGGGGCATCGTCGCCGGCCTGGCGCGCAGCATCGCGCGCAAGCAGCCGCTCTACCTGATTCTCGACGGCGATTTGGCGCAGACCCTGGGCGGCGTGCTGCGCGACGATCTTGGCATCGAGTCGGAGGTGCTGGTGATCGACGGCATCGTGCTCGTGGATTTCGATTACATCGACCTGGGGAGGATTCGGCTGCCGTCGCACACAGTGCCGGTCACCGTCAAATCGCTGGTATTCAAGGATGTCCCCCAAGGCCAGGCGCCGCCCCACCAGCACTTGGGGCGTCACGGCCATCACCACCACCACCACCATAACGGTCAAAAGAATAGCGGGCACGATCACCATGATCGCGACCCGCAATTTCGCCCGCGAACCGAGAAATAAGGATGACTCAGATGACGAATGCAGTTGTTTCGGAGGAATTGGCGAAAAAATTCGCGACGGAGAAGGAATCTCCGTACACGAACTGGGTGCGCGGCGAAGGCTTGGAGATCATCAGCGCTCACTATATCGCCAACCTGCACACGGTCGAACTGAAGCCGTGGGGCCGCCGCGGCGGCCGCGGCGTCTACATCAACCACGAGGCATCGCGCACGTCGAATGATTGCTATGTCTGCGAAATCCCGGCCGGCGGCAAGCTCGCCCCGCAGCGTCAGTTGTTCGAAGAGATGATCTATGTATTGGATGGGCGCGGTTCGACCGCCGTCTGGAATGATACCGGCCAGAAGATCACCTTCGAATGGAACAAGGGATCGCTGTTCGCGATCCCGATCAATTGCTGGCATCAGCACTTCAACGGTCAAGGCTTGACCCCGGCGCGATTCGTCGCCGTCACCAACGGACCCGCAATTCTCAATGTCTATGACGATGTCGACTTCGTATTCAACACGAAGTACGACTTCAAGAGCCGCTTCGCCGGCGAGCCCGAGTACTTCGCCAACAAGGGCGAGCAGAAGGGCCTGCTGCTCGAGACGAATTTCGTCGCGGACGCCATCAATCTGCCGCTGATCAGCGCCAAGGAGCGCGGCGCCGGAGGCGGCCACATCCGCTTCAACCTGGCAAAGGGCTCGATGAACAGCCACATCTCGCAGTTCCCGGTGGCGACGTACAAGAAAGCGCACTGCCATGGGCCGGGCGCGCATGTGATCGTCATGAGCGGCGAGGGCTACACGCTGATGTGGCCGGAGGGCGAGGAACCCCGC
Source organism: Gammaproteobacteria bacterium (assembly GCA_034667965.1). Classification (GTDB taxonomy): domain Bacteria; phylum Pseudomonadota; class Gammaproteobacteria; order Steroidobacterales; family Steroidobacteraceae; genus Bog-1198. Next base: position 12,755 of record JAXDQI010000090.1, read on the forward strand.
CGCTACGACTGGCAGGAAGGAACCATGGTCGTCCCGCCCAATCTTTGGTTTCACCAGCATTTCAACATCGGCGCGTCGCCGGGCCGATACCTCGCCTTCAAGCACGAAGTGGTTTCGATCC
>JAXDQI010000091.1:0-7066 GCA_034667965.1 Gammaproteobacteria bacterium
TACCGCCGATTTCGAGGCCGTCGACCGGGTCGTCAAACATCGCCTCCACAGCCAAGTGGCCCTGGTCGATCAGGTGGCCAGCTACATTATTTACGCCGGCGGCAAGCGGTTGCGCCCCCTTTTGGTGCTTCTGGCAGGCCGGGCCTGCGGCCATCAGGGGGACCAGCACATCGAGGCGGCCGCAATCGTCGAGTTCATCCACACCGCGACGCTGCTGCACGACGATGTGGTTGACGCCTCCTCTCTGCGCCGCGGCCGCGAGACCGCCAACGAGGTGTTCGGCAACGCTACCAGCGTCCTGGTGGGCGATTTCCTCTATTCTCGCGCCTTCCAGATGATGGTGGCCCTCGATCGCATGCCCATCATGCAGATCATCGCCGATGCCACCAATGCCATCGCCGAGGGCGAAGTGCTGCAGCTCATGAATGCGCATGATCCGAATACCACCGAGGCGCGTTATATCGACGTCATCCAGCGCAAAACGGCCCGGCTTTTCCAGGCGGGAGCGCAGATCGGAGCGGTATTGAGCGACGCGCCCCCCATAATAGAGGACTCTCTAGCCCGTTTCGGCCGGCATATCGGCACCGCCTTCCAATTGGTCGACGACGCCCTCGACTATGAAGCCGATGAAGGCAAGCTCGGGAAACATCTCGGGGACGACCTGGCGGAGGGGAAACCCACTCTCCCGCTGATATATGCAATGCAGCATGGGAATAGCACCCAGCGCGAGATGATCCGTCACGCCATAGAGCACGGCGGATTGGACAATTTGGGGGAAATAACACGCGCCGTTGCAAGCCTCGGAGGCCTTGCGTACACTGCGCGCCTCGCTCAAGGCGAGGCAGATCATGCGCTTGCTGCGCTGGCGCCCCTTCCAGAGACCGCTTTCAAAGAAGGTTTAAGCGAACTAGCCAGGTTCGCAGTGGCCCGCAAGCACTAATCCGCGGCCGAATTCGGGGTGTAGCTCAGACTGGTAGAGCGCGTGGTTCGGGTCCACGAGGTCGCAGGTTCGAATCCTGTCTCCCCGACCAATCTCACAGGGTCCTAACCGGGCAGATGGTACCCAGACGCAGCTACGCTAAGCTTGCACCATGAATATAGTCGCTCGATCGGGCCGCAAGGCTGCGCTGACCTTCATCTTCGTCACTGTGCTCATCGACATGCTGGCCTTCGGCATGATCATTCCCGTGCTGCCCGTTCTGGTTCAGAACTTCATGGGCGGCAATGCCGCGCGCGCCGCGGAAATGTACGGTCTGTTCGGCACCGCCTGGGCGCTGATGCAGATCATCTTCGCTCCCATACAAGGCTCGCTCTCAGATCATTTCGGGCGACGCCCGGTAATCCTCATCTCCTGTGCCGGGTTGGGTCTGGATTTCATCCTCATGGCACTGGCGCCAAACCTCTGGTGGCTGCTGGTCGGTAGGGTGATATCGGGTATAACTGCGGCAAGCTTCAGCACGGCCGGCGCGTATATCTCGGACGTAACGCCACCGGAGGAGCGCGCAGCGAGTTTCGGTATCATCGGAGCCGCTTTCGGCGTCGGATTCGTCGTGGGACCGGCGTTGGGCGGTCTGCTGGGCGCCATCTCACCGCGACTGCCGTTCTGGGCTTCAGCGTTCATGGCGTTGGCCAATGTGTGCTGGGGGCTTTTCGTGCTGCCCGAGTCATTACCCAAGGAAAAGCGCGTGCCTTTCTCGTGGAAGAACGCCAATCCCCTGGGGGCCCTCATGCTGCTGCGCTCTCACCCGATGCTGTCGGGTCTCGCCGTCAGCTACTTCCTCATAAATCTCGCACACAACGTGCTGCCGAGCACCACGGTATTGTATATGCATTATCGCTACGGCTGGGATACGCGCGCGGTCGGCATCGTACTGGCCGGCGTCGGCATCTCGTCGCTCATCGTCCAGGGCTTCTTGGTTAAGCCGGCGGTGAGGTGGCTCAAGGAGAGGCGTGCGATGGTGGTGGGTTTGACATTCGGAATGACGGGCTTCGCCATCTATGGGCTGGCACCCACAGGACCGATTTTCTGGATCGGCGTGCCAGTAATGGCTCTGTGGGGTATTGCCACGCCATCGTTGCAAACCATCATGACGCGGTTGGTGGACGCCACCGAACAGGGACGTCTGCAGGGCGCGCTGGCGAGCCTTATGGGCCTGGCGAGCCTCATTGGACCCATGGTGTTCACCCAGACCTTCGCCGTGTTCATCAGCACGCGGGCGAACTGGGGTTTGCCCGGCGCGCCCTTCTTGCTGGCGGGGGCGTTGATATTCGGCGCCATGATTCTAGCGTGGCGCACCACGCAACCATTGACGCGGAGTCCCGCTCATCGTGACGACGCTATGCCCGCCTGAAGGGAATAAATTCTTCGTACCGATTCCATGGTGTCAGCGTCTTCGGCTCGCTTGTCGTCGCGATAGCGCTTCACGCGCGCGAGCCGCAGCGCCAGGCCGCCCGGATAGCGGGTGCTCGCCTGCAGGTCGCTGAATGCAATCTCCACGACCAGCTCCGGCCGGACGTATACGGTCCACTGATCACGGTGAGTCTCCCGCGCCAGAAACTCCTTCGTCTGCCATTCGAGCATGGCATCCGTGAGTCCTTTGAACGTCTTGCCGAGCATTACGTATTCGCCCGTGCCCGGATCCAGGGCGCCGAGGTGCAGATTCGACAGTTTGCCGGTACGGCGGCCGTGGCCCCACTCGGCGGCGATCACAACAAGATCGAGAGTATGGGCACGCTTGATCTTTAGCCAGCTCGCACCCCGATTGCCGGCTTCGTACGCTGCCTGCAACGACTTCGCCATCAGTCCTTCGTGTCCGGCGGCGAGCGCGGCCTCGTAGAAGGCGCGCGCCGCAGGCTCGGATGAGGTGATGAGCCGTGGAACCTGCAACGATGCCGGAACCGCCTCTGCAAGCGCCTCGAAGCGCTCACGTGTGGGACGATCCGCGACGCTTCGTCCATCGAAGCGCAGGCAGTCGAAGTAAAAAGCTCTGATCGGCAGCTCGGCGCGCAGCTTCTCGACGTTGAGCTTACGGCCGAAGCGACGCATCGTGATCTGGAACGGGAGGGGTCGCTCCGATGCATCGAAAGCAATTGCCTCGCCATCGAGCACCAACGCATCTGCCGAGAACCCGCGCGCCTCTTCGACGATTTCCGGCACCGCGCCGGTAACTTCGTTCAACCCACGCGTGTAGACGCGGACGTCGTCCGCCATCTTGTGTACCTGTATGCGCGCGCCGTCCATCTTCCACTCGAACGCCACTTCGCCCGAGAGCTCCCGCAACGCTTCGGCCACGTCGGCAGCGGTCTGTGCCAGCATGGGGACGACCGGCGAGAACAGTTCGAGCCGGAATCTCCCGAGGGCATCGGCTCCATCGAGCAATGCGACGCGGGCAATCGCGCCCAGATTCGAATACATTGCTGCGCGACGCACCTCTGCTGCCGGCAGATCTGCGGCCGCGGCGATGGCGTCGACCATGACTCCGCCCAGCGCACCCTGCCGCAGTTCCCCGACCAGTAAACGGAGGAGGAACGCCTGCTCAGCCGGTGTTGCCCGCGAGAACAAATCGCGCAACGCCGCGGCGCGACGCGCTGCTGAGCCGGCGCCGCGACTACCGGCCACCACGGTGAGACATTGGTCAACCTCTGCGATCGACAGAGTCTCCGCGACCGCGGCGGTTTTGGACGCGGCTGCCTGCAACGTCGCGTAACCGATGCCGATGCGGCCCTGCGATGTCTCTCCAGACAAATAATGTACCGCCGTTTCGATTTCTTCGGGCGGCAGCGCCCTTAAGAAACCGGCCAGTTCCTGCACCTTGCGAAGGCGAGCGGAAGTGGCGCCCACGCGCTGCGATGTGCCGACGAGATGGGCCAACAGGGACTGTTTCAATGCTCGCTCCTCTTTTAATGCATCGTTAGTTGATTCGGCGCCTTCTGCAAGCACTGCGCCCATCGGCCCATCCGCGCCAGTACTTACGTATTTACTTAATTAAGCAAAGTCTACATAATGAGCCCATGCAAGGCCTGGCTGCCCTCGCCGATCCAACCCGCCGGCGCATTGTGGAAATGCTGGCGGCCGGCGCCATGTCGTCCGGGGATATCGCCCGGCGTTTCGAGATCAGCGCTCCGGCAATCTCGCAGCACTTGAAAACATTGCGCGACGCAAAGCTGGTGCGCGTTCGGCCCCAGGCACAAAAGCGGTTCTACGAACTCGATCCAGAAGGCGTCACGGCATTGGCCGACTGGATTGCCCAAATCCGCGGCTTCTGACCAAGAAACTCGATGCACTCTAAGAGGAATTGCTCCAGCGTTGAGCTAACACGCGCAGCCCGCTTCGGACTACTATTTGGGGGCTGGTGAAACGCGGGCACCCCGAGGGGGCCAGGCAATGAGCGAGATTGGTTCCAGGCAGATTCAATTGCGCCGCATCGCGCTGTGGCTCGTAATCGGCTTGCTGCTGTTGAGTTCAGCATCGAGTAGAAGCGCCGACGCCGTCGCATCCGCTGACCGGTTTGCAACCCTCATCGAGCTTAACGGTCCCATTGGGCCGGCAATGAGCCGCTATGTCGAGCATTCAATGGCGGACGCCGGCAACCAAGGCAGCGCCGTCGTCATCCTGCAGATGGATACGCCCGGCGGCCTCGACACCTCCATGCGCGACATCATCAAGGCGATACTCGCCTCACCGCTGCCGGTCGTGGTCTATGTGGCTCCCAGCGGTGCGCGGGCAGCGAGTGCGGGGACGTACATCCTCTACGCGAGCCACGTCGCCGCGATGGCTCCCGCGACCAACCTGGGTGCTGCGACGCCGATTTCGATAGGTGGGGTGCCAAACGCGCCGCCGGCAGCGCCGGTGAATCCCGGCGATGACCAGAAACAGAAGGGCCCGGAGGCGATGCCCGAAGGGACGGCCCTCGAGCACAAAGCCATCAACGATGCCGTTGCGTACATCCGCGCGCTGGCGCAATTGCGCGGTCGAAATGCCGACTGGGCTGAAGCCGCCGTACGGGGGGCCGCGAGCCTGTCGGCGGACGATGCTCTCGAACAGCACGTCATTGAAATCATCGCGAAAGATGTACCGGACCTATTGCAACAGCTACAAGGGCGCAAGGTCAAAGCGATGAATCGCGAGATCGTCCTCGACACGCGGGGGCTTGCGGTGCGAAGCATCGTGCCGGACTGGCGCACGCGCGTGCTGTTGATATTGACCCATCCCACCATTGCCTACGGGCTGCTATTGGTTGGTATTTACGGCCTGCTGCTCGAGGGGTACAACCCCGGGGCAGTCCTGCCCGGAGTTGTCGGCGCGCTGGCGCTGCTGCTGGGGCTCTACGGTTTACAGCTGCTCGAAGTCAACTACGCGGGTCTCGCTCTCATGGCGTTGGGGCTTGGCCTGATCGTTGCGGAGTTCTTCATGCCCGCATTTGGATCCCTGGGCGTCGGCGGCCTGGCGGCATTTGTCATCGGTTCCATCATTCTCTTCGACAATCATGCGTCAGGACTTCGGGTGGCATTGCCCTTGATCGTGGGAATCGCGGTTGCCGGTGGACTCGTGATCGTCGCCATCGGCTGGCTGGGTGCTCGAGCGCAACGGCGGCCCACAAGCTGCGGGATTGAGACGATGAACGGCGCGCTCGTTGAAGCCATCAGTGATTGTCAGGATCGGTGCGTCGTGCGCTATGGCGGAGAACTGTGGAACGCCCGAACGCCAAGTCCGCTGCGCGCGGGTCAACAGGCCCGTATAGTCAAAGTGGTGGAGCTGACGCTCTGGGTCGAACCGCAATAGGAATAACAGGAGTCACCGATGAGCCTTTCGTTACCGATCACCGTACTCATATTGCTGCTGCTGGTCATGAGTTCCATACGCATTCTCAAGGAATATGAGCGCGGTGTCATGTTCACGCTAGGCCGGTTCACCGGTGTCAAAGGACCCGGCGTGCGGCTCGTGCTGCCGGTAATTCAGCAAATGAGGAAGGTCGAGCTGCGCACCATCGTGCTGAACGTGCCGAAGCAGGACGTGATTTCCAGGGACAACGTTTCCGTGAAGGTCAGCGCGGTGGTTTATTTTCGCATCGTCGATCCGGAAAAGGCCATTCTGCAGGTGATCGACCCATGGGAAGCGACCAGTCAGCTCGCGCAAACGACGTTGCGTTCGGTGGCCGGGCAGCACGAGATGGATGAGATGCTGGCGCAGCGTGACAAGCTCAACGCCGCCATTCAGCAGATCCTCGACGCGAATACGGCGGCCTGGGGCATGAAAGTGACCAATGTCGAAATCAAGGATATCGATCTGGATGAAACCATGATCCGCGCGATGGCCAGACAGGCCGAAGCCGAGCGTGGCAGACGCGCCAAGGTGATCCACGCGGAAGGCGAGAAACAAGCGGCGCAAACACTGGCGGAGGCCGCCAAGCTCCTATCGAACGAACCGGCGTCATTGCAACTGCGCTACCTGCAGACGCTCGCGGACATCTCCAGCGAAAAGAGTTCGACAATCGTGTTCCCACTACCCATCGATCTGATCGCGCCGCTGCTGCAGCGGGGGCCACGGTAGCGGTCTGCCAACCACGCCGGAAGTCTCGCCTTCGGCCGCGCAAGGGTGAGCTCAACTTCGGCGGCATCTTTATGCCGATTAGACATTGCGAGCAACAGTCCGCGCACCCATACTCATTTTCAGCAAGAGTAGAACACCCATGGAATTTGATCGACGCTCATTCATCGCAACATCGGGCCAAGCGTTGGGAGCCGGCTGGCTCGCGCTGAATTGGCCGAAAATCGCAACGGCGGCGGACCACGCGCACGCGGAGGCGCAATCGGCAAAGCCCACGTCGTTCGCAATACTGAATGCCGGCATGGCGCGGGATGTCGATGCGATGTGCGCGCAGATCATCCCTTCGGACGACTCACCGGGTGCGCGCGAGGCGGGCGCGGTGTATTTCGTCGATCAAGCTCTGGGCGGGTTCTACGCGCCGCATCGAACCGAGTTCCTGACGGATTACGCTGAATTCGCGGCAGGCGTCAGCAAGCGATTTACGGGCGCTCGATTTGCCGATATCGCGACCGATCGACA
>JAXDQI010000092.1:0-14134 GCA_034667965.1 Gammaproteobacteria bacterium
GTTGGAAAGACCGAGATCGCGCGGCGCTTGGCCAGGCTTGCCAAGGCACCTTTTATCAAAGTGGAAGCCACGAAATTCACGGAAGTCGGCTACGTCGGCCGGGAAGTTGACTCGATCGTACGTGATCTTGTCGAGATCTCCGTTAAAATGACCCGCGAAGAAGAGATCGCTAAAGTACGGCACCGTGCCGCGGATGCCGCCGAGGACCGTGTTCTGGACGCGCTCCTGCCCAGGGCCCAGGCGGGTTTCACGGGAGACTCCGCGCCCCGGGACAACGACACACGCCAGCGCTTCCGAAAGATGCTGCGCGAGGGCGAACTCGACGACCGGGAAATCGAAGTCGAGGTGCGGGCGATGCCCGTGGGAGTCGAGATCATGGCGCCTCCCGGCATGGAGGAAATGACGCAGCAACTCCAGGGGATGTTCCAATCGTTGGGCGGCGGCCGCAGCCGGCAGCGCAAGCTCAAGATCAAGGAAGCGTTGAAGCTCCTGGTCGATGAGGAGGCTGCGAAAATGATCAACGAGGAGGAACTCAAGGCGCGGGCGGTCGAGAATGCTGAACAGAACGGCATCGTGTTCATCGACGAGATCGACAAGATCGCGCGGCGCCAGGAAACGACCGGCGCCGACGTGTCGCGCGAGGGCGTGCAGAGAGATCTATTGCCGCTCGTCGAAGGCTGCACCGTGAACACCAAGTACGGCACGGTGAAAACCGACCATGTTCTGTTCATCGCGTCGGGTGCATTTCACATGTCGAAGCCCTCCGATCTGATCCCGGAGCTGCAGGGACGACTTCCGATTCGTGTCGAATTGGAGCCGCTGGTCGTTCAGGATTTCGTGCGGATCTTGACGGAGCCGGACGCGTCGCTTTGCCGGCAATATTCCGCGCTGCTTGCGACCGAAGGGGTGGCGCTGGAATTCGACGCGTCCGGCGTGAAACGGCTCGCGGAGGTGGCATTCGAGGTCAACGAGCGCACCGAGAACATCGGTGCGCGCCGCCTGCACACCGTCATGGAGCGATTGCTGGAATCCATATCCTTCGAAGCCGCCGATCGCAGCGGAGCGCGGGTGCTCGTCGATCACGACTATGTCGAGGGCAATCTCGGGGAGCTGATGCGCGACCAGGATTTGTCGCGGTACATTCTGTAGACGGCCCGAAGGAAAAGGCATGCCTCAACCGGTCGAGATCAAGGTACGCACCGAATCGCGCGTTCTCGACGTGCATTTCGACGACGGATCCAGTTACGAACTCACCTTCGAGTATCTGCGCGTGTTTTCGCCTTCCGCCGAAGTGAAGGGACATGGCGGAGGCGAGGGAACACTGCAAACCGGCAAGGAACGCGTACGGATCACCGCGGTTGAACCCATAGGCAATTACGCAGTCCGGCTGGTCTTCGACGATGGCCACAATACCGGTCTTTATTCGTGGAACCTGCTGCACGAACTGGGACGCGACGCCGCAACGAACTGGGCGCGCTACCTGGAAAGATGCACGGCCGCCGGCGTCCGGCAGGGCGGGTAACGCACGGCGGGTAGCGCAGGGCGGGTAACGGACGGCGGGTGACGCGCGGCGGGTGGGATCGCTCGAGTGGGCTACAATGCGGGCACCACTCCGAGGACGATCATGAGCAACTCCGACGGCACTGTCGATTTCGGCTTTGAGAAAGTCGCCTGGGCCGAGAAGGCGCAGCGGGTTCGTTCCGTGTTCGCCTCGGTCGCCGGCAAATATGACGTCATGAACGACCTGATGTCGTTCGGCGTACACCGGCTCTGGAAGCAATTCACCCTGTCGCTGACCGATTTGAAACCGGGACATCGGGCGCTCGACGTCGCCGGAGGCACCGGCGACCTGGCGCTCGGAATGCTTCGGCAAGTGGGCAAGGAAGGCCGGGTGGTCCTATCGGACATCAATCCGAGCATGTTGGAGCGCGGCAGGGACCGGTTGCTCGACTTAGGGTTGGTCGGAAACGTCGAATGTCTGGTCGCGGATGCCGAGCGACTGCCTTTCGACGATAATTCGTTCGATTGCGTAACCATCGGCTTCGGTTTGCGCAACGTGACCGACAAAGGCGCCGCTCTGACCTCGATGCTGCGGGTGTTGAAGCCCGGCGGCCAGTTGCTGATACTCGAATTTTCGCGCCCGGTTGCACCGGGCCTCAAACCGCTCTACGACGCCTATTCGTTCAACGTGCTGCCGCTGCTGGGGCGTTTCGTCGCGGGCGACGAGGCCAGCTATCGCTACCTGGCGGAGTCCATACGCATGCATCCCGACCAGGAAACCTTGCTCGAGATGCTGCGGACCGCGGGCTACGCCCAGGCCCGGTACCATAATTTGAGCGGCGGAATCGTTGCCCTGCACCGCGGGTACAAGATCTGACATGGCGGCCACTCCCGCATGGCTCGCCGCCGTTGAAGCTTCGCTCAATCGCGGCGTCTCTGCATCGATGCAGGCGACTGCGCTTGCTCGCCGCCTCGGCGGCACCGCCATGCGTCTGGACATCGAGGGATTGGCACCGATTCGCATCAGTGCGGTCTGCGGACGGCTGTCGCTGATCGCCGCCGGCTCGCCGCTCGATTCCCAGGTGCGCGAGCCCGTCGACGCAACCATTGCCGGATCGCCCCTGGCGCTGCTCCGTTTGGCGGGGGCAACCGGCGGACGCGCCAGAGCGGTTGTCAGCGGCGATGCGGAAATTGCGAATTCATATCGGGAACTCCTTGCTTTGGCGCGGCCGGATTTGGAGGAAGAGCTGTCCCGCCTGGTCGGCGACGTGCCCGCGCGGGGCTTGTCGCAGTTCGCCCTGAAAACGATGGAATGGGCGCGCAAAGCCCGCCGTGCGGCGGGAGAGAACATCGCCGAATATCTGCAGGAGGAGGGGCGGGATCTGGTCAGCAACACCGAACTCGACGAATTCCTGCGGGGCGTCGACGCACTGCGCGAAACGGCCGACCGGGTCGACGCGCGCATCGCGCGGTTCGAGCAGCGCTTGAAGGGCTCGACCTGATGCGGATTCGCGTCGTCGTTCGGCTGTTGACGATCCAACGCGCGCTGGTCAGGCATGGGTTGGACGATTTCATACGCGCCACACATCTGTATCCGCCATTCCGGTTCCTGTTCTACCTCTCGCCGTGGACCTGGTTCCAGCGCAGCGCCGGCATCACACGCGGCGAGCGGCTCAGGCTCGCGCTCGAGGAACTCGGGCCGATATTCGTCAAATTCGGTCAAGCCCTGTCGACACGCCGCGACTTGATTCCGCTCGACATCGCCGACGAGTTGGCGAAGCTACAAGATCGGGTGCCACCCTTCGGCAGCGATGTCGCAGTCGCAACCATCGAAGGCGCGTTGGGCGCCAAGCTCGGCGATCTCTTCGCCGGCTTCGAACCCGAGCCGCTCGCCGCCGCCTCGGTCGCGCAGGTGCATGCGGCGACCCTGAAATCCGGCGAGGACGTGGTCGTCAAGATCCTGCGGCCCGGCATGCACGCGGTCATCGATCTGGACCTGGACGTCCTGGACGCCCTTGCCGCGCTGGCGAACGAGTATTGGAAGGATGCGCGGCGGTTGCGCCCGATCGAGATCGTGCGCGAGTATCGCAAGACCATACTCGACGAACTGGATCTGATGCGCGAGGCCGCCAATGCCGCGCAACTGAAGCGGAATTTTGCGGGCTCCTCGCTGCTCTATGTGCCCGCCGTGTATTGGGATTATTGCCGCGTCAATGTCATGGTGATGGAACGCATACACGGCGTCATCGTCAACCGGATGGACGAGCTGCGTGCGCGCGGCACGAATATCGCCAAGTTGGCCGAAAACGGCGTCGAAATTTTTTTCACCCAGGTGTTCCGGCACAACTTTTTCCACGCCGACATGCATCCGGGAAACATATTCGTGCAGCTCGATGATCCTCAGAATCCGCGTTATGCGGCAGTCGATTTCGGGATCGTCGGCACTCTGCAGCCCCGCGATCAACACTATCTGGCCGCGAATTTCCTGGCTTTTTTCGACCGAGACTACGCACGGGTGGCCGCGTTGCACGTGGAGTCGGGCTGGGTGCCGCCGGGAACGCGGATTGACGAACTCGAGTCCGCGGTGCGCACGGTCTGCGAGCCGATTTTCAACAAGCCCCTGAAGGACATCTCCTTCGCGCAGGTCCTACTGCGGCTGTTCGAGACGGCGCGCCGCTTCGACATGCAGATCCAACCGCAGCTGATCCTGCTGCAAAAGACTCTCCTCAATATCGAAGGCCTGGGCCGCGAACTCTATCCTGAACTCGATCTTTGGAAGACCGCGCGGCCCATTCTGCGATCCTGGATGCGCGAACGAATGAGCCCCAGCTCCATTCTGCGCAAGGTACGCACGCAGCTCCCCGATACGATTGAGGCATTGAAGCAGGTGCCGCAGCTGTTTCAAACCGCCGTGCGCGAGGCTGCGGAAGGACGCGCAAGGCTGAGGGTCGAGAGTGCCGGCATGGCCGAGCTGCGCGACGAGCTTCGAAGAACCCGACGCAGTCGGGACGCTTCCCTCGCGGCCGGCGTACTCTGGCTCTCCGGACTGATCTGGGTGGCGCTCATGGCCGATTGCCGATGGTTCGGTTGGGTTCAGATGTGCGCCGCAATCGTATTGGTGATCCGGAACCGCTCCTCGAGGTTGCTGAGTGGATGACAATTGACACGCGGGACGTCGGCACATTTCTGCAATCGGTGAGGTGTTTTTGAAGTACTTCCGGCCACGCGGCCTCAAGGCGGCGTTGCTCCGGGGACCGGCCGCCGTGGACGAGCCGATTTCGGCGGAAATCTACAGCATCGAGCGACTCGAGCTCTATGCGTCGACTCTGGCTAAAACGCAAGAAATCTCCCACGCGAACTCGAGCGCCATCTCGTTGCAGTCGCGCCTGCGAGCCAATTCGGCGGTGTTGAATTCGGCTTACCAGACGCTTCTCGCCGGTATCCGCGGCTCGAAAGCCGTGACGCCCGCCGCCGAGTGGCTGCTCGACAACTACTATGTCGTCGATGAGCATATCCGCGCGATTCGTCGCGACCTTCCCGCCGAGTATTACCGCCAGCTGCCGAAACTTGCCAATGGCCATTTGCTCGGCTATCCGCGCGTGTACGGCATCGCCTGGTCGATCATTGCGCACACCGACAATCGTTTCGAGTTGGAGACTCTGTACCGCTTCTGCCGCGCCTATCAGCGCGTGCAGCCGCTGACGATCGGCGAATTGTGGGCCATCGCGATCACCTTGCGCGTGGTCCTGATCGACAACCTGAGCCGGCTCGCCGCGGGAATCGTCTACCGGTTGAAGCTGCGCGAAAATGCCGATGCCTTGGCCGACGCGCTCCTGTCCGATGTCGAGGATCCGGCCCCGACCTTGGCCGATCTTCGCAAGGCGGAAACGGCGCCGCTGCCGAACGCGTTCGCGGCGCAGCTCTTTCAGCGGCTGCGCGACCAGGATCCGGAAAAGACGCCGGGATTGTCGTGGTTGCACACCACGCTCGCTGCGCAGAACACCACGGCGGACGACATCGTACACGGCGAGCATCAGCGCCAGGGTGCCGTCAATGTCAGCGTCCGCAACGTCATCACCAGCCTCCGGCTGATTTCTTCGGTGGATTGGGCGAAATTCTTCGAAAGCGTCAGCCTCGTCGACGAACTGATGCGCGACGAGAGCGCATACGGCAGTTTCGACTTTTCCACCCGCGACCTATACCGTCATGCCATCGAGGATCTCGCGCGCCATTCCCGGCACAGCGAAATCAACATCGCGCGCCGGGCCGTGGACGCCGCACGGCGCGCCATGCGCACTTCGAATTCCGGCACGGGTGACGCTTGCCGCGAGCACGAGCCCGGCTACTACATCGTCGCCGAAGGCAGGCAGGAACTGGAGCGCGAACTCGCGTACGCGGTCCCGTGGAATCAGCGCCTTGCACGTTGGACGCGCGCGGCCGGAATCGGCGGCTATGTGTGCAGCATCACTGCCCTGAGCGCGCTCGCGACGGGCGTCTGTTTTCGATTCGCCGGAACGCCCAGTCAGGCCGCGCCCCTCGCGGTGATCATCATAGGGCTCGCGCTGCTGGCCGCCTCCGACGCCGCGACCGCGGTGGTGAATTTGTGGGTGACTCATATTTGCCGCCCGCGCCCGCTGCCCGGCCTGGAATTGACGGACGGAGTGCCGCCGGAGCTGCGCACCATCGTCGCGTTGCCCGTGCTTTTGACCAGCATCGCGGACATCGACGCGCGGGTGAGAAGCCTCGAGGTCCATTACCTTGCAACGCAGGACGGGGATATCCATTTCGCGCTGGTTTCCGACTGGCTGGACGCGGACGCGGAGTCCGAGGCGGCCGACGAGCATCTCCTGGCCACCGCCGCCGCCGGGATCGCCCGTCTCAATCGACTGCACGGCAATGTGCACGGTACAGATCGCTTCCTGTTGCTGCACCGTAAACGGCAATGGAACCCGGCCGAAGGCCGTTGGATGGGGTGGGAGCGCAAGCGCGGCAAGCTGCACGAGCTGAACCGGCTCTTGCTGGGCGCCCTGGACACGAGTTTCATCGCCATCGACGGTGAGCTGCCGCGGGTGCCCTCCGGCGTGCGCTATGTCATCAGCCTCGACGCGGATACCCGGCTTCCGCGCGGCGCCGCACTGGCGCTCATCGGCAAGATGGCACATCCGTTGAATCGGCCGGTCGTCGGCGCCCGGGCCGGACGGGTGACCGCAGGCTACGGAATTCTCCAGCCGCGCGTCACTCCGGCGCTTGCGATCGGACTGGAGTCTTCGATTTTCCAAAGTGTTTTTTCCGGCCCCAGCGGAATCGACCCCTATGCGTTCGCCGTCTCGGACGTCTACCAGGACATGTTCGGCGAGGGTTCGTACACGGGGAAAGGGATCTACGACGTCGGCGTCTTCGAGGCGACGCTCGATGGGCGCGTCGGCGACAATCGCCTTCTGAGTCACGATCTGTTCGAAGGAATCTATGCACGGTGCGGGCTGGCGTCGGACGTCGAGGTGGTCGAGGAGTACCCTTCGCGATATGACGTGGCGACTGCGCGGCAGCACCGCTGGACACGGGGCGACTGGCAATTGCTGCCCTGGATATTAGGACTGCACGGCGCCGTTCCCGCGCTCGGCCGTTGGAAGATGCTCGACAACCTGCGGCGCTCGCTGCAATTTCCGGGATGCGTCGCTGCCCTGGTGTTGAGTTGGCTGGGCCCAGCCCCGCTCGGCTGGACGTTGTTCCTGCTGGCAGCCATGATCTTCCCCGTCGTGATTCCCTTGGGCGTTCGTCTGGCGCCGCGGTTTGCCGACCTCTCGAGCCGCGGCTACCTGGGTGCGGCGCGAAGCGACCTCAAGACATCGCTGTCGCTGCTCGCGCTGCGGCTGGTCTTTTGGGCGGATGGCGCGTGGATCATGAGCGACGCCATCTGGCGCGCGTTGTATCGGATGACGGTCTCGCGCCGGCATCTTCTGGAATGGACGGCTACCGCGCAATCGAAGGCCGGTGCGTCATCGAGCTGGTACGGCGCCTATCGACGAATGGGCGGCGGCGTCCTGCTGTGCGTGGCCATTGCCACACTGCTGACGGCCTCGCCGCATGGATTCACCTGGATCGCCGCGCCCTTCCTGCTGGCATGGATCTGCGCGCCCGCCGTCGCCCGCCGCGTGAGCAAGCCGGCGCCTGCGGTGCGTCTCGAGCCGCTGACGGCAGCCGACCGGCACGCGTTCAGGATGATGGCCCGGCAGACCTGGAGCTTTTTCGACACCTTCGTCACCGGGCGGCACAACATGCTGCCGCCCGATAATTTCCAGGAAGTCCCGAACGCCGTCGTCGCGAATCGGACGTCGCCCACCAACATTGGTCTGTATCTGTTGTCAGTGGTTGCGGCCCGCGATTTCGGGTGGATCGGATCGCTCGACTCGATGGAAAGATTGGAGGCAACTTTCTCGACGCTGGAGAAACTCGAAAAATATCGCGGGCATCTCTATAACTGGTACGACACGCACGACTTACGGCCGCTCGACCCGAAATACATTTCTACGGTCGACAGCGGCAATCTTGCCGGACATCTGGTGGCCATCGAAGTTGCATGCCGCGATTGGATCGCGAAACCGATCCCGGCCGCCGCCTGCATGAACGGCATCGAGGATACCCTGGAACATCTGCAGCGGGTCGCCCGGGCGCTGACCGACGATCGGCGCAATTACGGCATTTCGCCGCGTCAGCTCGACGCCGCCGTCGAGGCCTTCCGCACCGCACTGCGCGGGGTCCGCAACCGGCCCGGCGAAATGGCGCAGAATCTCGCGACGCTGCGGATCAGCGCCGGAAATATCGGCGACATTGCGCGGGCCCTGATCGAGGAACGCGGCGACGGCGAGAATGCGCCGCTCCTCAAATGGTCCGAGATGCTCCTGGCCGGGATCGCGTCTCACGCCCGCGATGCCGGGGCGGCCCATGCCGCGGCGGCCGGTGCCGGGGCGGGCGATGACGGGCGGCAGGATTTCGGCATACGAGCCGCCGCGCTCGCACGCAAGGCACGCGCTTTCGCGCTTTCCATGGAGTTCGGTTTCCTCGTCGAGCCCGACCGCAAGCTGCTCTCGATCGGCTACCGCGTTGCGGAACGCTTGCCAGACCCGAGTTGTTACGATCTGCTGGCGTCCGAGGCGCGGCTGGCAAGCTTCTTCGCCATCGCAAAGGGCGACCTGCCGGTGCGCCACTGGTTCCGGCTCGGCCGCTTGCTGACTCCGGTCGACCGCAGTTCGGCGCTGGTTTCCTGGTCCGGCTCCATGTTCGAATACTTGATGCCGGTTCTGGTCATGCGTGAACCGGACGGCAGCGTTCTCGGCGACACCGCGCGATTGGTGGTTCGCCGACAGATTCAGTATGGGGTGGAGCGCGGTCTGCCCTGGGGCGTTTCCGAGTCCGCTTTCAATGCCCGCGACCGGGAACTGACCTATCAGTACTCGAGTTTTGGCGTACCTGGGCTCGGCTTGCAGCGGGGGTTGGGCGACGAGGCGGTGGTCGCCCCCTATGCCACGGCCTTGGCGGCGATGATCGATCCGAAGGCGGCAATTCGAAATTTCGGATACCTGGAAAAGCTCGGCGGACGCGGCCGATACGGCTGGTATGATGCATTGGACTTCACGCCGGCCCGTCTGCCCGAGGGCAAAGACGTCGTTCCCGTGCGTGCGTACATGGCCCATCACCAGGGTATGATTCTGGTGGCGATCGCCAATGTCTTGAAGGGTGGAGTGTTGCAGAATCTCTTCCACGGCGACTCGATGATTCAGGCCACGGAGTTGCTCTTGCAGGAACGTACCCCACGCGACGCAGACCGTTCACCGCCGGGATTCGACTACTTGCCCTCGTCCGCGGAATCCCGTGACCTGCCGGCGGCGGTACCGCGCCGTTTCACGTCGCCTCACCACGTCGCGCCGCGCACGCATCTGCTGTCCAACGGCAACTATTCCGTGATGATTACCGCGGCCGGCTCGGGCTACAGCCGCTGGCGGGATATTGCGGTGACACGCTGGCGAGAAGATCCGACCTGCGACGCCTGGGGATCCTATGTGTTCCTGCGCGACGTCGCGAACGGTCAGGTATGGTCTGCGGGCTATCAGCCCGTCGGCCGTGAACCGGACGGCTACCAGGTAGCGTTCTTCGAGGACCGCGCCGAGATCACCCGTAGGGACGGCCCCATCATCACCTCCACGGAGATCGTCGTTTCTCCGGAGGACGACGCCGAAGTCCGGCGAGTATCGATTACCAACATGGGGAATCGGGTACGTGAAATCGAATTGACCACGTATGCCGAAGTAGTCTTGACCACGCCGGATGCCGATTCCGCCCATCCGGCGTTCGCGAAACTGTTCGTTCGGACCGAGTTCGTCCCCGGAGCCGGCACCTTGCTGGCGACGCGGCGCAACAGGGAGCCGGGCGAGCAGGAGCTGTGGGCCGCGCATGTCTGCGTGCTCGAGGGCGAAGCGGTCGGCGGCCTGCAATTCGAGACCGATCGAGCCCGTTTCCTGGGACGCGGCAACGATCTGCGCAATGCGGTTTCCATCGTGGATGCGCGGCCGCTCTCGAACACAACCGGGACGGTGCTGGATCCGGTACTCGCGCTGCGGCGGCGGGTGAGGGTCCCGCCGGGTGAAACGGTGCACGTCGCCTTCTGGACAATTCTGGCGCAGACCAGGGCGCAGGCTCTGTCGCTTGCCGACAAGCACCGCGATACGGCAGCGTTCGACCGGGCGAAGACATTGGCGTGGACCCAGGCACAGGTGCAGCTGCGTTACCTCGGCGTGGATTTCGAGGAGGCGCAGCAATTCCAGCGTATCGCCAATCGGGTGCTGTATGCCGATGCGTCGCTGCGCGCGTCTCGAGAGATACTCGGCAAAAACCGGTCCGGGCCGTCGGCACTGTGGACGTTCGGCGTATCCGGCGATATTCCAATCGTTCTCATCCGCATAGACGACGAGAACGACCTCGAAATCGTCAAGCAATTGCTGCGCGCACACGAATACTGGCGGCTCAAGCGCCTGGCCGTGGATCTCGTCATCCTCAACGATCGGCCGCCGTCCTACGCTTCCGATCTGCAGCAGGCGATCGATTCCGCCATCCGGACCTCCCTGTCGCGCGGGCAGCACGAAGAGGAATCGCGTCGCGGCAGCGTATTCTCGCTGCGCGGCGATTTGATGCCGGCGTCCAGCAGCGATTTTCTTCAGACGGCCGCGCGCGCGGTGTTCGTCGCCAGGCGCGGCACCCTGGGCGACCAGCTTGCGCGGTTGCGGGAGCCGGATCCCGCACCGCGCGTTCAGTTGCAGGGCCCGACGCCGCTGTCCCGCGCTGAGTCGTCGATGTCCATGCCCGCGCTCGAATATTTCAACGGCCTCGGCGGCTTCGCCGCGGCGGGCCGGGAATACATCACGGTGCTGGATGAAGGCCAACGAACGCCGGCGCCATGGATCAACGTGATCGCGAATCCGCAATTCGGCTTTCAAGTCTCGGCCGACGGTGCCGGCAGCACCTGGTCGCTCAATGCGCGCGAGAACCAGCTCACGCCCTGGTCGAATGATCCCGTGAGCGATCCACCGTCGGAAGTCATTTACATCCGGGATGAGGACAGCGGCGACGTGTGGAGCGCCACTCCGCTGCCGATCCGGCGGCCGACCGCGTCGTACGCGGTGCACCACGGCTTCGGTTACACCCGCTTCGAACACCTGTCGCACGGCATTGCGCTTGACCTGGTGATGTTCGTACCGCTCGCCGATGCGGTGAAAATATCGCGGATGAAACTCGTCAATCGCTCGGCATCGGCCCGGCGGCTTTCGGTGACGCATTACGTGGACTGGGTGTTGGGAAATCAGCGAAGCCGGACGGCCCCTTTCATCATCACCGAAGTCGAACCAAAAACTTCGGCGTTGCTTGCGCGAAACCCGTGGCGCACGGAGTTCCAATCGCGGGTGGCTTTTTTGGACACGGGCGGCAGGCAACAGACGTGCACCGGCGATCGCGCCGAATTCGTCGGCAGGCATGGTTCCCTGTCGGAGCCGGCGGCGCTCCTCGCGGGAAACCGATTGTCGAATCGCGTCGGCGGCGGTCTGGATCCATGCGGTGCGTTGCAGTCGGCCCTCACCCTGCGGCCGGGAGAGGAAGTCGAACTGGTATTCATGCTCGGCGAGGCAGAATCGACGGACAGCGCGGTCGCCTTGATCGAAAGGTACCGCGGTGTGGACCTCGAGGAGGTATTCAATTCCGTCACCGATTATTGGGGGCAGACGCTGGGCGCCATCCAGGTCAAGACACCGGATAGAACCGTCGACATTCTATTGAACGGCTGGTTGCTGTACCAGACGCTGGTGTGCAGGGTTTGGGGTCGGGCGGGTTTTTATCAATCGAGCGGCGCCTACGGCTATCGAGATCAGCTTCAGGATGTCATGGCGTTGTGCATTTCCCGGCCAGCGATTGCTCGCGAGCACATACTGCGAGCGGCCGCGCGGCAATTCGCGGCCGGCGACGTGCAGCATTGGTGGCTTCCCACTTCCGGGCAGGGCGTGAAAACCCGGGTGTCCGACGACCGCGTCTGGTTGCCGTTCGTCGTGTCCCATTATCTCGACGTCACCGAGGATCTGGCGGTACTCGACGAATTGCTGCCCTTTCTGGAAGGCCCTCCGCTTGGCGCAGACCAGCACGAGATTTTCGGGTCCCCCGCGCCGACGGCGGAAACCGCGACGCTCTTCGAACACTGCGTCCGGGCATTGGACGGGAGTCTCGCCATCGGCTCGCATGGCCTGCCGCTGTTCGGAGCGGGCGATTGGAACGACGGCATGAACCGGGTCGGCGCGGCGGGCCGCGGCGAGAGCGTCTGGCTTGGTTGGTTTTTGCACTCCACGCTGCTGAAGTTCGGCGCCGTAGCGGAGCGGCGGGGCGAAGCGTCGAAGGCGGCACAATGGCGTAAGGATGCCTACGCCATTCAACAGGCCATCGAACGCGAGGCATGGGATGGAGATTGGTATCGCCGGGGATATTTCGACGACGGATCGCCGTTGGGTTCCGTGTCCAGCGAGGAGTGCCGCATCGACGCGATCGCGCAATCTTGGGGCGTCATCTCCGGCGGCGCCGAAGCCGAACGGGCGGCGAGAGCCATGTCGGCCGTGAATGCCCAATTGGTCAGTCGAAGCGACGGTCTCGTCAAACTCTTCACGCCCCCGTTCGACCGCGGAACGCACGATCCCGGCTACATTCAGGCGTACCCTCCCGGGCTGCGTGAAAACGGTGGTCAATACACGCATGCAGCAATGTGGACCACGCTGGCGTTCGCGATGATGGGTGACGGCGACCGCGCCGGTGAATTGTTTTCATTGCTGAACCCCATCAATCACGCCAGCACCCGCGCGGGGATTCATCGCTACAAGGTGGAACCCTACGTGGTGTGCGCGGACGTGTACTCCGCGGAGTCGCATGTCGGCCGCGGGGGATGGACCTGGTATACGGGATCGGCGGCGTGGATGTACCGTACCGCCGTCGAAGGAATACTCGGAATCAATCTGCGGGGCAACTTCCTATCGATCAATCCCTGCATTCCACGTGCCTGGAGCGGTTTCGAAATCACGTACAAGCACGGGTCATCGAGATATCACATTGCGGTGGAGAATCCGAACGGCGTGTGCCGGGGGATCGTGCGCGCGACGACGGACAATCGTGAAATCTCGACATCCAATTGCGGCATCACGCTGGTCGACGATGGGACCTACCACTATGCGCGCATCACGCTGGGCTGAATGTCCGCGGCCGCTATTCGCGCTTCGACCGCAGAGCCGAGATTGCCTTCACCAGCAACATCCGTCCCACCGCGCCGGCCGGGAGCATGCGCAATAGTCGGAGCGCAAGGGCGGGCCGCGCCATCAACAAGCCGCAGGCGACAGCGCCGACGGTTCCCGCGCCGCGCCCGCTCAAGAGCAGCTTCATCGTACGGCTGCGGGGAAAGGCTCCGTCGCCGAAGCTTCCACCGTCCGGGCCCTGACCAGGAACGCGGGGCGGCGGCTCGAGGAGTCGGCGAATCTCGGCTCGCGAAGCGGCGAGACGCGCCAATGTTTCATTTCTAGCGGTATCCATGCCTGCCATCGTTCACTCCTCGTCGGGCGAGAGGATGTGATCAAGAATCACGCGGTCCTCGCGCCATTCGCGCCGCACCGTCGCCAGGAACGGGGCCTGTGAACTCAAGATCTGAAGACGGTACGCCACGGCGCCGACGGCCACCACAATGAATGCGGCGCCCATCCAGAGGATCGCCGACACACGGTGCGGCGTGTCCCAGGTCATCGCGACAACGAGCAGGCATCCCGTCAGCACCAGGAAAAACACACAGATCGACACGATCATGCCGGCGAGAAGCCGCGCGCCGAAATCGCGCTGCACCTGCTCCAGATCTTGCACCGCGAGTTCCACGTAGGCGAGAACATGGCGCAGCAAAGCCGGTGCCGCTTTCGGCAGCGACCACAGCAGACGCATCCCGCTGAACCTACGAACGGCGGGTTGCTAGGATGCCCACCACCGCCCCGACCAAGGCGGCAATGCCGACCGCTTGCCAAGGGCTGTCGTGTACGAAGTCGTCCGCAGTCGTTGCCACATTCTGAGCTTGGCGCCG
>JAXDQI010000093.1:0-6975 GCA_034667965.1 Gammaproteobacteria bacterium
GGCGATGTCGATGACCGAATCACCGGGCTGCGTGCCGGCGGCGACGACTACCTCACCAAGCCCTATCACATGTCGGAGCTGCTGGCCCGCATCGATGCGCTCGCGCGGCGCGGCGATTCGGGCAACGCGGAAGCGAACACCAGGCTGAAACTGGCGGATCTCGAACTCGATCGAATGACCCGCCGCGTGATGCGCAACGGCAAGAAAATCGAACTTACCGCGCGCGAATTCCAGTTGCTCGAGTTCTTGATGCGCCATAGCGGTCAGGTGGTGACTCGGACCATGCTGCTCGAAGGTGTCTGGGACTATCATTTCGATCCGCAAACCAATGTCATCGACGTGCACATCAGCCGCTTACGCCAGGCGATCGACAAGGATTTCGATAAACCCCTGCTGCACACGGTGCGTGGCGCTGGGTACAGTTTGCGCGAAGACGAATAGTGAGCGTCGCGCGACGGCGAATCGTCAACCGCTCCCTCTCCTTGCCAACGCGGCTCACGTGAAACACTCAGACAGGCTCCTTGGGGTCGACGACATGACGGTGCTCCTTTACCGCTATCGGGTTATAGTTCGCGGCGCGCGTGCTCCAGCCATTGTGCCTGGGCCTTCCGGTAATGCGCCGGCCCCAGTCTCGCGCCGTCCAAGAGATCTTTTAGGATACGACGCGCTTCGTCAAGCTTGCCCCGCCGCTTGAGCAGCAACGCGTACCTAACCTTGGCCTCGGCACCCGGATATCCCGGCGCCGCCGCGCCGTACTCGTGTTCAGCCTCATCGAGCGCGCCCAGCGCCTCGAGAGTGCGCGCATACAGAAGATGTCCATCCGCGGACTTGAATTCCGGGTTTTGCCGTATGAGCTGCTCGAGCGAAGCGCGCGCCGAACCGAAATCGCCGGAAGCGAATCGCGCCTGCGCCAAACCGAGCAGCAAGACGGGATCGTGTTCGAATATTCCGCGCAACCCGCCTTCGAACACCGCGGCCGCTTCCGCGTACTGGCCGCGTTCGTACAATGCCGCGGCGAGCCGGCGGCGTGCATCGACATTGCCGGAAAATTCCGCGGCCGCGGCCGCTTGCCGCAAATCGCGATCCGGATCGATGATGCGGTGCATGCCCGCCTTGGTGCGCCGCGCGGTCCGTCCGCCAAAGACCGCGGGTAGGATTTCGACGCCGATATAGGCGAGCGAGCCAGCCGCCGGCAGCAGCGCAATGGCCCAAATCCACAAGTTATTCCTTCCCGTCTTGATGACGTGAATGATGAGACCGGCCTGCAAGGCGAGAGTGAGGATGAAGATCAGCGACATGACCCGTATTGTAGAGCACCGGGCGCCGCGTAAGTTCCGGTGGGGGGTTATAGCTCGGCGACGTGAATCTTGCGCTGCACATCCGGACACTTCGCCCAGCCGATGTTGGACAGCGAATACCCGAGAACATTCCGAGTACGGGCGTCGACCGTTACTTCCATTTCGCATCCGTGGAAGCCGGCGGGCGCGCCCGGCGGCGTCTGTTCCATGAACCAGACGTAAACGAGCTTCGTGGGAGTCGTATCGATCTTGCGCGGCGCCCCGAAGGCTTCCTGCAGCCGGCTTACCGGCTTGCCGACATTGTCGGCCGCGATGCGCGGTATCGGGCGTACCGCGAAGCCGGTTTGACCGCACGCGGCGAGCACCAGGGCCGCCATCGCAACCGTCGCAGCAGCAACACGCAACATATTCCGTTCCCATGCCGAGTAAGGGCTTCGAGTGTTGCCGGGCTCGGGCGGCTTGCCGCTGACTCACGTCGCAGATTGAAAGTCCGCTGCGTCAGCGCGCCGCTTATGTAAACGCAACACATGGGTCATGCCGCGCGGCAGGTCTTCCGGATGATGTACGGCGACGATGAGCGTGAGGCCCCGCTTCATCAAGCTCTCGAGCAGGCGCTTCATCGCGGCTCGCTGCCGCGGATCGAGTCCGGTCAGCGGTTCGTCCAGCAGTAGAATCCGTGCATCGCCCGCGAGCGCCCGCGCGAACAGGGCGCGGCGCAGCTGACCGTACGATAGCTCCCGGGGCCGGCGCTTCCCGACGGATAGAAGAGCGAAGTACCTGAGCCAGTAACGCGTACTCTTCTCGTCGGCGGCGGTCGGGGCTTCGGACATGCCGATGCTGGCGTAACGGCCGCTCGCCACCAGATCGGACACTGTGACGTTCACCGCATAATCGGTCTGCAATTCGGGCGAGATATAGCCCACCCGGCGTTTCCACAAATCGATCGGCGTCCCGCGGGGGAAGCCGGCACGTTCGACCCTTCCGCCCAAAGCCGGCGACAGATCGCCATACAGCATTTTGAGAAAGCTGGATTTCCCGGCGCCGTTCGCACCAAATACGGCCCAATGCTCGCCCGCGCGCAGGTCCCAGTTCACATCGCGGAGCACTGCGCGATAGTCGACATACAGATCGGCGCCGCGGATTCGCAGCAGCAACGCGCCCTTCGCGGCGGGAGGCGCCGTTCGCACCGCGCCGGCTCGCTTCTCACGCACGGCCAAGCCGGCACGATCGGCGCCGCTCAAAGGCCGGACCGAGCGCAAGCGTCCGGCGCGCAATTCGATCACGCCCTGCGTACCGCCGGGCACATCCACGTCCCGATGACTGGAGGCGATCCAAGACTGTCCTCTGGCCCGAGCGTGGTCGAGAACACCATCGATTCGGCGACGATAATCCGCATCCAAGCCGTTGTAGAACTCATCCAGCAGCAACCAGTCGGGCGTTTGGACCAGGGCGCGGGCCAGCAACGCGAGACGCTTCTCGCCATAGGATAACGACAAGAACCGGCGCTTCCGGAGGTGTCCGAGTCCGCAGAGTTCGAGCATCGCGGCGGTCAGCCGCCCTTCGCCCGGCGTCACTGGACGCAGCAACAGATCCGTCCGGTGCAAGCCGCTGGCCACGAGGCCCTGCACGTCAAGATCCCAACCGTAGAGCGCATATTTATCCTGGAGTTCGGCGCCGATGTAGGCTATGCGTTCCTTTGCCGCGATGAGATCGACGGGCCGGGTGCCGAGGGAGTAGGTACGGGTTTCGCGGCCCGTGGGCGTCGGCCAGACATCCGTGCCGAGCAGCTTGAGGAGCTGAGTCTTGCCGGCTCCGTTGCCGCCGATGAGAGCCCAACGCTCCCCGGCATTCAATCGAAGCGAGATGTTCCTCAAGACCCAGGTATCGCCTCGCCGCACGCTGACGGCGTGCAACTCGATATTCAGCCGATCTGTCATGATCGATTGAGTCGCCAGATACCCTTTTCTCCGACGACGTGGCCGTCGCGGCCGAGCTTTATGAGGTGCGCCTCCAGGGTGAGCTTCGCCCAGGGGTGACGCTCCGGCGGCACGTCGTCGTAGACGGCGGGCGTCAACTCATCGAGCGTGGCCGCACCGATGTCCGCCATCTTCGCCAGGACCTTGGCCTCGCGGCCGAGGCGATGCGCGCGCAAAAGCGCCAACATGCGTTTACCCTTTGGCAGGACCGCGCCGTGCCCGGGCGCGATGCGCTCGAAGTCGAACGCTTCCAGTTTTTTGAGCGAATCCATGTAAGCCGTCATGTCGCCGTCGGGCGGCAGAATCACGGGAGTGACCCCTTCGAGCACATGATCGCCGGTGAACAGCAGGCGCTCGCCCGGCGACAGGTAGCAGATACAGTTCGACGCATGCCCGGGCGTGTGAATGGCGGTCAATGCGACATCGCCCAACACCAGCGCCTCGCCGTCCCGAGGAGTGTGCTCGGGTCTGAAACTTTCGTCTTGCCGGCCATCGGCGGGCGGCGCCAGGCCAATCAGGCACGCACCCGTCAGCTTCGCGAGCACCGCAGCGAGCGGCGAGTGGTCACGGTGAGTATGAGTGACGATGACCCAGCGCACGAGGCCGCCGGCTGCGGCCATGATCGCGTGCAAATGCTCGTCGTCGTGAGGACCGGGATCGAGAACGGCGATCTCACTGGTTCCCAATAAGTACGTGTTGGTTCCAGGGCCCGTCATCAAGCCGGCGTTAGGTGCAACGATACGGCGCACGCCGGCGGCCAACGATACGGCGGCGCCGGGAACGAGGTTTGATCGAGGTTCAGGGAATGCCATTCGAGCTTTGGGCCGGCCTGTGATGCGCATCGCATTCTGACATAGTTGCGATGATCGCCGGAGCGGCTACACTGGGAGCCATGTCGAAGTCTCCGAATGCCAAGCGACTGGGTGGACCGCTGTCCTGGGAAGAGTTGTCCCGACCCGATGCGGATCAGAATCAACGATTCTTGGCCGAGTCGCTGTCCCTCCTGTTGGCGGATTTGTTGCG
This sequence comes from Gammaproteobacteria bacterium, assembly GCA_034667965.1. Classification (GTDB taxonomy): domain Bacteria; phylum Pseudomonadota; class Gammaproteobacteria; order Steroidobacterales; family Steroidobacteraceae; genus Bog-1198. Next base: position 4,298 of record JAXDQI010000093.1, read on the forward strand.
CTCAGTGCTTTCTGATGCCAGTCCGGCGCTGCCGGCCGACGAGTCGGCGGTCGAGCGTTATCGAAACCTGGCCGATTCGCTCGCGGACGGGGAGTCACGCCGCCGCACCAGCCTCGGGATCACCCGGGCGGGGCTGGCGAAGCGCTGCGTCACCTGGCTGAAGCTGCTGCTGTCACCGGCGCCGAATGCAACGGCTGCCGCGCCGATGCGCGAATTTGTCGATGCGTTGGGGCTGTTTCCCGCGCTGTTCGACAGCGAACCGTCGGCTAGGTCGCGCCGTGCGCGGTTGACCTGGCTCTTGACCCATGACCGGCGGTTGGACGCCAGCACGCGGGAGGCCGCAACCGCCCTGATCGAGGCCTGCGAGCACCTAGGGGTGCTGCTGTGGCCCGATGCGGAAACCGCCTGACATAGTTCCTGCTACCAAAGGTGGGGGAGGCGTATAATGAGGGGTCTTCCTTGAGCGAGCCGGCCGGAGTTCCGAATGCACACACCCTCCCCTCCAGAAGCAGAATCTGACACGCCGCCAGTCGCGCCTGTGGATAAATCGCGCTTCAAGTTTCAGAAGCTGCTCCAACCGTTCACGGTCGACCGCGCCAGCGCCACACCCATCATTTGGTTCTTCCTCGATTGGCTGGTGTTGGGCGTCGCCATCTCGAGCCTGTTGGTGGTCGAGACGTGGTGGGTGAAGGTGTTCGCTTCGCTGGTGGCCGCATTGTGGATCGCGAGGTTGTTCGTGATCGGCCACGACGCGTGCCATGGTTCGTACACGCCCAATAAAATTCTGAATAAATGGATCGGCCGAATCGCGTTCCTGCCCTCATTGACGCCTTACAGCCTCTGGGAGGTCGGGCACAATCTGGCGCATCACGGCTTTACGAATTTGAAGGGCCGGGACTACGTGTGGACGCCCTACTCTCCGCACGAATTTGCACAACTGCCTTGGATACGCCGGCAGCTCGAGCACATTTATCGCAGCGGCGTCGGCCAGGGTGTCTATTACATGGTCGAGATGTGGTGGAAGAAGTTGTTCTTTCCGGGCCGCAAGCACGTGACGACGCGCCGCACGAGCCATATGGTCGACAGCTTTCTGGTCGCGGGATTCGCGGTACTGTGGATCGGCGGCCTGACCCTGTGGGGCGTCTACTCCGGAAAATCCATCTGGTCGCTCTTGATATTCGGTTTTGCGGTGCCGTTTTTCCTGTGGAATTGTCTGATGGGATTCGTGATCTACGTGCAGCACACCCATCCCCGCGTGGCCTGGTACGAGCGCCGCGACGAATGGAGCGCCAATGCGGGCTATGCCACCACCACCGTTCACATCAAGCTCATGCGCCCGCTCGACGGCCTGATTCATTACATCCTCGAACACGGGGCGCATCACGTGAACATGGGCATCCCGCTGTACCGCCTGAAGGAAGCCCAGGCACGCCTCAGCGCCACGCTGGACGAAAGGCTCAATTCCGAAGTCTTCAGCTGGCGCTATTACTGGAATACGGTGCGGCGCTGCAAGTTGTACGACTTCGCGCAGCACGTTTGGACGGATTTCGACGGTCGGGTCACCTCTCAGCCGCTGGTTCAGGGCCGCTGATAGGTCGACGGCTAGTGAAAGCTGTACCGAGTTGAAATCGATGCCGAGCGCCCGGCCGTGGCGTACCCGTTCGCAAGCTCGTAGCGGCGGCCGAGCGCGTTGTCGAGCCGCGCAGCCACAGACCAGGACGGCGTCAGCGTGAACTTCCCGACGAGCGCGGCAAGAACGTAGCCGCCGTCGCGAGCCTGAAGGCCGCTGGCGGCGCCAACATCCTCCCGGGCGCCGGATTGGAGAACTTCCACTCCCAGATCGCCGCGCCCGATCCGTCGCGACGCGCTCAACGTGAAGCTGTGCTTGGAACGACGCAACAGCTGAGTGTCGCCGGCACCGGCGGAGAGGTTGCGTGGATCCTGCAAGCTGCCCTCGGCGCGAACCGACCATGGATCCGCGTGCAGTTCCCAACTCGCCTCCAGCCCCCGGATCCGCGCGCGATCGATGTTCAGGTTCAATGAGCTGAAGTTGACAGGATTGAAAACGGACACGATCAAATCGGTGATGGTGTCTTGAAAAGCTGAGAAGGTCGCCAGCTGCGATTCGGTGAGCCGCAGCTTCGCACCGATCTCGAAATTCCGGGAACTCTCCGGCAGTAAATTCGGATTTCCCCCGTAACCGAATCGATCGGTGGCGGACGGTGCGCGAAACGCCGTGCCGGCGGACGCGATCAGCAGCGTGTCCGCGGTCAACGCGTATCCGTATTCCGCGTTCCATGTTTCGTGATCGCCGAAGGCCGGGTGATGGTAGTAACCACCGGCCAGGAGAAGCCGATTCGGTCCCGCCTCGAGCTGGTCCTGAACGTAGTAGGTTTGAGTATGAGTTTCGATCGAATAGGGCAACCCGAATGACAGCGAGTCGGTTTGCTCCTTCGTCACGATGGCACCGAACGTGACGAGCTGGTTGATGCGCGCGCCGGCGATTTTCACGTCATTCTGCAGTTCGGCGGTGTCCCGGGATGTATGGTCGAAATCCCCCGCCGGAACCTGGCCAAACGCGTCGACCTGGTTCTGACGCAGATCATCGACGATGCGGCTCAAGGTAAGGCGTGTGTGCCAGATTCCGGTCAGATCGCCGCTCGCGTGCACGGCAAGCG
>JAXDQI010000094.1:0-19766 GCA_034667965.1 Gammaproteobacteria bacterium
GGCAAGACGGCTTCATCGAGGCCGTGGGGCGTGCCGTGGGCCGCTGCGGCGGACGGCGGATTGGAGTCTTCATGGGCACGAGCACCGCCGGCATCCTCCAGACCGAACTTGCGTATCGCGCTCGCGACCTCGTTACCGGCGCGTTGCCGGCGAGCTTCGAATACAGTACGACGCACAACTCGTTTTCAATCGCCGATTACATACGGCGGCGCCTGCGCATCGAGGGGCCGGCCATGGTCGTATCCTGTGCCTGCGCTTCCAGCGCCAAAGTCTTCGGATCCGCGCGACGAATGATCGAAGCCGGCGTCATCGACGCCGCGGTGGTGGGCGGTGTGGATTCCTTGTGTTTGACGACGTTGTACGGATTTCACTCTCTGCAGCTTTCTTCGGCATCGCCGTGCCGTCCGTTCGATGTGGCGCGCGATGGAATCTCGATCGGCGAAGCCGCCGCCTTTGCCCTGCTGGTGCCGCCGCACGACGGCCTGAACGGCGATGATGTTCTTCTACTCGGCGTCGGCGAATCGAGCGACGCCTATCACATGTCCGCGCCGCATCCCGAGGGGCATGGCGCACGCAGGGCCATGCAGGCGGCGCTCCGCGCCGCCGGCCTCGATGCCGAAGCCATCGACTACATCAATCTGCACGGCACGGGCACTCTCAGCAACGATCGATCCGAGAGCCAGGCCGTCACCAGCGTATTCGGCGCGGCCACGCCCGGCAGTTCGACCAAAGGCGCGACCGGCCATACGCTGGGTGCCGCGGGCGCGCTCGAGGCGGTCATCAGCGCCATCACCCTGCGCAGCGGGTTTCTACCCGGCGGGGTTCACACCATGCACGTCGACCCCATGCTCACCGCCCACTACCTGAGGGAAAATCGCCCTTCGCCGGCGTCGCATGTATTGAGCAATTCCTTTGGATTCGGCGGGACGAATTGCAGCCTCATCTTTGGTCGCGGTGGATGAGGCTCTCGGCTTACATCGGCGGTGTCGGCGTGCTCGGGCCCGGATTCGCGGACTGGCACGAGGCGGCGGCCGTCCTGTCGGGCACCAAGCCCTATTCGCCCGCCGCCACGGTGCTGCCGGCACCGGCACTCCTGCCGCCCGCCGAACGCCGCCGCACCGGTCGGGTCGTGAAGCTGGCGCTGGCGGTTGCCTTCGAGGCCGCGTCGCGGGCGAAGGTCGATCCCGCCGGCCTCGCCAGCGTGTTTTCCTCCTCCGGGGGCGATGGCCACAATTGCCATGAACTGTGCCAGGCACTTGCCCTCGATGGCCGTGAGATTTCACCGACGCGATTTTCGAATTCGGTGCACAACGCGGCGGCGGGGTACTGGAGCATCGCGACCGGAGCAAAGCTCGAATCGAATGTCCTTTGCGCATTCGACGGGAGCTTCTGCGCGGGCCTGCTCGAAGCCGTCACGCAGGTCGTGGTGGACGGCGAGTCACTGTTGCTGGTCGCCTACGACACGGAATACCCCGAACCCATTCACTCCAAACGTCCCCTTCCCGATGCCTTTGGGGCCGCCCTGGTGCTCACCCCGGATCGAGGACCCAATTCGATGGCGCGCATCGACCTGGCGCTCGGCGACGAGCGACCCGACGCCATGGCGGATTCGATGCTCGAATCCTTGCGCCTGTCGATCCCTGCAGCCCGCTGTCTGCCGCTGCTGTTGCGCCTGGCCCGCGCAGATTCCGGCCGGACTGTGCTCGATTACCTGGATGTCTCGAGCATTGCCGTGAACGTCGAACCATGCGTTTGAACCGCGCATGGATCGAAAGCCGCATTCCCCATCACGGCCGCATGTGCCTGCTCGATGAGGTAATTGCCTGGAGCGCCGAACACGTGAGCTGCCGCAGCGGTACTCATCGCGAGGCGGACAATCCGCTTCGAGCCTACGGCAGGCTCGGCATCGCGTGCGGCATAGAATATGCCGCGCAGGCAATGGCCGTGCATGGCGCGCTGGTCGCAGGCGGCGATCTCGCCGCCCAAGGCGCGCCCATGGTCGGATTACCGGCCGCCGGAGCGCCGGCCGCCGGATCGCCGGTCGCCGGATTTCTCGCCTCCGTGCGCGGCGTCCGATTCCACTCACTGCGCCTCGATGATGTGCAAGGTGATCTGATCTGCGATGCTGTGCGCATGGCCGGCGACGCAAACACCGCTCTGTACGAATTCGAATTGCGGTCGGATGCGACGCAGCTGCTCCGCGGCCGCGCCACAGTCGTATTCGACGCCGGCCTGAAGGCCGGCGCCTCTGCCTGGGAGTTCGGATGAGCGAAACGACCAAGCGGGCATTGGTCACGGGCGGCAGCGGCGGCATCGGCGCGGCCATCTGCAAGCAGCTGGCTGCCGCGGGTCACTTCGTGCATGTGCATGCGAATCGAGGCCGGGCCGCGGCGGACGCAGTGGTCGCCGAGATCATCGCAGCCGGCGGCGGGGCCGGGGTGGTGTGTTTCGATGTGACCGATGCCGCGGCTACGCGGTCCGCGCTCGACATTCTGCTCGAACAGACGCCGATCCAGATTCTGGTGAACAATGCCGGCATCCATGACGACGCGGCGTTTCCCGGCATGAGTCCGCAGCAGTGGCACAGCGTCATCGATGTCGCGATCGACGGATTCTACAATGTCACCCAGCCCCTGATGCTGCCGATGATACGCACCCGCTGGGGGCGGATCATCAACATCTCGTCAGTGACGGCACTCTCGGGAAATCGCGGCCAGGTCAACTATGCGGCGGCCAAGGGAGCGCTCATCGCCGCCACGAGGGCGCTGAGCCTCGAGGTGGCGAGCCGCGGCATCACGGTCAACGCGGTGGCCCCGGGCATCATCTCCACCAATATGAGCAATCCCGCGTTCGACGCGGCCGCAATCGCGAATTTGGTCCCCATGAAGCGCGCCGGCACCGCCCTGGAGGTCGCAAGCCTGGTGCGTTATCTCGCGTCGAATGACGCTGGATACATCACCGGTCAAGTCATTTCCATCAACGGCGGACTCATCTGAAGAAACGCTACGCGTAGGCGTCGAGCGCGCCGAGCAAGGTGCGTGGCGTCGAACCGGCGGTCATCGAAGCACCCGTCGTCGCGGCCGCGGGCGTCACCGCGGTGCCGCGATCACCTGCCGACTCCCGCTGGTAGGGCGGCGTGTAGGCGGACCGATCTTGAAACGAGCGCTGGGATATGTCGACGCTGACCTGACCGAAGCCTTGAGCGTTCAGCATCTCGCGAAGTTTCGGCGAACTCGACTCCAGGGCATCCCTCGCAACGGCGCTGTGGGTGGTCATCCACACTTGCGCGTGGTCGCCTTGCACCGAGATGCGTAATTCGATCGGACCGAGCTGCGGCGGATTGACCTGCAATTTGGCGCCGTTCACACCATTGTCCACCATCCACGAAACCCGGTCCGACAGCCCCTGAGTGAAGTCCGCGCCGTCGACGCTGGCATGGATTCTCAACGCCGCAGTGGGCGCTGCATCCGCAGGCGCCCCCACCGATGCGTTCGCACTCAGTTGCGACAGCCCCGCCGCGGCACCGCCGGTGTTGTCTGCCAACGCCGCAAGATCGAATCCGGCGTGCGTATGTTTACCGGCGTCGACAACCATGGGCGCATTTGCGGCATCCTGGGTGGCGAGAGCAGCGGCGGCGCGCATTCCCGATCGCCCCTCCGGCGCCGATGCAGCGGCGGGAGCCGCTTCCGCTGCGGCTTCGAGCGCGCTTGCGGACGCATCGGAGTCATATGAATTTTCGCTCCTCGCCTTTCCGGTGTTTGCGGGTTGGGGGGTACCCGCCATTGCGGCGGCGGCCGCCGCAGACGTGACCGCGGCGTCCTGCGCGCCCGTATCGGTGGCCGGCACCTGCGCATTGGCCCCGCCGCTCGCGGCGGCGAGATCGCTCGAAGAAGCCGAGGCCTGCGAGGACCCCGAATCCGCGTTGCTGCCGCCGGCGGGCACCGTACCGGAATATGTGGCCGGTGCCGGTGCGGCCGTCCCGCCGCCCATGGCCTTCGATACGGGATGAAGCGCGGTCAGATGCGGCTTCTCCGTCGCTTTGCCCGCGGCCCCGGAAGCTGCTGTCGGCGCCGCGTTCGCCGCGGAAGCCGCTGTCGGCGTCGCGTTCGCTGTAATGGCCGCCGGCACGGCGGCGGGATCCGGCGTCGCCGGCGAATTCGAAGTCAACCCGGAGTTCGATTCCAGCGGCGGCGGCGCCTCAGTCTTCGCGGCAGCGGCAGTATTCGCAGCAGCGGCAGTACTCGCGGCAGCAACAGTATTCGCGGTAGCGGCGGCATTCGCGGCAGCGGCGGCATTCGCGGTAGCGGCAGTGTTCGCGGCAGCGGTGGTATTCACGGCAGCGGCAGCATTCGCAGCGGCAACAGTATTCGCGGCAGCGGCGGCATTCTGGGCAACCACCGCGGTTACCTCTACGGCCGGCGCCGCGTCCTCTGCGCCGAGGCCGGATTCAATTCTTGCGTCCATCTGGGGCTTCCCGCTCATTGCGCCGAAAGCCGCTGCATTCTTTATGGCGCCGCCCGGGCCGGCTGCGGCTGCATTCCGGCCCGCCGCGCCGATCGGCGACCCCGATAGCGACTTGGTTCCGTCGATCAACGCGGCCGCGCCGGCTGCGGCGGCTTGAACGGCCAGCGGGTTTTCGCCCGGAGCCGAGCCGCTCGCCCTGCCACGCTCCACGCGAGCGCGGTCGGCGGCCGAACCGCCTTTGGGATGGGGAGTTGCCACGGGGGCGGCAGCGGCCTGCGGCAGTGGGGGGGGCGGCGACTGGTTGCCGGCCGGCGGCAAGCTTCCGCCGGACGCGTTGTCGTCATGTTGCTTCGAAGCCCCTGCCCGACGGCCCGGCTTGGCGCCGGCGGCGTTCAATACACCGGCAAAGGCCGACGGGGCGCCCCCGGCGTTGGCGGTATTGTCAGTCCCGGCGGCGGCTGAGGGGCCGACCGTGGGCTGGACGGATGTTTGGATAACGGGTGCTGCATTCATGGTAGGTGAATTTGCAAGCACCGTGCCAGGAGCCTGTTTTAAGTATTCCGCGATCCTATCGCGGTGTGCGCGCGCCTCGGCGAACTGCGATATCCACGCTCTCGGTGTCCGGATCAAACACGATCTGCGCCTCGCCGCGTTCCAGTTGACGGGTCACGCGGGCCACCTTCTCGTCGAGCGAGTACTCCTTCTCGCCGTAGTCCGTTCCCTCGCGCAGCACGAACGATTCGATCACGGCGCGCAGCAGGTCCGCGGCAAGCTCCGTATGCGGTACTACGATGGGTTCGCTGGGTTGCTGTTCCATCAGGAGGCCTTCCTCCGGGCCAGCCATGCGTCCAGATGCCCGGCGAACGCATTGCGGTCCGACAGCGTCAGCGGCGGGGGACCGCCGCCGACGTTCCCGCTCGAGCGCATGGTATCCATGAAATCGCGCAAGGTCAGGACGGCGCGGATGGTATCGCGTGAGTACAACTCGCCGCGCGGATTGAGCGCATCGCCGCCCTTCGCGATCACCTCGGCGGCGAGCGGAATGTCGGCAGTGACCACCAGATCTCCGGCGGTCACTCGATTGACGATTGCGCCGTCGGCCACGTCGAATCCGGGACCTACCTGCACCGCCCGTACGCTCGGAATCCTCGGAATTCGCAACGGCTGGTTCGCGACCAAGGTCACCGCGACGCGCGTACGCTCCGCCGCGCGAAACAAAATCTCCTTGATGACGTTCGGACAGGCATCGGCATCGACCCAGATCTTCTCGTCCACATTCGACCTCTGCCGCGACCGCGGCGGAAACGAATGATACGCGCTTGCCTCAGCGGTTGCCGCCTTCGGCATGAGCGATCGAGATGCGCATGGCGGCGTCGTCCCCTTCGCGCTGTTCACGCCGATCGGCGTCACGCTGCTCCTCGTTGCGGAAGCGATCTATCACGCGGCCGAGTGATTCGGCCTCGATGCGCTTTGCACTCCATTCGAGCCGCCGGTTTTCGTATTCGGCCCGCGCATGATCGAGCAACGTCACCTGCTGTTTGAGCGCGTCGCCCAGGCGTCCGAGGAACGAACGATAATTCTGCAGTTTGACCGCGTCCATCGTGCCACGGTCGTCGGTCGAATTCTTCACGTACTCGTCGCGGTAGGTCTTCAGCTGTTCGAATTGCCGCTCCAGATCGGTGACTCGGCGGCCTGCCTCGCCCATCGCCCGGCTCAGATCGGTCGCGGACGTGGAGGCGATGTCTCTTATCGGTTCGAAGCGCTTTGATCTTTTCATGTGCAACGCACTATCGGACCGTTGCCGTCACCGGCGCCGAGAACTGCGTCACGAGTTGCTGCAGATCCGCATAACTTCTCTCGATACCGACCGGTTCGTACATATCCTGGCGGAGAAAGTCGAGCATCTTGGGCCACTGCTCCACCGCCAGGTCGACGCGCGGATCGGAGCCGCGGCGATAGGCGCCCACGGCGATGAGATCGCGGTTCTGCTGGTAGGTCGAGTACACCTGCTTGAAACGCGTCGCGAGATCGAGTTGGTCGCGCGTGGAGATCTGGTGCATGGCGCGGCTGATGGAGGCTTCGACGTCGATGGCGGGATACAGCCCGCTCTCGGCCAAGCGCCGCGATAAGACGATGTGCCCGTCGAGTATGGCTCGTGCGGCGTCGGCGATCGGATCGTTCTGGTCGTCGCCCTCCGCGAGCACCGTATAAAATGCGGTGATCGAGCCGACGCCGCGATCGCTGTTGCCGGCGCGTTCGACCAGCTGCGGCAGTCTCGCGAAAACCGAAGGCGGATATCCCTTGGTTGCCGGCGGCTCGCCGATCGCCAGGGCGATTTCGCGCTGCGCCTGGGCGAAGCGCGTCAAGGAATCGAGCAGCAACAGAACTTTCAAGCCGCGGTCGCGGAAATATTCCGCAATCGCCGTCGCGAGCCACGCGCCGTGCAGCCGCATCAGCGGCGTGTTGTCGGCGGGCGTGGCGACGACCACGGCGCGCCGCATGCCGTCCGGCCCGAGGGTGTTGCTGACGAAATCCTGAACTTCGCGTCCGCGCTCGCCGATCAACCCGACGACGGTCACATCCGCTTTCGTGTATCGCGTCATCATCCCGAGCAGCACCGACTTGCCCACGCCGGAACCGGCGAACAAGCCGATGCGCTGGCCGCCGCCGACCGCGAGCAGCGAGTTGATCGAACGCACGCCCACATCGAGGGGTTCCCGAATGGGGCGCCGCATCAGCGGATTCATGGGTTCTCCGGTCAGGGAGATGCGATCGGTGCAGTGCAATTCCCCGCCGCCGTCGAGGGGCCGCCCCGCGCCGTCCAGCACCCTGCCCAACAGCGCGTCGCCGACGGCAACCTCGCTCACGCTGTGCGTGGGGATCACGCGCGCGCCCGGCATGATGCCGCGGATGTCCCCGGTCGGCATCAAGAAGAGCTTTTCGCCCGAGAAACCGACCACCTCGGCCTCGATCTGTTTGCCCTCGGCGGTGTCGACCAAGCATCGTCCCCCCACCGCCGCCTCGCAACCGACCGCCTCCAGCGTCATTCCCACCATGCGGCTCAAAGTGCCCTCCACGACGATGTCGCGGGCATGCGTCATGCGCTCTCGCGCCTTCGCCAGCGAGGCCGCCCAAACCTGGGGATCGAGGCGGCTTGCGCCGGCGGCGGTCATGGCGCGCTGCCGCCGCGCGGCGCCGACGACTGCCGTTCCGTTCCCATGAGTTCGCTCAGGATTGCGACCAAACGGGTTTCCAGCCGCGCATCGATGCGTGAAGTGGTGGTGGTGATCTGGCATCCGCCGCGCGCCATCACGGGATCTTCGACGATCGTCCAGGCACGTTCGCTTCCGGTCGGCGCGAGATTCTGCCGTACGACCGCCGCATCCTCGGGATGAAGATGGACACGCACTTCGCGCGCCGCCACCGGCAGCGCGGCCATGGCGTCGCGGATGATGCCGATGATCTGCGTCGGGTCGGTCTTCAATTCGCGCCTCACGATCTGGCGCGCCAACGCCATCGCCAGAGTCAGGAGCTCACGCTCCACCTCGGCGTTCAAGACTTCGAACGGCTTTGCAAGGTCGTAGAACATCCCCGCCAATTTCTCGACCTGCGCCCGTACCTCGCCGCGCCCGGCTTCGCGCCCTTCGGCAAGGCCCTGGGCAAACGCTTCGGCGTGGGCCTCCGCCTGCAGGTCGGCAAGTCCGCTGACCGTCGGAGGCTTTTGGACCTTCACGGGACCATTCATATCGGGCGCCGCCCACACGGCGGCGACGCCGGATGCGGCTTTGGGCAGTACGTCAGACAAACTCCGCCGCTCCCTTGCCGCCCAAATTGATGGTGCCTTCCTCGGCCAGACGTTGTGCGATCACGACGATTTCCTTCTGCGCCGCTTCGACGTCCGCGAGTTTCACCGGACCGCGCGCTTCCATGTCGTCCTTGAGAATTTCCGCCGCCCGCTTCGACATGTTCTTCAATATCTTGTCCTGCACCTCGGGTTCCGCGCCGCGCAGGGCGACGGCCAGCGTATCGGAGCCCACTTCGCGCAACAGCGCCTGTACGCCGCGGTCGTCCACGTTCAACAGGTTGTCGAAGATGAACAGCAGGTCCTTGATCTGTTGATGCATCTCGCCGTCGGCCTTCTCGATCTTGCCGAGTTCTTCGCTGCTCTTCTCCTTCTCCATGGCGTTCAATATGTTCGCCACGGTGCGCGCGCCGCCGATCCGCCGCAGCACCGCGGGGGGCGCGGCGTTCGCCTGTTTCTCGACCAACTGATCGAGCTCCGTCAGCGCCGACTGAGGCACCTCATTGAGCAATGCGATCCTCATCAACACATCGGTGCGCATTTCTTCGGTGAGCAACGGCAGTATGCTTGCCGACTGTTCGGGCTCCAAATGCGACAGCACGATGGCGGCGATCTGCGGATGTTCGCCGCTGATGATTTGAGCCACCGCCTTCGCCTCCATCCATTTCAGAGCTTCGATGCCCTGGCCGGTCTGGCCGTTGGATACTCGGTCGAGCAGCAACTCGGTTTTCTGCTTGCCGACGGCTTGGGTGAGAACGCGCCGTACGTAGTCCTGCGAGCCCGACGCGGTATCGGCCTTCGCGTCCACGATGCCGATGAATTTGTCCAGCACCGAGGTCATCTGATCCCGGGAGACTTCTTTCAGTTCGGCCATCGCCATGCCCAGCCTTTGCACATCCTTGGCGTCGAGTTGCTTGAGCAGACTGGCCGCGTCCTGTTCGCCCAGGCTCATGAGCAATATGGCGGCGCGTTGAGTACCATCGAGCTCTTCCGGTTTAGCCATCGGCAGCGACCCAATCCTTCACCACTTGCGCGGCACGCTTCGGATCCTGCCCGACCAATGTTCTGGCCGCAGCGATCTGCTGCTCAAAACTGGGACTGAGCTTGATCGCATTCTCCGCCCTTCCGGAGAGGCTGACCTTATCGCCAGCGAGATCGCCGGCATCGGAGCGGGACAGGCGCGACGGCGCCCTGGTCAATGATTTCATCAAAGGCCGCAGGACCAGAAGCGCGAGCAGGAGCACCAAGACGGCTCCCACGATCTGCTTCGCGAGTTGAGTGACCCAGGGCGTTTGCCAGAGCGGCAGACCATCGACCGGCGGTATGGGCGGATTGGTCTTGAAAGCCTGGTTGATGACGTCGAGCTTGTCGCCGCGGTCATCCTTGAGGCCGATGGATTCACGCACGAGCTGCGTGAAGCGCTTGATGTCCGTATCGCTCAGCGGCGAGGTCGTGAGCTTGCCGTCGGGGCCCGCCTTCTGCCAGTCGTCGAACACGACTCCGACGCTGAGGCGCTTCAAGCTTCCGGTGGGCTGCTTGATGTACGAGAGGGTGCGGTCCACTTCGAAGTTGCGCGTACTACGTTGCGAGTTCGAAGTCGGTCCCGTGGTGGTCGCTCCCCCCTGCCCGTTGCCCGGCGAGCCGGGCGTCGGCGCGGCGCCGGGAAGCACGGGGGCGCCGGACGTGCCCGGCGGCTGGTTGCTGAGGGCGCCGGGAATCCCTTCCGCGCCATCGCCGTTCTTGCGCGTATCGCTGCTGGTCTGCTCGCTGCGTACCGCGGTTTTCTGCGGATCGTAGTTCTCGCGTGTCTCCTCGGTCTGAGTGAAGTCGAGGTCGGCCGTGACGGTAGCGCGCACACGCCCGGGGCCGACGATGGGCTCCAGCAGTTCGATGATCCGCCGCTGATAGCTCTCCTCGAGCTTGCGCGTGTATTCGAATGCCCTGGTCGATGCCGCGGCCTCGGCGCTTTCATCGGGCGAATTGAGCAGCGATCCTGCTTGATCCACCAGGGTGACGTCGCCCGCCCCGAGTTCCGGCACGCTCGATGCGACCAGATGGACGATAGCCGCGACCTGTCCGGGCTCCAGGCGCCGGCCGGGATAGAGCTGCAGCATGACCGATGCCGTGGCCTTGCGTGCGTCGCGCAGAAACACCGACGGCTTCGGCAACGCCAAATGCACGCGTGCACTTTGCACGCCCTGGACCTTGATGATGGTGCGCGCCAGTTCGGTTTCGAGCACCGACTGATACCGTGCCGTTTCCATCATGGAGCTCGTGCCCAATGCGGATTCTTTCTGAATCATCTCGATGCCCATCGAATCGCTTTGCGGCAGGCCCTGGCTGGCCAACCGGATGCGCGCTTCCTGCACCTTGGATTCAGGGACGGACACCGCGCCCGAAGGATTGAGCTTGAACTCGATTCCGGCCGCCGTCAGAGCATCCATGACCTGCCCGCTCTCACGCTCCGAGAGCTGACCGTAGAGAACCGTGTAGTTCTGACCCTGCGACCAGATGACCAGCCAGATTGCCGCGGCGACTGCCGCCGCGACACCCGCGAGCAAGCCCACCTGCTTCAAGCCGGGGATGGTCTCGAGCAGGCTCCGGGGAGGAGAAGGAACTATGTCAGCCATTGATTAAACCTCGTAAGTGCCTCAGACCGACATGTTCATGACTTGGGTGTACGCATCGACCAGCTTGTTCCGAACTTCGGTCATGGCATGAAACGCCAGCCCCGCCTTTTGGACTTCGAGCATGACCCTCGTGAGGTCCACGCTCTTGTCGCCGGCCTCGTAGGCATTTGCCAGGGCAGTGGCCTGGTTTTGCATGGTCGCGACGCCGTCGATCGACGTCTTCATGAGCTTCGCGAAATCCGTGGGCTGCGAGGTGAGCGCCGCCGGCTCGGGCGCGCTGCCTGAGGCTCGCGCCTGAAGTGCGCGCATTTCCGAAAGTACCTGCTGAATTTGCATGCTGCTCATGGGATTAAGCCGTCGCGAACTGGGAATTGGGGAGGCGCGGCACGCTGATGCCGGCTGCCTTCAGCTGCTGCAGCTTGTGGCGCAGCGTTCGCGGACTGATGCCCAGCCGTTCGGCCGCCAGTTTTCGGCTGCCGCCGGTGACTCGCAGGGTGGCAAAGATCAGTTCTCGCTCGCGCTCCTTCAGATCGCGATCCAAGCCGGCCTCCTGGGCCGCAGCCGGCGCTGGTGCCGGCGGCTGCGAGATGGCGTCCGCCTGAGCGGCGTCCGCCGGGATGTTGATGTCAAGATCCGCCGCGTTGATGAGACCCCCGACGGCGAGCCATGCCGCGCGCTGCACGATATTCGTGAGTTCGCGCGCGTTGCCCGGCCAATCGTGCCGCAGCAGTTTTCGCTCGGCCTCCGGCGACAGCGCCAGGGACGCCTGGCTGCCGCGCGCGCACGCCTGCATTGCACGGTGCGCCAGCGGCAGAATGTCCCCGCTGCGCTCGCGCAACGCGGGCAACCGCAGAGACATGACGTTGAGCCGGTAGTAAAGATCCGCTCGAAAGCGTCCCGCGCTCGCCTCTTCCGCCAAATTCCGGTTCGAGGTGGCGATCACCCGCACGTCGAGATTGATGGTCCGGCTGCTGCCGAGGCGCTCGACCTCGCGCTCCTGCAATACACGCAGGATCTTGGCCTGCAGTCCAAGGTCCATCTCGGAGATTTCGTCCAGCAGCAGCGTTCCGTGCTGCGCCTGTTCGAACTTGCCCGCGTGAGCACCCAGGGCGCCGGTGAATGCGCCCTTCTCGTAACCGAACAGAGTGGCTTCCAGCATGTTCTCCGGAATGGCGGCGCAATTGATCGCCACGAACGGTTTGTCGGCTCGCGCGGAGTGATCGCGGATGAAGCGCGCATACACTTCCTTGCCGGTGCCGCTTTCGCCGGTGATGAGCACGGTTGCATCCGTTGCGGCGATCTTGCCGGCCAGCGATGCCAGGCGCTTCGATTCCGGGTCGACCGCAACGAGCTCGTTGCTTATGAAGCGTGCGGCCAGCTGACGCCTCGCCATCTCGATGAGCGCCTGGGCATCGAACGGCTTGACGATGTAATCCGTCGCGCCGTCGCGCATCGCCGCCACCGCCTGCGCCACGGTGCCGTACGCGGTCATCAAGATGACCGGCAGGTCGGGTCTCAGCCTTTTGATGGATGTCAGCAGCTGATATCCATTGGTGCCCGGCATCTGCACGTCGGAGATGACGAAGGCGATGTCCTCCGTCTCGAGCAACCGCAGCGCTTGATCCGCGTCCGCGGCCGCCACGGCAGGCATCCCCGCGGCCCGTAGCGTGTCGATCAACGCTTCGCGCAGCGGGGCATCGTCTTCGACCACTAGAACCGAAACATTGACTGTGCTCATGCAGCTTCCTCGACTGGTAAATCTATGACGAACGTGGCGCCGACGATCGACTCGGCCAGGTGCACGCTGCCCCGGTGCCCTTCGACGACGGACTTCACGATCGATAGACCGATGCCGTTGCCGCGACTCCGCGTGGTGAAAAAGGGTTCGAAAATGCGGTCACGAATGGCGGCCGGGATACCGGGGCCGTTGTCGCTGACGACGATTTGCGCGCGGCCGCTGTCGGACCGCCGGGCCAGCAACTCGAGATTCAGATCGGCGGTGGCCGCTTGCAGGGCGTTGGTCGCGAGATTCAGGATCGCCGACACCAGCGACGGTGCATTGGCGCGTACCGTCAATTCCGGCGCCTGGGTGCGGATGGTCAGGCGGATTCCACCGCGCAAGGCGGGACGCAACCACTGCGCCACCTGCTCGAGCAGCGCACTCACGCTCACGAGTTCGCGTGCCGCTCCGCCCTGCGCGAACGCCAGCATGTCGTTTACCAGCCGGTCCAGCTGCTTGAGGCTGTCGATGGTCTTTTCGCTGCACCGGCGGAGGTCCGCGGGCGTTCGATCCGGCAAGGTCATTTGCGACGCGTAGAGCAAGGCGGTGGCCAACGGAGTGCGGATTTGATGCGCCAGGCCCGCGGCCAGTTCGCCCATGGTCAGCAATCGCTGCTGCCGCTCCATGAAGACCTGCATCAGGTGCGACTCGGTGATATCGGTCAGCAACACCACCTCGCCGCCCCCGGCGAGGTCGCGACGCGACAGATTGACGAAACGACCGCTGCGTAATTCGATGTGGTCGCTCATGGCGCCGCCGGCCGACACGGTCCGCTGCAGCACCGTCGACAGAGTTTCGTCCAACAGGGGTTCGCCCAGCAATTCAATCGCGGCAGGGTTGCACTCGAGAACGATGCCGTGGGCGTTGAGCACGAGCACCCCGCCGGGCAGTCCCTTGACCAGCGCCGACATGCGCTGGGCCAAATGCTCGTTGCCGGCGTGTGCTTCCGTCAAGTCGTGCTGCAATTGCGCAACCTGGCTGCGCAGCGAATCGAAGGCGCCGGTCAATTGCTCGGACACCGAGCCGAAGGCGCGGAACGCCGCCTGCAGATCGGCGCGCTGATCGCTCATCAGGTCATGATTGGTCGCAGACATACGGCAGGAGAGAGCAACTTCCGTGCCTTGTCAGCATTTCCTCAATCGATCAATCGGTTACGTCCAGGCGTAAGCCGCGAGGAGAAGCAGCGTCAAAAAACTGTCAGGCGGAGAGATGGTACTTGCGCAGTTTTTCGACGAGCGTGGTACGCCGTATGTTGAGCAGTCGTGCCGCACCGGCGACGGTGCCGTCCGCATCGCGCAGCGCTTTGCGAATCAGGCCGATCTCGATGGCCGACATATGATTCTTGAGGTCGATCCCACCGTTCGGCAGGATCTCGACCGTGACGAGTTCCGCCGTGGCTGCGCTCTCGGCCTCGATGGCTTCGCGCACTTCGACCCGTGCATCCGTGTCGAGGAAGTCGATGGAGTCCCGAATTGACGCCACCGGCGCGGCACACGCCAGCGCTGCGGATACGGTGGCAGCCGCGCCGAGCAAGGGAGCAACGCTCACGCCGCTGCCGATCCAGGCCGCCGCTCCGCGGTTGCGGTAGCGCTCCGGCAAGTCGTCCGCGCCGATCGTCTGCTGGGGAAACAACACCGCGAGCCGCTCGAGCAGATTCGAGAGTTCGCGCACGTTGCCGGGCCACGGATTGCGCGCCAGGCAGTTCATGGCCTGCTTGTCCAATTTGACGTGCCGGCCCGCCATCTGCTCTTGGCGCTGCACAAGATGTTCGATCAGCACGGGCAGATCTTCGAGCCGCTCGCGCAGCGGCGGCATCTGCACGGGGAACACGTTCAAGCGATAAAACAGGTCTTCGCGGAAACGGCCCGCGCTGATGGCGGAGTCCAGATCGCGATGAGTCGCGGCGATGATCCGCACATCGCAACGCATCGTGCGGTTGCTGCCCACGCGTTCGAAGGTACGTTCCTGCAGCACGCGCAGCAGCTTCACCTGCATCTGCAGCGACATGTCGCCGATTTCGTCGAGGAACAAGGTGCCCCCCTCGGCGAACTCGAAACGACCGAGCCGGGTCGACAATGCGCCCGTGAAAGCGCCTTTTTCGTGCCCGAATAATTCGCTTTCCAGCAGGTCCGCCGGAATGGCGCCGCAATTCACCGGCACGAACGGATGGCCCGCGCGACCGGACAACTCGTGAATGTGGCGCGCCACCATCTCCTTGCCGGTGCCGGACTCGCCGAGGATCAGCACGTTGGTGTCGTGCGGGGCGACCTGCTCGATCAAGCGATGCACGGCGCGCATGGCGCGGGAGGTGCCGCTCGGACGGAAGCGATGCGCGCCCGGTTGCGTGGGGTGACCTTTACGGATGTTGTGCGCCTGATCGAGAACGGCCGACAGCCGGCGTTGTTTGACCGGGTAGTCCAAATGAAACCACACCAGATCGCCGCTGGTCTCCGCGATTTTCGGCAACCCGTCGGCGCTCAAGTAAATCACCGGGAGCGGCAGCGCCATCGCGCGTAATGCCGCGACGAGTTCCCTGCCCTGTTCCGCCACGGTCTCCTTTCCAACGATGAGCGCCAACCAATCGTGCGATTCCGACTGCTGGTACTGTCGGAACTCCGCCACATCGTGGACATGCACCGGCTGCAGGTCCAGAAACCTCAACAATGTCTCCAGAGTTCGCGCCTGCGAATCTGAGGGTTCAATCACAATAACTTTCGCATCAAGCACGGTTTGGGGCTCCTTCCCTGACGAAACTGTGACGGAGCGCACAAAATCTCGTGTCCCGTCTCAAGGAAAACTTGTAACTCATTGACATTGTTCAATCAATATCGGATCCGGAGTGGATACTAACCGATGAGCTCGAGGTAAAAGCAGGGTGTAAACCCCCCTAACGCGTGTAGGGGTAACCCGCAAATACAGGTGCAGGGTATTGCGAGTTCAGGGTTGGTGAGATGCGAGTCGTGCGCCGGCCACCAAGCGCCGGTGATGTCTGAAGATCAGCTTTTCGAGCAGGTCCACCGCCGTGTCCGAGAGACCTTCGAACTTCAGCCGCGCAACACGCGTGCCATCCGCCGTTCCATCGGCGATTACGGTACAGGAAACCCTGAACGGCTGCGGCAGGGCCGCATTGATATACGCCGACAGGACTCCCGTGATCCCGACGGCCGGCGCGGTTTCACCGAACCACTCCAATCCGCGCGACGACAACCGGCAGCGCTGCGGGGGCGGCAACGAATTGTTGCGAACCGCCATCTCGGCCGTCAGGCGCAGCAGAATATTGAGCTTGAATTCGAGCCGTTGAAGTTCATGGACGAGAGCCGGAGACTCGTCCTTGAGGGCCTCGTGCACACGCACGTCATCCAGCGAGGCTTCAGCACCCAGAAGCTGATGATTGTCGGCATTCATCCGCGCCAGGGCCAACCCCTCGATGCGAGGCCCGGCAGTCCACGCGAGCGGGAGAAGCTCCTCGAAAATCAGACCGTCGCCGAGAAACGGGTCAGGCACGGACGCGACTCTGTGTGAACGGCCGCGGACGGCCTAGCGCGACAACCCCGTGGATGAATATGCGACGATCGCCCGCCGGCCCACACCCACCATGTCGATTTCGCGCTCGGTACGGCGGCGTCGATGAACGAGCAGGCCGATTGCCTGATCGTTCAAATGCGCAATTTTCTGTAACAACAACCTCTCGTCGGTATCGATTGCCGTCGGCCTGCTTCGCAAGGAGTCTAGCAGCCGCCGACGCTCAACGTCGAGATGAGCTGCCTCTCGCACATCCCCGCGTTCAGCGATGTCCACCAGCTCGAGCGAAATCTCGACTGCGCGCCTCAATGCGTCATTGGATTCGCCGCTCATCAGCTCGCATCCGTCACGATGCCATCCCAACCGATTTTGATGTCCCGCACCAAATTCGACACTTCCGCCACGATTGCAGTGTCATTGTTGGCGTTCGCGATGGTCAATCGGACCAACATGTACTCGTAAAGCGCGCGAAGATCTTCGGCGATCTTGGCGCCACGTTCCATGTCCAGCGTTTGGTTGAGGTGGCCGATCAACTGTATCGCCTTGCGCATGGCCGCAAGTTTCAGGCTGACTTCGTTCAGCGGAAGGTTATCCGTGATGCGCTGCATGCAGCCCTGGGCGGTCGCAAGCTGCGCCAGGATCTGCTCGAACATGATCTGAACGAGACGCGTGGGGCTTGCGTCGGCCACCAGGCCGTGGCTGCGCACGACGCCGTATTGGGCCGCTCTGTTTCTTGCATGCATCATAAGTATGAGTCTCTATTAGCCGGTAGTGCTGACGGTGCCGCTGCCCAAGCCGGTGCTGGTCGACGTGCTGCCTGAGCCGGAGGCGGTGGAACCGGAATTGAATGTTTGCGTAAGATACGTCTGGGTCTGTTTGAGCAAGGCAACCGCAGCATCCATGGCGTTGTATTCCGCGGTAAGCGTCGCCGAATACACTTTCATCCGGGCGGTCAAATCGGCCAATTGCTTGGCATTGTCGGTCAGGCTGGAATTGAGGCTGGCGCTGATGGTGTCCAGCAACCCGCCAACCTGTGAGTACTGGCTGACGAAGGTGTTGAGCTGAGTGGCGATGCCATTCGGACCGCTCAGCAATTTGCCGACCGAATCCAAATTCGCCGTGAGCGCGTTCCCGAGGGTCGTCGCATTGCTGCTGAACGTGCCCTGGGGATTGGCTCCTATGCCGATCGCTGCCAGCGAATTGGGCCCGTTCGAAATGCCCGCATTGACCTGCCCGAGAATCTTGGACAACTGGTTCTGGAACGACTGCATCACCGCATTGCCCAACAACGGACCGGCAGTCTGCGTGGCCGGGTCGTAGCTCGTGAGGCTTTGAATGCTGGTGAGCAGGCCATTGAGCGCGCTGACGAACGTGCCGATGGATGTCTGGGCCCCCGCCGTGTCGTTGCCGATGCTCAAGGTGGTCGACGCAGCCAGGGTCGTCGATGTGCTGGCGGCCGTCGGCTTGAGGAGATTGAAGGTCACACCCGTGATGGCGGTGCTGACCTGGTTGCTGGAGCTGGTGGCCGGATAGTCGTTGATGGTGAAATTGGCATCCAGGGCCGCCTGGGTCTGCGTGAGCCTTGTCGGCGGCACCGTGGGCACCGTGGGATTGGCCGGATCGTAGACCAAAGCGACTAGTCCGCCGTCGCCGCCCGACTGGGTCACGGTGATGCCGTTGGCGGCGCCCGTATGGGTGCCGGACAGCACGAGTCGCGCGCCATCGGTGGTGGTAATGATGCTCGCGGTCACGCCGGGATTACCGGTGCCGCTGTTGATGGCGGCGGCGATCCCCTCGAGCGTATCGTTGGTGCTGTCGAGAGTGAGCGAAGCGGATACATTACCCACTTTGATCGTCAGCGTACCGGTACCGACGGTGGAATTCGCGCTCGCAACGGGCGGTGAACTCAAGCTCGCCGCGGAGGCGAGATTTTGTACTTGAAGCTTGTACTGGCCCGGTACCGCCGCGGAAGTGGCCGTGGCCGTGGCGATCGTCGAATCCCCCAGGGTGGCGGTACGGCCCGCCAATTTGGTCGGGTCTTTCAGTGTCGCCAAAGTCGCCTGAAAGGTCGCCAGTGCGCTGTTGAACGTGCCGAAGGCCGACACTTGCGCCGTGAGCGCCGTCTTGCTGCGATTCAGCGCATTGGTTTCCGGCCCTGCCTTGGCGGTCGTGAGTTCGCTCACGATGCTGGCGATATCGAGTCCCGAGCCAATGCCTTGCGAGGATATGACCGTCGTGGCGGTGGAGGCGGTGGATGATGCGACTGAACTCATAAGCGCTTGCTTCCTACGTTGGCGTGATCATTCTATCGGCGTGTCAAACCAGTACTTAAGCAAGCTCCATACCAAATTCATGCACGGCTATCGACGACCAGCCCGGACACGCCCAAGCCGCGCGCGAGGGCGGGAAACTCGGCGGCCGAATACTCGCCGACGACTTTGCCCGTCGCCGGGTTGATTTCCTGGATGACCCTGCTGCCTGATGTGGAATCGACTCGAAATTGGATTGGTCGACCGGAATCGTTGAAATGCTTGTTCAAACGAGCGAGCAAAGCCTGCAAGTCGGCTGCACTCGTGTCGGGAACCGCGGGGTCGGCCGCCTTCGCCGCCGCCGCTGCGGCTGGCGCCGCGGCTTTTGCCGGCAAGACCTGGCCGTTAGCCGGCAAAGACTTGCCGGATGCCCTTGAATTTGTGACCGGTATCGATGCCTGGCTTCCTTGCACAAGGCGCGTAACCGGTGGATTTACCGGAACTCCGTCGCTGCCCATGATTGCACCTAATCAGAACTGCTAGGGATCTTCCCCTGCCTGCCGCTTCTCCTTGCGACCAAAGCCCGGGCGCTTGCGCGCCCGGGCCTCAGTATTATCGAATCAATCTACTGTCATCTATCGACCGTTACTGCAACAACTTGAGGATCAATTGGGGCGCCTGATTGGCCTGCGCCAACACCGAGATGCCCGCCTGCTGCAACACGTTGGACTGGGTCAACTTGGCCGTCTCGGCCGCGAAGTCCGCGTCTTGGATCGTGCTGCGCGATGCCGTCAGGTTCTGCACCGTCGACTGCAGATTCGCGACTGTCGAGGTGAACCGGTTCTGGATGGCGCCCAGCTGACTCTGCAAAGCACTGACACTGGTCAGAGCCGAATCGACCGCTTGGATGGTCGAGTTCGCACCCGCCACCGTCAACACGTTCGCGTTGGCGAGGGTGGCCGTGCTCAGCGAGATGGTGCCCGTGACCTGGCCAATGGCTGTCACGTCCGTACCACTCACCCCAATATTGCTGTCAGCGGTCAAGGTGACTTTGCCGTAGTCGGTAAGGCCCGCTACCGTCGTGAGGACGCCGGTGGAAACCGTACCAAGCGTGCCGGCAATGCTGGTATCGATGCCGGAACCGGTCGAGAGACCGCTGGCGTTCTGCTGAACCAGGATGTTGCTGCCATCGGCGGCCGTCAGCGTCAGCTTGCCGCCGCTGACCGATGCGGTCACGCCGCCGTCCACTGAACTGTACAGATTGATCTGCGTGGCCACATTGGCCGCCGAGATCGACGCGCCGGCCGCGACATTGCCCG
>JAXDQI010000095.1:0-24242 GCA_034667965.1 Gammaproteobacteria bacterium
CATTGTCGAACGCAGCCATCGCGATGTCCTGCTCGTCCTTGACCAGGCTCTGGACCAGCACAACGGAGTTCGGGGTAGGGCTTAGCTTCACCGCGAGCCGCTCACGCGCAAACAACCCCTTGTCCTCAGCGACCCACAGCGGCAGGTTCGCCCCGCCGGGGAAGCTGATCACCCGCAGCGGCGTCTGGGCATGGACCAGCGAGGCCAGCACCAAGGCGGCGACGCCAATCAAAGTTCGCTGGACCATCATGAATCTCTCGGACGGGAATGTGTTCACGTTACTTCGCCGGCCAGGCGTGGCAGACGGTACAGGCTGCGCTCACGCTTCGTGCCTGGTGGCAGCTGATGCAACTCGCCATCCCGGTTACGGCAGTCGTTTCCGACATTGCTTCGAGGTCGCCTACCGCCCCATGACAGGTTTCGCACTGCACCCTGGCATCCATATGCTTGCGATGGGTCCAAGTGACCCCCGGCAGCACCTTGTAGACGCGCACCCACGGAATCGGCTGTTTCGATTTGGCATACTCCGTGAGCCTCTTGATCGCAGGCCGGTCGGTGACCAGCGTGGCGTGGCAGTTCATGCAAGTCGAGGTCGCAGGGAACGACATCAGTTTTCCAGGAGCAGGATTGGTGTGACACAGTTGGCACGGCAACGCCATGGCGAGATGGGTCTTATGGCTGTACGGCAGCGGCTGCTCGGGAGCCGGGTGCGGCGCGGGATTGGCCCGCACAGCCGTGGACGCGGGCGCGGGCGAAGGCGGCTGCGCCTGCGCGGCGCCGAGCGCCGGCAGGACGAGCGCCGCAACGATCATCGCGAAAATATCAATGAGCTTCTTCATCGTGGCTCTCGCCCTCGTCCGCAGTTCTGCGCGATCGACTCGCTCACGCGGTGCGCCCGTTGGCAACGATCTGTTCGAGAGTCTTGCCGTCATCCTGCAGAATGATTGCAGCGGCGTTGCGCCCTGGCAGACCGGTGACCGAGCCGCCGGCCTCGGTACAGGCCCCCGTCTGGTACAAACCGGGAATCGGCATGCGGTAGGGCGTGAAGTTGCCCCAGCGTTTGTCCCTGTGGTGCACGCTGCCGCGCCACATCGCCGGATTCATGCGCTCGATGTCCAGCGGGCTCATGATGACTTTCGCAAGCACTTTGTCCTTGGTAAGGTTCGTGGTGTGGCGCATGTACCGGGTCAAGATCGTGTCCGCAACCCGCTCCTTGATTTCATCCCAGTGCTGAGCTCCCTCCTTCAGCGCATACGGGATGCCGCCTTCGATCTTGAGCGCGCAGCAACCCGACGGTACCCGGCTCTGGTCGTACACCGAGGCATGCACGATCTGAAGAGGGTAGTCATCCAGGGTTAGCTCGCCGCGCGCCTGGTCGGAACTGAGCACGAAAATGCTCTCCGGCCGCTCCATGATCGACGCCTCGGCGCCGGTTACGGTTCCTCCATCGGCAAGCGGATACTTCGGCGATTCGCTCAACGCGTAATGAAATACGAACATGGCATGTTCCGGTTGCCACAGATCCACGCTGGCCTGCAGCGCATCGCCCCACAGTTCGCGCGGTGCCATTCCCAAGAGGTGCTTGACGTGAATCGTGGAGACCACCGCTTTCTGCGCCCGGTACTTGTTGCCGTCCGCGCACTCAACGCCCACGCATTTGCCGTTCTGAATCACTAGCTGCGCGACCGGCTTGCCGGTCAGGATGACGCCGTTGTTCGCCTCGATGAATCGTCCCAGCGCCACGCTCAGCATCCCCGACCCACCCTTGGGCATCGGTCGGCCGGCCATGTGGTCCATCATCGAGAACGCCTGCGCGCCGGTACCGGCGTCGCTGCCGGGTACGCCGGGCCACCTGCCGCCCGAGAGACTGGCCGCCTGCATGGCAGGACTTTCCCATACCTGGCGTGCCGCGTCGTAGCCGGACAAGACGTCCAGACGTTGAAAGAACAAGCCCTCTGGCGAGTTGGCGCGCTCCGTCGCAGGCAGCGCGGCGATGCGCGCACGCGCGGCCGCCAGGCGCCTGAAAGTCTCCGCATCCTTCTTCGACACGCGCGCAATGGTTGCCGCGGTGCGCTCGGGATCCTTTAGAAATACCGTCAGAGAAGCTCCGTCAAGAAACGGGAAATGCACGACTATTTCCGGATCGAAGGTCTCGTAGCCGTAGTCGCGCAGATTGAGTTCGTCGTTGCGCAATAACGGATTGCGGGCGATCAGGTGGTGCGAGCTCGAACAAAGGTCTTGCTTGAACCCCGGGAGGAGAATTTCGGCGGTCTTGACGCCGCCGCCGATCATCGCGCGGCCTTCGAGGACGAGCACGCGATTGCCTGCTTTGGCGAGGTACGCGGCACAGATGAGGCTGTTGTGCCCGGCGCCCGCCACCACATAGTCGAAAACCTCCGCACGTGACGCGCCCGTACCGGCCTGTGTCAGCACGGGCGCGAGGGCAAGGGGCGTGAGCGCCGCCGTCTTCATGAAATCCCGGCGAGTGGTCAAGGTCATTACTGAGTCCTTATTGTTCAGAACGCGGCCAGGACCGCCCTCACCCGCTCCGGCGTGAACGGAATATCGCGCAATCTGCGCCCGGTCGCGGCCGCGAAGGCGTTCGCGATGGCCGCAGCGGTGGGGCCCTGCGCTCCTTCGCCCACGCCGAGTGAGTCTTCGGTCGGACGCTGGATCACTTCAACCTCGACCGTCGGTACTTCGCTGAAGCGCAGGATCGGGTAGTCGAGCCAGCTCTTCGTCTGGATGCCTGACCGGTCGACCTTGAGGGCTTCCTTCAACGTCCAGCTGGCCGACTGAATGAGGCCGCCTTCTATCTGGTTCACGATGCCGTCTGGGTTGATCGCCAGACCCGGATCCACCGCCGACCAAGCCCGCGTGACACGCACGATGCCGCTGATGCGGTCGACCTCGACCTCGGCGACCACTGCGCAATAGCAGGCGTGATTCTTGTATCTCGCGAACCCAATCCCACGGCCGCGAAACGTGCTGCCGGTGCCGCGGCCGCCATCGCCCAGGGCACCCGGTCGCCAGCCGCCGTTTCGGGCCGCCGCTTCGATCACCGTTCGCGCGCGCTCATCGCGCAGCTGTCTCAAGCGAAATTCCACGGGGTCGGCGCCCGCCGCCGCAGCGGCTTCGTCCATGAGCGATTCGATCGCGAAGACGTTTGCGTAGGCACCCAGCGAACGCAGCGATGAGGTGCGCAATGGCGCGTCAGGCAGGTAGTGCTTGAGGATCTTCTGGTTCGGGAAATCATAGAGCGGGATGGAGTTTCGGTCGGAACCGCCGTTCGGCTGCGGAATGTCGGCCGGAAACGCCGGCTGCAAGGGATCCGCCAACTGCGACGCCGCGAGCAGATTCACGCCTTCCCGCCCGCCGGGCCGCCTCGCATGCGGATAGCTCCACAACTCGTGCCGCCAGTCGATGATGTTGCCCTCCGCGTTCAAATTGGCGCTCACCTTCACGCTCATGGCCGAACCGAACGGCTCCCACATGAACTCATCGTCGCGCATCCACTGCACCCTGACCGGCCGGCCGGGAATCGCACGAGCGAGCAGCGCCGCATCGAACGCCGCGTCGTCTGCGCCGTTGTGGCCGTAGCATCCTGCACCTTCCATGTGGATGCAGATGACGCTCGCCGGTGGCACGCCAAAAGCGCGCGCAATGTCGCTGCGCAACGCAAACACCCCTTGACTGTGGGTCCAGACCGTCAGCTTGCCATCCCCGCTGTGCGCCACGGCGCACGAAGGACCGATTGAGGCGTGCAACTGGAACGCCCGGGTGTAGCGCGCCTCGATCTGCCTCACGGCTACCGCTGCGCCCAGCGCCGTCTTTTCGTACACCACCGAGTCCTGCGCTTGCAGTTCCGCATCGGGGTGTTCGAAGGTGTCGGCAAGCGTCGGCGGCAACTCGGGTCGGCTCCAGACGGCCAGCTCGCGAAGCGCCAGGCGGGCGTTTATCGCCTGTTCTTCGCGCTCGCAGACGACCGCGACGAAGCTGCCGTCGCGCACGACCTCGATGACCCCGGGCATCGCCTTCAAGGCCGCGGCGTCGAGGCTGAGAAGTTCGGCGCGCGGCAGCGGCGGCCGCCCGATTCGCGCATGCACCATGCCGGGCAGTCGAAGATCCTGCAGATACGCCACACCACCCGTGAACTTCGCCGGAATGTCGCGCCGAGCGAGGCTCTGGCCGATCAACTTGTACTCGCCCGCGGTTTTCAGCTTCCGTTTGGCGGTCGCCTCGCCCAGCAGCATCGCGTCGGTGGTGACGGCCCAGTACGTCGTCTGTTTGCCGCCGGGTGCTGCGATGGTCCCATCGGCGACTGTGAGATCCCCCGCCTGGACGCCAAGCTGGGCGGCGGCCGCTACGAGCAGTATCTGGCGGGCCTCTGCGCATGCGAAGCGGATGGCGGTGCCGCTTTGCTCGATCGACTGACTGCCCGCCGTGATCCCTTCGTCGGGTGTGCGGGAGGTGTCGGCCGTCACCATGTTGATCCGCTGGTAGCCCACGTCGAGTTCGTCGGCGGCGACCTGGGCCAGTGCGCTGGCGATGCCTTGTCCGAATTCAACCTTGCCGGTGAACACCGTCACGGTGCCATTGGGATTGACGCGCAGCCATGCCGACAATAGGCGATTGCTGTTGAGACTCCCGGGAAGATGTGGCGGCGCCTCGGTGCCTTGGGCCGGCGCCAACGCCGGCGCAAACGCGATCCCGACCACAAGGCCTGTACCGGCCTTCAGAAGAGTACGGCGCGACAGATTCTGAAGTGCTGCGGTCACGACGGCTGTTCCTTGGATGCGCGCAACACCGCGCGAACGATCCGGTTGTGCGCCCCGCAGCGGCACAGATGGCCCTCGAGCGCTTGCTTCACCTCGGCCTCGCTCGGCTTGGAGTTGCGCACCAGCAGCGCTTGCGCGGCCATGATCATCCCGCTGCTGCAATAGCCGCACTGGCAGGCCTGCTCATGGATGAACGCACGCTGCAACGCACTCGGCCGTTGCGCCGTGCCCAGGCCCTCGATCGTCGTGATATCTCTCTTGCCGGCGGCGCTGACCGGATACACGCACGAGCGTTGTTCAACCCCGTCGATGAGCACGCTGCACGCGCCGCACTGCGCCTGGCCGCAGCCGAATTTGGCGCCGTTCAACTTGAGGTCGTTGCGCAGCACGTAGAGCAGCGGCGTATCCGGCTGGGTCCTGACGGAGCGGGCCGTCCCGTTAACCCTCAATGTGTATAGGGTCGGCATGGGAAGATTTGTTGCGCAGACGTTTGCACAGCGGATCAGGTTACTTTCAAATCGGGATACTTTTCCGTCAACAGGGACCCGAAATAATAAGTTTTCGAGAACGCGGGGCGAGCACGAAACGCGGCGAGCCACCGGTCGACTTCGGGCAGCCGCTCCCACATTGTGTGGAGGCCTAAATCAGCCATCCGCACCAGCACCGGCATTATCGCGATGTCCGCCAAAGTCAGGTTAGGGCCCATCAACCAGGGTCCGCCACTCGCACGCAGGGTCTCGGACATTCGCACAATCGCGCGGCGCAGCCGCTCCAGAGCCTTGTCCATCTCCTGCGCGGAGAAGCCGCTGCGGCCCATTGAAAGAAGAAATTCCTTGCGCAGCGGCTTCGATTCTGCCAGCGCAAGGAAGTCGGCCTCCGACATGTCGCGAAAGTGAGGCAGGAACGCGAAGTTGTAGGACGGCACGCGCACCGCCGGGGTCGGCACCTCATCGATGTATCGAATGAGCGAACGCATCGCCGCCCTGGCCACGGGGTCATGCGGCACGAGCGCGGTGGGTTCGGGAAAAACCTCGCTCAGGTATTCGATGATGACCGCCGAGTCGATTACCACTCTGCCGTTGTGAACCAGGCTCGGAACGACTCCGTTGGGATTGATCTTCAGGTACTCAGGACGAAGCTGATCCCCGGAAAACAGGTCGAGCTTGACTTCGGAGAACGAAAGGCCCTTCTCGTGAAGAGTAAAGCGAACCCGCTGGCTGCACGTAGACTGCGGCGCGTTGTATAGGTCAAGATTCTGCATGGGCGTCCTCCTCGAGGCCATCAACGGTGCCGTATTGCCTTTTGTCGTAACCAGCGTATTGTGCCACATGCAAACGTTTGCTGAGCTTTAAATTAATTTGCTCGACGCAGGCGTTTTGCCCAGAGAATGTCACGTAAAAATCCGGAAGCAGAGCAAATCATGAGCGACCAGCAGCAGAAAAACCTCAAGGCCTCGCGTGTTACCCCGACCAAGGCGGCGGTCTCCGAGCGCCTCGAAATCAAACCCGAGGATATCGATCCGCATCACGATTGGTCGCGCCTCAACGCTCACGGAGTCATGAATGTCGATTTCGAGGAGCGCGTCGATTTTCGGCGTCTCCACCGCTATCGTTTGGGCCGTGCTCGTCAAGCTGTGCGCAATTCCACGCTTGGCGCATTGCTGTGCTTCGACAATAACAACATCCGCTACATCACTTCGACCGCGATCGGCGAGTGGTCGCGCGATAAATTCTGCCGCTTCGCGGTACTGACCGGAAACGGCGAACCCCATTTGTGGGATTTCGGCTCCGCCGCCGCCCATCACCGAATTTATGCGCCGTGGCTGCAGCCGATCTGCTGTCACGCCGGCAATGTCGGTCTGCGCGGCACCATTCCGCCGGATCAGGGCTTGGTCGAGCGGGCGGCGCAGGAAATCTACGACGTGCTGCAGCAGCAAGGCGTCGCCGACATGCCTCTGGGCATCGATGTGATCGAACCTCCAATGCTGTTCGCGCTGCAAAAGCTCGGCCTCAAGATCGTGGACGGCCAGCAGGTGATGCTCGATGCGCGTGAAATAAAAAGCCGCGACGAGATCATGCTGTTGAACACTGCCGCCGCCATGGTCGACGGCGTCTATCAGGATATCTATGAAGCCCTCAAGCCGGGCGTTCGCGAGTCGGATATCGTCGCCATGGCGACCAAGCGGCTGTTCGAAATGGGCTCCGACGACG
Source organism: Gammaproteobacteria bacterium (assembly GCA_034667965.1). Taxonomy (GTDB): domain Bacteria; phylum Pseudomonadota; class Gammaproteobacteria; order Steroidobacterales; family Steroidobacteraceae; genus Bog-1198. Next base: position 6,989 of record JAXDQI010000095.1, read on the forward strand.
TCGAGGCGATCAACGCGGTGGCCGGCGAGCGCTGCAGCCCGCACCCGCATAATTTCACCGACCGCATTATCCGTCCGGGCGATCAGGCGTTTTTCGACATCATCCAGGCCTATATGGGATATCGCACCTGCTACTACCGCACCTTCGCAGTGGGGAAGGCGAGCGCAGCACAAAAGGATGCCTACACCAAGGCTCGGGAATGGATGGATGCCGGCATTGCCAAGGTTCGGCCCGGCGTAGGCACCGACGAAATCGCGGCCGTGTTTCCGAAGGCCGAGGAATTCGGCTTCCCCAACGAGATGGAGGCCTTCGCGCTGCAGTTCGGCCACGGCCTCGGGGTCGCGCTCCACGAGCGGCCCATTATTTCGCGTCTGGTCTCGCTCGATCACCCTCTCGAGATCAAGGAGGGCATGGTGTTTGCACTCGAGACCTACTGCCCGGCCTCGGATGGCCGCTCCGCCGCGCGCATCGAGGAAGAACTGGTCGTTACCAACAAGGGTTGCGAAGTCATTACATTGTTTCCCGCTCAGGAATTGCCGATCGCCAATAGGTACTGAGTGCGCGGCAGCGCAACGCGGAACGCGTCCGTCGTCAGGGTTGATCGTTCGAGGCGGGCCCTGGCGATGCCTTCCAGATCCTCGCGGATAACCCTCCCCGCAGGGCCTTTTGTGTGCTTTCCATTCCACAACCGTTCCAAGGGACTTGCGAATTTCGCGAATCGTGCCTATATTGCAAACGTTTGCAAAGGACATGCAGCCGCCAATTACGCCACCGCTGGTGCACACGCGCGGCTGCGCAAGCGGCCGTGGTAGTAAAACGACAATCGGGGGAGTTATCTATGAGTGAATTGGTACGTCCACCCGGCCTATTCCGAGCCGGTCGCGGAGTTTGTATTCGGGTAGCTCTGGCCACCCTGGCGGTGAGTTTGGCTGGCGCCTTCAACGCAACCGTATCCGTGGCCGCCGATGCTCCCGCATCAGCCGGCGACACCGACAGCAACAGCCTCGTGGAAATTGTCGTCACGGCACGAAAGCGTTCCGAAAATCTCCGAGACATTCCGGCCTCGATCACCGCCATTTCGGCGGCGACTCTCGAGGACGCGCACGTCACTCAGCTAGACGACCTGAATTCGCTGGTTTCGAATCTCAATATCGATGAAGCACACGACAACACACCGGATGTGGTGCTGCGGGGCGTCGGCAGCTTTGGCCTCGTCGCGGGCGTCGGCTTTTATGTCAACGACGTGCAGGTTTTTGAAGGGCAGATCGCAAGGCCGGTTGACATAGAACGCATTGAAGTACTGAAGGGCCCTGTGGGCACCCTGTTTGGTGGCGCCAATGTCGGCGGGGCCATCAAGTACGTGACCAAGGACCCCACCAGCACGTGGGAGAACGAGGCCACTGTCGAACTCGGCTCATACTCCACGCGCAATTATCAGGCCGTAGTCTCCGGTCCGCTCAGCGACACGGTAGGCATACGCGCCAGCGTGTACTACGACTCCCACGACGGCAATGTCTACGACACCGTCAACAAATTCGACTATGGCGCGGCCAACGACCATGGTGCGCGCGTCACCCTCGTTGCTGCGCCGAACGAGTCCAACAAGATCCACCTATGGCTCTCCGCGGACGACTACAATACGAGTTCGCAGAACCTCATGTACGAGCCGCCGGACGCGCATACCTATTCACGCACGGTGGAGGATTTCTTCATCCCGTCCTTCGTCCGGCACATCGGCTCCGTCGCCCTCCAGTTGGACCATCAGATGGAGGCGAATCTCGCGCTGACTTCGCTGACTTCCTACTTCACCTCCTACAATCGCGGCGTTACGGATTTCTTCAAGATGCCCATACCAATCGACTCGTTGCAGCAGAATGCCGACAACCGGGTCTATAGCGAGGAGCTTCGGCTGGCATCGACCGGCGGTTCGGACGTGGATTGGCTGCTCGGGGCGTTCTTCCAGGGGCACAAGAGTCAGTCGTTGGCCGTCGACAACAACTACAACGGCGATCCAAACAATCCGATGCTCCTCCCCCTCACCCCCAACATCCCTGGCCAACCCTTCACGAGCACGACCCCGGTGGACTATGACAGGAGCGAAAAGATGCTGCGGCAATACGCCCTGTTCGGCGACGTCACGCTTCATCAGGGAAACTGGCAGTACGAATTCGGCTTGCGTGGCGAGTACTACACGAGTTCGCTGTCGGCAGTGAACACAAACAACGTAGTCGACGGCGACTTCACGACTCCGGTTCTTCCCATTGCGCCCGGCAGGCTCTCCGGGCACGAGTTCTCGCCGCGTGTTTCGGCGCAGTACAAGTTCAGCCCGACCGCCAATGTCTATGGCGCGATTTCGCGGGGCTTCACGCCCGGCGACCTGGTCGAGGAGAATTTCGTAATCCATTCGTACCGTCCGGAGGTTGCCACCCAGTACGAAGTGGGCTACAAGGCCTTGCTCGACGGAGTCCAGGTGAATGCTGCCGTTTTCTACACCTACTACAAGGACAGGTTGTATCTCTACCAACGGCTCGCGAATGGGCCAATTCAGGATTTGACGGCCAACATTGGCCCCTCGACCAACGTCGGCGCGGAGTTAGACCTTGCCGCGCCGCTGCCGGGCGGATTCAAGCTGAGCGTCGGCGGGGGCGTGCTGCGTGCGCGGTGGGGCGAAACCAATGGCTTCGTGAATCCAGGCAACCCGGGGTTTCAACCGGGACCGGGCGGCTCGATGTCGCAGCAGCTCGACGGCCTCAACGTGCCGTTTGCCCCTGCATATACGGCGAATACGACGCTCGATTGGAAGCATGATTTCGGCGGCTACCTGGTTGGGGCCCGCACAGAGGCCACGTTCATCGGCCGGTCCTACTGGGATCCCCAGAACTCGGCTTTTCAGGAGGCTTACCATCTGGTGAATGCATCCGCGTGGCTCGAGCACAGCAGATGGAGACTGACGGTCGCCGGGACCAACCTGACGGACACCTCCTACAACACCGTGTTCTGGCCGGTGCCCGATGTCAATCCGTTCCACAACATCGCGCGCGTGAATCGGCCGAAATGGTTCACCGTAAATGCCACGGTGCGCTTCTAGCCAGACGAAAGTCGGCACGAGACGGATAAAGGTGGGGCAGCCGTGCTGCCCCTTTTTATCTGGCTTAGGTGCTATGCAAACGTTTGCGGGGTCCTGATATACTCACATGACGCATTTGGGGCGACGACTCGGAAACACTTCGAACCCATAGAGGATATGGCCTTGGCAAATGTACAGACAGCGGCCAATTCGCGGCCGCGAGCAACTGACGAGATCGACACCGCAACACGGCTGGCCCTATACCGCAGCCAGTTTGAGATTCGCGTGGTCGAGAAACGCGCCTATGATTTGTTTCTCCAGAATCTGATCAAGGGCACCAGCCATTTGGCGATCGGGCAGGAAGCGATCGCCGCCGGATTCGGTACGTCCATGAAACGCGGCGACTGGAGCTTCTGCACTTATCGTGGCCACGCCCACACGCTGGCGCGCGGTTCATCGATGACGGGCGTTTTGGGCGAGCTCATGGGCCGTGAGTGCGGCTTGATGGGCGGCAAAGGCGGCTCCATGCACCTGACCGATATCGACAATGGCGTGATGGGATCTTATGCCATCATCGGCGCCCACCTCCCGATCGCCATGGGCGCCGCCTGGTCGGCGCAATATCGCGGCACCGATCAGGTCGCGGTGTGCTTTTTCGGCGACGGCACGACCAATATCGGCGCGTTCCACGAAGCAGTTTCGATGGCGTCGGTCTGGAAACTTCCGGTCGTGTTCGTATGCGAAAACAACCTCTATATGGAATACACGCCGATCTCGGCGGTGACGCCGGTCAAGAATCCGGCCGCTGATCGCGCGTCCGCCTACGGGCTCGATAGAATCCTGATCGACGGCAACGACGCCGATGTGGTCTACCGCACCGCGCAGTCCGCCATCGCACGGGCCCGCGCAGGCGGGGGCCCGTCGCTGATTGAGGCGCTTACTTATCGCCACCATGGGCATTCACGTGCCGACCCGGCCAAATATCGCCCCACGGAGGAAGTCGAAGCGTGGATGAAGCGCGATCCAATTCCGCTCTATCGTCAACGCCTGATCGATGTCGGCGTAGCCGAATCGACCATCCTGGCGATGGAAGATGAAATCAAACAAGCGGTCGATCAAGCGACCGAGGTGGCCAAAGCCTCACGGCCGCCTGCGGACGAATTGATCTACAAAGACGTGTGGGCGGATGGAGGCTGGGCATGGCGGAACTAACCTATCGCGATGCGGTGGCCGCGGGGATTGCGCAGGAAATGGAACGCGACAACTCGGTCGTGTGTTTGGGCGAGGATATCGCGGGTGCGGGCGGTGTTTTCAAGGCCACTGTCGGTCTGCTCGAAAAATTCGGGCCGCTCCGGGTGCGCGATACGCCGATCGCCGAGCAGGCGATCTTGGGCGCCGCCATGGGCGCGGCGATGACCGGTCTGAAGCCGGTCGCCGAGATCATGTTCTCGGATTTTCTGGCGGTGTGCTGGGATATCGTCGCCAACGAGATTGCCAAGACGCGCTATATGACCAACGGGCAAATCTCGCTCCCGTTGGTGATTCGCACGGGCAATGGCGGCGGCTCGCGCTTCGGCGCGCAGCACTCGCAGAGTGTCGAGAATTGGGCGATGGCCATACCGGGCCTCAAAGTGGTGGCGCCGTCGACGCCGGCGGATGTGAAAGGCTTGCTCGCGGCAGCGATACGCGATCCTGACCCCGTCATTTTCTTTGAACACAAGGCGCTCTACGCCACCAAAGGCGAGGTGCCCGACGGTGAACATGTCGACACGCTCGGCACGGCCGCGATACGTCGCCAAGGCTCGGACCTGACCATCGCGGCGCTCGGCCTGATGGTGCCGCGAACGCTGGAAGCTGCCGCGATACTTCAAGCCGAGCATGGCATCTCCGCGACTGTGATCGATGTCCGTTCGCTGGTGCCCCTCGACACTCAGACGATTTTCGCCGCCATCTCAAAGACCGGCCGATTCTATACGGTCGAGGAAAATCCGCGCTTGTGCGGCTGGGGCGCCGAGATCTCGAGCCTGGTGGCTGAAGAATTGTTCTGGGATCTGGACGCACCGATTACGCGCATCACCACGCCCCATGTGCCGTTGCCCGCCGCCGACCGGCTCGAGGATCTAACCATCCCGAGCGCGGCGCGCATCGTTGCAACCATTCTCAAGACCATCGACTAGCAATTTTGAAACTATGAGTGGACCCATCATTTCCGTGCAAACCGGGCTTTATGTGGACGGGGCGTGGCGTGCCGCATCGGACGGCGCCGAGATCCAAGTGCTCGATCCGGCACGCGAAGATGTCATCACCTCGGTAGCATCGGCCAGCATCGAGGACGGGTTGGCGGCGGTTGAGGCGGCCCACCGCGCCCTCCCCGCTTGGGCCGCCACCGCGCCGCGCCGGCGCGCCGAAATCCTACGCAAAGCCTTCGAACTCATGACCGAGCGCGCCCTGGATTTTGCGAAGCTCATCTCGCAGGAGAACGGCAAGGCCTTGAAGGATGCGCGCGGCGAAGCCGCCTATGCGGCCGAATTCTTCCGCTGGTATTCGGAAGAGGCGGTGCGCAATATTTCCGAAATTTCAACCAACCCGGGCGGCACCAATCGGATTTTGGTTTTGCAGCAGCCGGTGGGCGTTTCGATTCTGGTGACGCCCTGGAATTTTCCGGCGGCGATGGCGACTCGCAAGATCGGTCCCGCGCTGGCGGCGGGCTGCACGGTGATCCTAAAGCCCGCATCGGAAACACCGCTGACCGCGCTCGCGATCGCGATGTTGCTGGAGGAGGCGGGCGTACCCAAGGGCGTGGTCAACGTCATACCATCGCATCGCTCGTCCAAAGTAGTGGGCGCAATCATCAACGATCCGCGCGTGCGCAAACTGTCGTTCACAGGGTCGACCCAGGTGGGCAGCGTGTTGTTGGGCGAGGCCGCCCGCACGATCGTCAATTGCTCGATGGAACTTGGCGGCAATGCGCCGTTCATCGTGTTCGACGACGCCGATGTTGACGAGGCCGTGAAGGGCGCGATGATCGCCAAAATGCGCAATGGCGGCGAGGCCTGCACGGCGGCCAACCGGTTCTATGTGCAGGACGGCATCGCGGATGCTTTCATCCAAAAATTCGCCGCCGCCATGCACGCGATGCGGGTGGGTCCAGGACTTGAAGACGGCGTCGATCTCGGTCCGCTGATCAACAAGGCCGCGCAGAACTCCATGATCGCCTTCGTCGATGATGCGACCAAAAAAGGCGCCAAGATCGTGACCGGCGGTCACCGCCCCGATCGCCGGGGATTTTTCTTCCAACCAACGCTTCTAGCCGACGTACCAGACGATGCGAACGTCCTGAACGACGAGATTTTCGGGCCGATTGCACCGATCCAGCGCTTTTCGACCATCGATGAGGCGGTCACCAAGGCGAACGGCACGCCTTACGGTCTGATCTCCTACATTTTCACGCAGAATCTGGCAAAGGGGCTCGCCGTCGCGGAGCAAATCGAATCGGGGATGGTCGGCCTCAATCGCGGCGTCGTTTCCGACCCGGCCGCGCCGTTCGGCGGCGTCAAGCAATCGGGCATCGGCCGCGAAGGCGCCCATGAAGGCATGCTTGAATTTCTCGAGAAAAAATACATCGCGGTCGACTGGTAAAGGAGCCTGGCTATGGACGTCATCATGCCGCAGTTGGGTGAGACCGTCGAAGAAGGGACGGTCGCCGTCTGGCATAAAAAGGAAGGCGACAAGGTAGCGATCGACGAATTATTGGTCGAAATCGAAACCGATAAAGTGGCGACCGAGGTGCCGTCGCTGGTGGCCGGGACGCTGGCCAAGATATTGGTCGGCGCCGGTGAGACCGTCAAGGTCGGCACGACGCTCGCGATCATCGATTCGGTCGACGGTGCCGGCATCGCCGCGCCCAAGGCCGCTCGTGTGACGGCCCCGCCGAACCCACCCACACGCGCAAAGCCCGCACCGCCGGTGGCCGAAAAGGGCGCGCCGGCGGCAAAAAGAGATGGCCACGGCGCGCCGCTTTCGCCTGCGGTGCGCAAGCTGATCGCGGAGCATGGAGTGGATATCGTAGGGATCCGAGGCACCGGCCGAGATGGCCGCGTCAAGCGCGACGATGTCCTATCGCATTTGGGCAGCCATCAAGCCGTCCCAACGACGGCACGCGGCGTAACCGAGACCGTGCCATTCAGCGCGCTACGCAAACGGATCGCCGAACACATGGTGCGTTCCAAGGCAACCAGCGCCCACGTGTTGCAGGCCGTCGAGGTGGATTTTTCCGGTGTCGACGCGGCGCGCGGGGCGCTCAAGAAAGCGTGGAAGGAGCGCGAGGGAATGTCGCTGACTTATCTTCCCTTCGTTGCCCGCGCGGTAGCGCTGGCGTTGCCCGAATTCCCGCATTTGAATGCGCATGTGGCCGGCGACTCCCTCAACGTCTATAAGGCGATCAATCTTTCCCTGGCGGTCGATCTCGATCGTGGCGGGTTGGTCGCACCGGTGATCAAGAATGTCGCCGCGCTGCGGGTGCCCGAAATTGCCAGGGCCATTGCCAAAATCGCCGGGCGGGCGCGCACAAATGCGCTCAAGCCCGACGATATGACCGAGGGCACCTATTCACTCACAAACAATGGCAGCTTCGGCACCTTCATCACGGCGCCGGTCATCAACCAGCCGCAGGTGGCGATTCTGTCGATCGACGGCGTGCAGCGCCGGCCCTGGGTGATCACCGACGAGAAAGGCGAGCGGATAGAAATTCGCCCGGTCGGCATACTCGCCCATAGTTTCGACCATCGCGCGGTGGACGGCGCCTATTCCGGCGCCTATTTGCGGCGAGTGAAACAGATCCTTGAATCGCGCGAGTGGATCGGTGAGTTCTTGAGTTAGCCGCGCGCGAACTCAGGGTCGACGCTATGTCTGAATGGCTGCAGTAGAGCCTCGAACCACGAGCACCGGCTCGAGGTGCATGGAGGGTACGATGACGGTAGGGTCGCGCATCATTCGCAGCAACAGCAGACTGCTCTGCACACCGATTTGATCCTGCGGAATTCGCAACGTCGTCAGCGGCGGGCTGAAGCGATCGGCGAACGGCATGTCGTTATAGCCCGTAATCGAAATGTCCTTCGGACATACGAGTCCTGCCTCGGTGAGGGCGTCGTAACACCCAAGTGCCAACATATCGTTGGCGGCGACGATCGCCGTGAACGAGCGATTCGCAGGCGCTAGCAGCTCGCGGGCCGCGGCTACGCCGGCCTGCACGGTGAACGATGCACAATCGGCGATGAGCTTTTCCCGCGCGCTCAGTCGGTAGGCCTTGAGTGCGGCGACGAAGCCCTCGCGCCTTCCCTTTGCGGTGGATGTATTGAGCGGGCCTCCAACGTACGCCAATTTACGGTGTCCAAGCTGTAGAAGGTGATCGACGGCGAGGCGAATACCGTAGGCGTCATTGGTGACGACGCTGGTCACGCTTTCGTCGAGTACCGTGCGGTTCACGAGAACAAAGGGAATGTGCTGCTCCCGGCATCTCTCGACGATGTCATCATGCAGCCATGCGGTGGCGAGGATGAGTCCATCAACCTGCCGCGCCCGCAGGGAGTCGAGAATGGCGCTTTCCGTTTCCCTGCTGTTGTCCGAGTCCGCCAACATCGTCACGTAACCCTCTTTCCCGAGAGTGCGTTCGACCGCCCGTACAATCGGAGGAAATAGGGGATTCGTGAGATCAGGGACGATGACGCCGACGGTGAACGAGCGGCGCGTCTTCAGTCCAAAGGCGAGCGGATTACGGGTGTAGCTGAGACTACTGGCTATTCGGAGGATGCGCGTCGCCACTTCCTGCGACACCATGGTGCGCGTTTGCGGATTGAGTGCGCGTGATACCGTCGAAACGTGCACTCCTGCTTTTTGCGCGATCTGCTTGATTCCTGACGGCGGTTTGCTCATACCGGCGAAGATTAGGTGATGGCGTGCGGCACCGCAAGCAACCCGCCGCGATATCGTCTTCGGTGGATCCGCATGGGGCGATGGGCCTACGCCTTGGCGTCGGCGTCAACGGCTCGCGATTCTTCAGGCTGAGGCGTGGGCGCGTTCGTCGCAACGGCAACATTATCATCGGGGCCCCGGTCGAGGCGGCGATTGAGCTCCGCAACATCCAGGTCTTTTTCCCAGGCGGCGATGGCAACGGCCGCGATGCCATTGCCGATGTAGTTGACGAGGCCCCGGCCGCGCTGCATGAACGGATCGATGCCGAGTAATAGGGCAAGGCCGGCCATCGGAATGTCCGGCATCGCCGACAAAGTGCCGGCGAGCACGACGAAGCCCGCGCCGGTAAAACCCGTTGCTCCCTTGGACATCAGCATCGCGATTAAAAGTATCACGAGCTGACGATCGAGCGGCAGCGCCGTATTTGTGGCCTGGGCGATAAAGATCACGCACAAGGTGAAGTAGATGCTGCTGCCGGCGAGATTGAAGGAATAGCCGGTAGGCACGACCAGGCCAACCACCGACTTGGGGACTCCCATGCGCTCGAGCTTTTCCATCAAGCGCGGCAACAGCGCTTCGGAGTTGGCGATGCTGAGAAAGATCAGTATCTCGTCGAGGATGTAGCGGCAGAATTTGAAGACGCTGAAGCCGACGTGCCGGGCGATCGGCACCAACACGATGAGCACAAATGCCAGACAGGCGCCGTAGAACACGAGAATGAGTTTCAACAGGGGCAACAGCGAGTGCAGGCCGAATCGCCCTACCGTGAATGCCATAGCGCCGAAGGCCCCGACCGGCGACAGCGCGATGATCATCTCGACTATCGAGAACACCACCCTTGTGAGCTGGTCGATCAGATTTTTGACGTAGTTCGCACGTTCTCCCAGGAAAATCAGGGCGAGACCGAACAGCGCCGCAATCAGAACGACTTGAAGGATCGCGCCCTTTGCGAAAGCGTCGATCATGGTCACCGGGATGATGTTCAGCAGGAACGCCACGACGCCCTGTTCTTTCGCGGCAGTGACGTAGCCGGAGATGCTGGAAGTGTCGATGGAGCGCGGATCGATGTTGAGCCCGACGCCGGTCGGTATCAGGTTGGCCGCAACCAGACCGAGCAGCAGCGCCAGCGCGGAGACCACGTAGAAATACACCATGGTTTTGACGCTGATGCGGGCAACCCGGCGGGCGCTCCCCATGCCCGAGATTCCAGACACGATGATGCAAAATACGATTGAGGCGATCATCATCCCGATCAGCTTGATGAAGCCGTCGCCCAGCGGCTTCATCTTCACTGCGGTATCCGGCCACACGGCGCCCACAATGATCGCGGCGGCGATGGCGATGATCACTTGGTTGTGAAGTTTCGCGTAAAATGGCTTGGGCTTGGGTCCGAGTGCCTGCATTCAATCTCCGACGAGTAGCGAGCTTCCAACGACCAAGCCCAAGCCGGTTATAAACTATAGTGCAATCGTTTGCAATTGCTGCGGTTCCGTCGCCTCAAACAACGTCAATAATGTCGTTTTCCGCGAGCGTCGTGCCGGCGCGCGTTGAAAAATTGTCGCCCGGCACAAGGCTCGGAGATCCCCGACTATTGTATTTGGGCGGCCCAACCGATATATATGCAAACGTTTGCAGATCGCTGTAATATTGCACCAAAGTCCATAGTTGTTGTTTTCAAAATCGTAGGAAGGAAATTAAGATGACGAAGGCGAACCTCAAGGATTTTCGGCTGGGCTGGGTTGGAACCGGTCGGATGGGCTACGCCATGGCCTCGAGGCTGCTGAAGAACGGCTGCGACGTTGCGGTCTACAACCGCACCAAGGCCAAGGCCGAACCTTTGGCCGAATTCGGCGCCACTATTGTCGATTCGCCGGCGGACCTTGCCGATCGCCATATCGTTTTCACCATGGTGTCGGGTCCGGACGATCTGATCGAGGTGGTGACCGGGAGCAAGGGCATCCTGTCGCGCTCGAATCAAGCGCCCAAGCTGTTGGTCGATTGTTCGAGCGTCTCGACCGAGGCGTCGGCTGCCGTCCGCGAACAGGCTGCGGCTCGTGGCGTCGCGATGCTGGCGGCACCGGTATCCGGCAACGCCAAGGTGGTCAAGGCCGGTCTGCTGTCGGTCGTAGCCTCGGGCCCCGAAGCGCAGTTCAAAATTGCCGAACCCTATCTCGCTCTCCTCGGCCGGGGCGTTTCCTACGTCGGCGAGGGCGAATTGGCGCGCATGGTCAAGATCTGCCACAACATCCTATTGGGCGTGGTGACGCAGTCACTGGCCGAGATTACGGTTTTGGCCGAAAAAGGCGGCGTGCCGCGCCATGCCTTTCTCGACTTCATCAACAAGAGTGTGATGGGTTCGTTGTTTACGAAATATAAATCGCCGGCCTTCGTCAATCTTGATTGGACCCCGACCTTCACGCCTTATTTGCTGCGTAAGGACCTCGATCTCGGGCTTGAGGCCGGCCGCAATCTAGGCGTGCCCCAGCCCCTGACCGCGCTCACCCGTGAAATCGTGCAAGGCATGATCGGCAACGGATACGAAGATAGAGATTTCGGCGCCCTGTTGGAGCTCGAGGCCAAGGCTGCGGGACTCGAACTCAAATCCGAGAACAAAAAGATTGATGACGGTCTAAGCGACAAGAGCTAAAAGCGCGCGCTGGAGAATCCGGGTTATCAAATGCGCGTTCGATGGCGCAAACGGATTCGCGTGCGCGCCTCAGCTCAACTTCTCAAGCAGTGTCGCGAGTTCCGACTGCTGCGCCGAGTTCAGCCGTGCCAGCCGCGCACCGAACGCTTTCGACAACAGCGCAAGCCCGCGCGCCATCGTCTTGCGCCCCTCGGGCGTAAGGATGAGCCGGTGGCGACGCAGATCCGAACCATCGATTTCACGGCGCACGAAGCCCGCGGCTTCGAGCCGCTTGACGTACATCGTCACGCTGGGCTTCGGCATGCTGAGGACGCCCGCCAGTTCCGCGGGGTGCGGGTGCACCTCCACCTCGGCGAGCACGAACAGCTCCTTCGTCTCCAGCCCGAGCTCGGTGATATCAGGTGCGACGCTGGTGATCACCGACATCAAGAGCCGGTAATTGAGGGACCAAATCTTCCCCACATCGATTTTGGGCATGGACACTTGCTATTTTATTAGTTTAGTAATAAACTATCATCAATTGGAACTAGCACAGCATTGTACCATAATACCGACCCGGAGAGCACCATGCCCCTCGATCACTATATTACCCTCGGCCGTTCAGGGCTACGCGTGAGCCCGTTCTGTCTCGGCGCGATGACCTTCGGTGAAGACCTCGGCTGGGGCTCCAGCGTCGAGGAGTCTCAACAGATCATCGACCGCTTCATCGAGTTCGGCGGCAATTTCATCGATACCGCAAACTTCTACACGAAAGGTCATTCCGAAAAGATCATCGGCGACCACGTGGGGCGCCATAGCGCCCGGCGCGACCGGCTCGTCATCGCCACGAAGTTCAGCGGCAACCTATACCCCGGGGATCCCAACGGCGGCGGCTCTGGCCGGAAGTCGATCATTGCCGCGTGCGAAAACTCGCTACGGCGCCTGCAGACGGACTACATCGACCTGTACTGGTTGCACAACTGGGACGTGCACACGCCGATCGAGGAGACCCTGGCCGCCCTCGAGGATCTCGTACGCGCCGGCAAAGTGCGCTACCTCGGCGTCTCCGACACACCCGCCTGGAAGATCGCCGAGGCGAACGTCACGGCGCGCTTCCGCGGCTGGTCCGCGTTCATCGGATTGCAGATCGAGTACTCCCTGCTCGAGCGGACCGTCGAGCAGGAGCTCGTGCCGATGGCTCTGGAGTTGGCCGTCGGCATTACGCCGTGGTCGCCCCTCAAGAGCGGCATGCTCAGCGGCAAATACACACGACACAATGCCGGCCAGATCAAGGCAGATCGGGGCTTCATCGCCGATACCTTTCTCACCGAGAAGACCTACGCGATCGTGGACGAGCTGCAGATCATCGCCAGGGCGCACGAGAGCACGGTCGCGCGCGTCGCGCTGGCCTGGGTTCAGGCGCAGCCAGGCGTGACTTCGACGATTATCGGCGCCCGACGGCTCGCACAGCTCGAGGACAACCTGAAGGCGCTCGACGTCAAACTCTCGGCCGAGGAGCTCGGCCGGCTCGATGCGCTGACGAAGCCGACATTCGGCTTCCCCCAAAGCATGCAGCCATGGTTTGCGGCCATCCACAACGGCGGCACCTCAGTGAACGGGGTCTCCGCGCCGCCGTCCCCTTTCGGGGTGGAAAAGGGCGACAAGATCTACTGACTCGACGGGTACATCACGGGTTACCGGGCCGTCGCAGATCGCCTGTCCGGCGTGCGCACTAGGGGCGCGCCGGTCCGCGTCGCGCCGCTTCAATCGTGGCGACGTCGATCTTTTTCATCTTCATCACCGCTTCGAACGCGCGCTTCGCGGCCGCACGATCAGAATCGGTCGTTGCTTCCAGCAGTACGCGTGGGGTGATCTGCCAGGACAAGCCCCAATCTTAATCCCGATCCTGCAGGGCGGCCCAGCGCGATATACTTCGGCCATGACCGAAGTGCGCATTCTGTCGATCATTCCGCCGATGACGCAGCTCAACACGCCGTATCCGTCAACGGCGTATCTGACGGGGTTCCTGCGCTCGCGCGGGTTCAAAGCGGAACAGGCGGATCTCTCCATCGCCCTGGCGCTCAAGTTGCTGTCGGTGGAGGGCGTGCAGGCGATTCACGGGCAAGTGAGCGCGCTGCCGCGCAAACAACGCACGGCAGCCACGTGCTTTTTCTCCGCGCATTTCGAGTCCTATCGCACTACAATCTCGCCGGCCATTCGATTTCTGCAAGGTCGTGATCCCAGCGTGGCTCATCGTATCGCCTCGAGGCATTACCTGCCCGAAGGCCCGCGCTTTGCATCGCTCGAGCACTACATCGACAACCAACAACACGAAGGCGACGCGCTCGACTGGGCTTTTGGTGCGCTGGGAGTGCAGGATCGCGCCAAACACATTGCCACCCTTTATCTCAATGACCTCGCGGACGTCATCCGCGATGCCATCGACCCGCGCTTCGAGTTCGTGCGCTATGCAGAATCGCTGGCGGCGAGCCAACCCACGTTCGATCAGCTGCAAACGGCGCTCAGCGCGCCTCGCAACCTGGTAGATGCATCCCTGCATGCACTGACGCTCGAAGCGCTGTCGCGGCATCAACCGACCCTGGTGCTCATCACCGCGCCTTTTCCGGGCAACGTTTACGGCGCCTTTCGCATCGCGCAAACCACCAAGCAAACCCACCCGTCCCTCGTCACGGTATTGGGCGGCGGTTATTGCAATACCGAGCTGCGCGCCATGAACGAGCCGCGTGTTTTCGACTACTTCGATTTCATAACGCTCGACGCTGGCGAACGTCCGCTGCTTGCACTCATCGAACACCTGCAGAACAAGCGACCGCTCGATCAGTTGGTGCGCACGTATACGCGCCAGCATCATTACGTCGACTTCAGAGAGCCCGATATTGCCTTCTCCGAAACCGGCACGCCGACCTACGCGGGCCTGCCGCTGCGCGACTATCTGTCACTGCTGGACATGCTCAACCCCATGCACCGTCTCTGGTCGGACGGCCGCTGGAACAAGCTGACGGTCGCACACGGCTGCTATTGGAAGAAATGCAGCTTCTGCGATGTAAACCTTGACTACATTTCGCGCTACGATCTGGCGACTACCGATGTGCTGATCGGTCGAATCGAATCTCTAATTCGCGAGACCGGGCAAACGGGATTTCACTTCGTCGATGAAGCCGCGCCGCCCAAGGCACTCAAGTCGCTTGCGAACGCACTGCTGCAACGGAAGGTGGATATCTCTTGGTGGGGCAACATTCGTTTCGAGAAGTCATTCGATGCCGGCCTTTGCCAGCTACTGGCCGAAAGCGGCTGCATCGCCGTCACCGGCGGATTGGAAGTGGCATCGGATCGCCTGCTCAAACTCATGAAGAAGGGCGTGTCGGTCGAACAGGTGGCCCGGGTCACACGTGCCTTCTCCGACGCGGGAATCCTCGTACACGCCTATCTGATGTACGGCTTCCCCACTCAAACCGCGCAAGACACCGTCGACGCCCTCGAATACGTTCGCCAATTGTTCGCGGCCGGTTGCATACATTCGGCTTTCTTCCATCGCTTCACTTGCACCGTACATTCGCCGGTCGGCAAACATCCCGAGCACTACGGCGTGACGTTATCACCACCGCTACGGACCACATTCGCCAACAACGATATCAATTTCACGGATCTCACCGGCATCGACCACGATGTGTTTGGCGCGGCGCTCAAGAAGGCACTGTACAACTACATGCTCGGCATCGGACTCGATCTCGACGTGCGCGAATGGTTCGAGCAGCGCGCGTCTGTCCGAGGCACGGGCAAAAAGGCCCGCCGCCCCGCGGCCAACGCTGTGCCACGCACGCTGGTGCCGCCCAATCTGATCGAGCGGGCGCTGGCCTGAACGCGCCCGCGTGCTCATCGCCTTCAACAAGCCGTTCGGTGTCGCGTGTAAATTCAGCCCGGAGCCGGACCGCAAGACTCTGGCGGATTACATCGACGTAAGAAGCGTCTATCCTGCCGGCCGCCTCGATACCGACAGCGAGGGCCTGATGCTGCTCACCGATGACGGCGTCTTGCAGTCGCGCATCGCGGAGCCGAAGCACGAGATAGAGAAGGTATACTGGGTGCAGGTGGAAGGCTCTCCGTCTCTAACGGCACTCGATCATCTGCGCAAAGGCGTGAGTCTCGGTGACTTCACGACGCAGCCCGCGAACGCGAATCTCATCGAGGAACCGCAGGAATTGTGGCCGCGAGATCCGCCGATCCGCTATCGTGTGAAAATTCCGACGGCGTGGATTAAGCTCACGATACGTGAAGGAAAGAACCGCCAGGTGCGGCGCATGACGGCAAAGGTGGGGTTTCCGACCCTCCGCCTGATACGCGCGGCCATCGGCAAGGTAAGCGTCGAAGGATTGGCGCTGGGTACGTGGCGCGAGATCGACCCGGACTCCCCGTGGAGCGGCTGGCGATAGAGAGCGATAGATGCCGAGAGGCCTGTGCTTTTTTTGGGTTGACCATCTCGACCGCGTGCTCGGCTGTGCCGTTCGGACTGTATCGCGCTGCGGTTCATTGCTACAAAAACAACAATCGCGATTTTTATAGCAATGAAAGACAGTGCTGCCGTGAAAACCTTTGACGACCTCGAGATTCATACTAAGAGAGTTCCACCGACCGGCATATGTCTACGGCCTCGCTCGCGATCAGACCCGCCGCATCGCCTCATATCAGCGCAATCGAAAAAAGCACCGTGTGCACCACACTGCCGTCCAATCCCCGGCGAACGGCTTCACCGGCCACTTGTGCCGCTTCATCGAGGCGATTCATCCCAAGCAATGCCACAGCGCGATTGGTGTAGCCTCCTCGGCGGCGACGCTGTAACGCCCCGGTGCTGTTCGATACCCGTCTCGAAAGCCTGCGCTTTATGATGCGTCGGGCCTCTTGCCACCGTTCGTATGTATTTGCGTCTTTACAGCGCCTGATAAAGTCGGGGTCCGGAAATGCCGCGGTCGGCCGATCCCGGCCCGCAGGGAGGGTCGTGAGTCTCGAACGAGTATATTATAATCGGTAGGAACACTGGCCGAATCGAATCGGTATTGCGAATGGGGTAGCGCGCGAACTTTATCAAAATCGCGTCGGCGGCTTGGAACCGGATACACACGTTTACCTTGTAGCCGAGAAACGGAATCACGGGCCGAGGGTGACTGAAAGTCGCGGAGAGACTAGATGAGGCGGATCGTTGACATAGGATTCTCCGTTTGCGCGATCACCATTCTGGCGCCTCTTTTCTTCGTTGTGGCCTTTTTAGTATGGGTCCGAGATGGACGGCCCGTTTTGTATTCTCAGAAGCGTGCTGGACTGCGAGGCGAGACCTTCTTGATCTACAAATTCCGCACCATGAGCCGGAGCGCCGGCACGATTGGCGGGCCATTAACGTTTCGGGCGGACGCTCGGATTACGCGGATGGGGCGCTTTCTACGCCGCTATAAGCTGGATGAATTTCCACAGCTATGGAATGTTCTCAAGGGCGATATGACGATCGTTGGGCCGAGGCCGGAGGTGCTCGAGTGGGTGGCCAGAAGCATGCGGTGGCCACGCGAGAAATTATGCCGATG
>JAXDQI010000096.1:0-36127 GCA_034667965.1 Gammaproteobacteria bacterium
CGAGTTCCGAGTCCACGAAGCGCGTTATCGACTCGACTCCGGCGCAAAGATTACGCCAGAATTCATCCACGGTCTTGGCCCCAGGCCACCGGCCCGCCATGCCGATGATGGCTACCCCACCCTGAACGTCGGCCACCTGGTCGTTCTCGCGATCCGTCATGGGGCATTCCGCCGCAGATTAGCGCGCGCCCGCGCCAGGACCGCGTGCTGACGGCGCGCCCGCTCCTCGGCCGTCAAGACGGCGCCTGAGGGCCTGAGGCCGGCTGCCGAACCGGGGGGCGACTCCGCGCCGCCTTTGGCCGCGAGGCGCGCAGCCAGGGTGCTTATTCGCGGGTATTGGAAGAGGTCGACCACCGTGAGATCGCTGTGCATGACTGAAGCGATTGTCGCGTGGACTTGGATCAGCTGCAGGGACGTGCCCCCCAAATCGAAAAAGTTGTCGTTCAAGCCCACGGAATCCGTGCCGAGGACCTTGCGCCAGATCTCCAGCAGCATCGTCTCCGTTTCATTCCCTGCCGCCGATTGCAGGGCCACGCCGGGCGGCGGCTCCCTCCGCGGCGGGGGCAGCTTCGATCGATCGACTTTTCCGGTCGGCGAGAGCGGCAGCGCATCCATGAGGGTCCAGGTCGCCGGCATCATATAGTCGGCGGCCTCTTGTTTGAGGAAATGCCGGAGCTCGGCGGGGCCGCCGCTCGCACCCCCGCGCAACTTGACGTATGCATGAACCTTCCGGGGGCCATTATCGTCGATCGATGACGTCACAGCGGCGTCCTCGACCAGGGGACATCCGCGTAAACAGGCCTCGATCTCGTCCAATTCGACGCGCTTGCCATTGATTTTGACCTGCCGGTCCACTCTGCCCAGGAACTCGAGGTTGCCGTCCGTGCGGCGCCGCACCCGGTCGCCCGTCCGGTACAACCGGGCGGCTGCGCTGGGATCGAAGGGATTCGCGACAAATCGCTCGGCGGTCAGCTCGTCGCGGTTCAAGTAACCGAGAGCAAGACCGTCGCCGCCCGTGTAGAGTTCCCCGTCCTGGCCGTCGGCTACGGGCCGCCCCGCGTCATCGAGAATGTGAACGGTGGTGTGGGCGATCGGGGTTCCGATCGAAATCGGACCTGGCGGCAACTCTCGCGGGATCGCATAACAGCAGGTGAAGGTCGTATTTTCAGTCGGTCCGTAGCCGTTGATCAATCGGCATTCCGGTAGTGCCGCCTGCGCCTTGGCGATGTGGGAGGGCGACAGAACATCGCCGCCGGCGATCAGTTGCCGCAGCGGGGTCAATCCTTTTAAGCGGTGATCGACCATCAGATGGAACAATCCTGCGGTGAGCCACAGGGTGCTGACGCCGAATCGCGAAATCGCCTCGGCCACATCATCCAGGGATGGGTAAGGTGCCGTCACTACGGCCAGCTTGGCGCCATTCAGCAAGGCACCCCAAATCTCGAAGGTCGACGCATCGAACGCCAGCGGCGCCAATAAGAGGTGCACCTCATTCGGGCCCATCGCTGCAAAGGGGTTGTCAACCACCAGGCGAACGACGCCGCGATGCGGGATAAGAACGCCCTTGGGATGGCCCGTCGATCCGGACGTATACATGACATAGGCGAGATCTTCAGGGCCGGTTTCCGGTAGAGCGGCAGATCTATGTGGCATTTCGGCCCCCCGCGAAGCAGCATGCAGGTCGTGACCTGCACCCGCCCAAAAGGGGTCGGTGCCCATGGCGAGCAGCGAGGGGTCGACCAGCATGAGAGCCGGCGTGCAATCGTCATACATGAAGCGGAGGAGCTTGGCTGGATATGCTGGGTCGAAGGGCACATAAGCCGCCCCCGCTTTGAGTACTCCCAGCAGGGCGGCAACGGCGTCGACCGAGCGCTGCGAAAACAGTCCGACGCGATCTCCGCGACCAACCCCGTGACTCTGCAGATAGCCGGCGATTCGGGTCGACCGTTCATCGAGTTCCGCGAAAGTGAGGCTCTGGTCACCGCTGTCCAGTGCGATCCGGTCGAAGAGGGGGGCGGCACGCGCGGAAAACGTGGCGTGAATCGTTTGCTGGAGTTTCATGTCAAAGGTACCCGCCGGTTCATCCCCCTTATGCAACCTAAGGAACGCCGATTTCCGATAAGACTAGCGTAGTGTCGGACCCTATTGTCCCGTGAGATTATTGTCAAAGTGTCGACTACTTCACAGTTTCCATTGAACCCGTTCCTGCCCGAAGGGCCGCTGCGCAGCCTGTTTCCACAGACGGTGGTCATCAGAGACCGCCGCATTCCCGGTGATCCCGCTGAACTGCACCCCGCCGAGGCGGCGTACGTCGCGAACGCCGTCCCGAAGCGCATCCAGGAGTTCGCCGCCGGGCGGGCATGCGCCAAAGCCGCCCTCGCCGAATTCGGCGTCCGCGAAATTGCGCTTCGCGCGGCGCCCGATCGGCAGCCGATGTGGCCCGAAGGATTCGTCGGCACCATCACCCACACTGCCGGCTTCTGCGCGGCGGCCGTAGCGCGCCGCACCAGTATGCTCGCCATTGGCATGGATACCGAAATCGTCGGCGCCCCCAGCCTCGATATCTGGCCGGCGATTTCGCTCAGCGAAGAGCTGACCTGGGTGCGGTCGTTGCCCGCCGGCGATCAGCCGGCAGCCGTTACCCTGCTATTTGCAGCTAAGGAAGCCTTTTACAAGTGCCAGTATCCACTGGTTGGAGAATGGCTGGATTTTCACGACCTGCGTATCGAGGCCGCCGGATGGGGCGGATCGACCGGCACGTTCGCGGCGAGCGCCACGCGCGGCATCCGATTCGCACAGCATGTTGCGTTGCCCATCGTGGGCCGCTACGTGTTTCACGAACAGTTCGTATCGGCGGCTGTCGCCGTGCCGTCGTCTCAATAGGCCTTATCGTCGCGAAATACCTTTACCACCGTGAGGAGAATGATCTTGATGTCCAACATCGGCGACCAGTGCCGAAGGTAATCCAGATCGAAATTCACGCGTGCTTCCATGTCCTTCAATTCCGCGGTTTCTCCACGGCAGCCGTTGACCTGCGCCAGTCCGGTGATCCCGGGCAGCACCTTGTGCCGGACCATGTAGCCCTTGATGAGCTTGCGGTATTCCTCGTTGTGGGCGACCGCGTGCGGCCGCGGACCCACCAGGCTCATCCGTCCCTGCAACACGTTGATGAGCTGCGGCAACTCATCGAGCGACGTGCGGCGTAATATGCCGCCGATTCGCGTGATTCGGGTATCAGTGCGCGATGCCTGCCGGATGTGAGCACCGTCCTCGGTCACCCGCATGGTGCGGAACTTGTAGACCGCGATCTCTTTGCCGTCAAGGCCGTAGCGGCGTTGTTTGAAGATGATGGGGCCCGGAGACGACGTCTTGACCATGATCGCCACCAGTGCGAGCAGCGGCAGAAGCAGCAGCAGGATCACCATCGACAAGCCGATGTCGGTCAACCGCTTGGCGACTCCGCGGTATCCGTAGAATGGCGTCTCGCACATCGCCACGACCGGAATGCCGTGTATTTCGCCCGATCGCGCTTGAATCAAGTCGAACACGAAGATGTCGGGAACATAGTAGATCGACGCGGTGGTGTCGCGCAGGTCGTCCAGGAGATTCATCACGCGCTTGACGTGGCGGATCGGCAGCGCGATGAAAATGACGTCGGTTCGATGTTCCTTCACGTACGTCCCGAGATCGCTCAAACTGCCGACGAGCTGGGCATCCGGCTCCATTCCGAGCCGATCGCTGCTGCGGTCGTCGAAGAATCCGGCCACGTCGAGACGCATCCCGGGGTTACTCTTCAGCCGGCGTGCCAGTTCCAAACTACTCGTGTTGTAGCCTGCGATGATGGCGCTGCGGCTGTCGAATGCATTGATGAGGAACCGACGCATCAGTTCCTGCATGGCCAGCGTGGCCAAAACGAGCCCCACGGGGGTCGCAGCCGCCCACGTAAGAAATATGCGTCGCGGATAGGCTTGTAAAGGCGACTTCGTGACGTAACCGATGGCGAGCAGCACCGCCAGGAGCAAAAACCAGCGGAATATCACGTCGACCACCGCCGAGACGCGGGGGGAGGTGATTTGCGAACTTACTTCGCGGGGCGGCTGGACCAATACCAGGCACAGCACGGCTACGATGACGATGGCCGATGACGAAGGATCGAACTTGGCGCCGAACAGGATGATGGTCGCATACAGCGAGGCCACGGCGACGATCGCCGGCACGATGGCCTGTGCTCCCGCCAGCATCGCGATCAAAAAACTCTTTTTGGCAAGGACCGGCTGCGTCATCTCGAATCCGTTGAAGCGCCGACAGCGGTCGGGACGACGATCGGCCACCGCCGATCTGAGACAAATTCACCAATCAGTATCACCTTTGGACGTCGACTCATGCGTGACCTATCTCTCCACTTCGACGAAAGTGAACCAATGTTATTCTAGTGGGCAATGACAAACGTTCCATTACTCGATCTTAAGGCGCAGTTCGCGCAAATCCGTGCGGAGGTGATGCCGCTCATCGAACAGGTGTGCACCACGCAGCAATTCATTCTCGGCGAGCACGTTCGCGGGCTCGAGGAGGAGATTGCGCGGTATTGCGGAACGCCGTTCGGTGTTGGAGTGTCTTCGGGCACCGATGCCTTGCTTCTGGCGCTGATGGCGCTTGGAATCGGCGCCGGCGATGAGGTGGTAACCACGCCGTTCACTTTCTTTGCAACCGCGGGGACGATCGCGCGTGTCGGCGCGAGGCCCGTATTCTGCGACATCGATCCGGTCACGTTCAATATATCGCCCTCCGCTGTGCAGACATTCATCGATCGAGATTGCCTCACGACCGGGGACGGTCTCATCAACCGCGCGACTCGTGGACGCATCAAGGCCATCATGCCGGTGCACCTATACGGCCAAGCCGCGGATATGGACGGGCTCATGGCAGTCGCGAGGCGCCATGGTCTCAAGGTCATCGAGGACGCCGCGCAGGCCATCGGTACCGAGTACAAGGACGGCGTCCGCGTGGGATCGATCGGGGATATCGGCTGCTTTTCCTTTTTTCCGAGCAAGAATCTGGGAGCGTTCGGTGACGCGGGGTTGTGCACCACCAAGGATCCAGAACTCGCCGAACGGATGCGCGTACTCCGCGTTCATGGCGGCAATCCAAAATACTATCACGCGCTGATCGGAGGAAATTTTCGCATCGATGAGCTGCAGGCGGCGGTCCTGCGCGTCAAGCTCAAATACCTGGACGGTTGGACTTCGGGCCGGCAGCGCAATGCAGCATTTTACGATCAGGCATTTTCCGCGGCAAAGCTGGGAGGACGCGTAATCACGCCGCGGGCCGCGCCGGGCCAGCGTCACATCTTCAATCAATACGTCGTTCGGGTTCATGAAAGGGACGCTCTGAGGAAATTTCTCGGCGAGCACGGTATTGGAACGGAAATCTACTACCCGGTTCCGCTCGACCGCCAAGAGTGCTTCAGGTATTTGGGCTACGGGCGCGGAGCCTTCCCGGAGTCGGAACGGGCCGCGGCGGAAACGCTGGCAATTCCGATCTATCCGGAATTGAACGAAGAGCAACTGGGGACCGTCGTCGCGCGCGCCGCAGAGTACTTCATGACTTCTTGAAATCGTCCGGAAGAAGCTGGTGGCGCGACAATAGCTTGTAGAAGTCCGTGCGGTTGCGTTTCGCCAAGCGCGCGGCCTGGCTGACATTCCCTGCCGTGATCTGAAGGATCTGCGACAGGTAGTTGCGGGTGAATTCGTCGCGCGCTTCGTCGAAAGAGGGGAGCCGCGTCGGACTTCCCCCGAGAGATTGCTGCACCAGTTCGGCGGTGATGATGGCACCGTGCGAAAGGGCGACGTTCTGACGAACGACGTTATACAGCTGCCGAATGTTGCCGGGCCACTCGGCAGTCGCCAGAAGTTCGACCGCCTCCGGCGCGTAGATTTTCCTCTGTCCGGTTTCTTTGGCGATCTGCTCGAGGAAATGCGCAACCAGTAGCGGGATGTCCTCGCGCCGGCGCCCAAGCGACGGCATCTCGATGTGTACCACGTTGAGGCGGTAGTACAAATCCTCGCGAAATTGTCCGCCGATCATCAGCTGATGGAGATCGCGGTGCGTGGCGGAGATGACGCGCACGTTGATTTGCACCGCCTCCTCGCCCCCGACCGGTCGGATGTGATTTTCCTGCAAAACGCGCAGCAGCTTGACCTGAAGCCGCATGGGCATGTCGCCGACTTCGTCCAGCAACAGCGTTCCGCCTTCCGCGGTTTCGAACAGCCCCTTCTGCGATCGGGTGGCGCCGCTGAAAGCGTCTTTCTCATGGCCGAACAGCTCCGACTCGAGAATATTTTCCGCCATTGCGCTGCAATTGATCGCCACGAAGGGTTTGTTCCGTCGCGGACTGGCATCGTGGATGGCGCGCGCCAGCAGTTCCTTGCCGGTGCCGCTCTCGCCGGTGAGCAGCACCCTGGCGTCGGTGCCCGCCACCATGTTGGCCTGGGCGAGCTTGTCCTCCATCAATTGATTTCTCGTCACGATGTTTGCGCGCCAGTCCTCGTCCACGTGCGCAAAACCCGACACTTTGAGCGCCTTTTGGACGTGGTCCAACAAATCCTGTTTGTCGACTGGTTTGGTCAGAAAGCCGAACGCACCGCTTTGCGTCGCGTGTACGGCGTCCGGAATCGTGCCATGCGCCGTGAGAATGATTACGCGCAAGCCCGGCCACCGGCTCTGGAGTTCCTTCAGCAACCCGATTCCGTCCATCTGATCCATGCGAAGATCGGTGATGACCAGATCGGGACGAAAGCGCGTGCAGGCGGCAAGAGCCGCTGCGGCGCTCTCGACTGCCTCGACTTCGTAGTTCTCGGCCCGCAGCCGGATGGTCAGGAGCCGCAACAGGCCCGGGTCATCATCCACGACCAGGATGCGCGCCTTGCGCTTTTGCGGTGTCGAACTATCCCGCGTTCCCGGCTGAAGGCCGAAGGCGAGAGGAGTGGTGGCGGCGATCGAATGGGCGTTCACTTTTAGTCTCCAGGGCGTATGCCGTTAACTTTAAGGCCTTTGCGATCGGTTCGTTCCGCGATCGTTGATGGATCGTTCGATGTGAGTGACCGCCTCGAGCTTCGCTTGAGCCTCATCCAGGGCCTTTCGCAATCGGGCGTTCTCATCCGACTCGGTCGTCAGTCGGCGATTGATCGCCAGCAGCTTCTCGCGCAATTCGCGCGGTGCTTCCTCCCGCAATTGCTTGTTTTCCTCCTGCAGGATCAGCCGTTGGTCGACTTCCTGCAGCTCCACCATGGCCAACAAGCGCTCGACAGGCAATAGAGTCTCAGGGGTAGCCAGCAGTTCCGCCAGCTGTCGCTGGGCGGCGACGGGATCTGAGCCGCCGTGGCCCGGAGTCGCGAGAGCCAGGGCGAATTTGAGCTTGTTGCTGGTCGTCGGAGCCAGCGCCGCGGCGTCCTTCGTCGACTGAAACAGTTCAGCCTGCCGGGCAGGGTCGCCGGCAGGCAGGGCGCGCATCATGGCGAGCGCGGGCGTGATGGCGGTCAAGTCGGATTGCGGCCGTTCCGGGGGAGGCGGCGCCGTCTTGAGGTTTGTCTGGGCGCCTCCCAGCACGCCGCAGCCGGCGACCCCAATCGCGAGCGCGCAGGCCGCATAGCGCACGCGACTAGGCCGCATGCGCTGCTTCACGTGCCGGCTTGGCGCCCTGGCGCAGCGGAAGACGGATCCGGAAGTGCGCTCCCCCCGTCTTTGCCTCGAAGATCTCGATGCTGCCGCCATGCGCGTTCACGAACTCCGTGACCACCGAGAGACCGATCCCGGTGCCCTTCACGTGGCCGCCTTGCGGGGTCTTGCCCTGGTAAAACGCTTCAAATATGCGGTTGCGTTCTTCGGCCGGAATGCCCGGCCCGCTGTCCATGACGTCCAAAATCAACTGCTCGCGTTCACCTCTGGCGTGAATCGTGATCGTGCCGCCTCGCGGGGTGAATTTGATGGCGTTCGACAAGAGATTATCGAGGATGAGACGGACCTTGCCGCGATCGGCGCAGGGGGTCAGATCCTCGACCTGCACGTCGAGACGGACGCGCTGCGCGACCAGCGTCAGCTGTTGATTCTCGAGCACCGATTTCACCAATGGGCGCAACTTGAACTCCGTAACTTCCAGGCCCACGCTCTTCGCCTGCCACGCGCTGAAAGACAACAGGTTCTCGATGAGGCGCTGCAATTTCATCCCGTTCTCACGCAAGATCGCCGTCACTTCCCGCTGGGCGCTCTTGAGCTCACCGACCGCGCCGTCCATGAGGAGTTCGGTACCTTCCCGAATATTCGCGAGCGGCGTCTTTAATTCATGCGACATATGTCGCAGGAATCGATTCTTTTCCTGCGCCAATTCCAGCAATCTACCGCGCAGCCACTCGAGCTGGGCTGCCAGGCGTTCCAGATCGGCCGGCCCGCTGATGGCGATCGGCCTCGAAAACGTGCCGCGGCCGAGTTCGCTGATGGCGCGATCGATGGCCCGGATGGGTCGGCCGAACAGGTAGGTGAAAACGCCGACCACCGCGAGCGTCATGGGCACCAATAGCAGGGTCTGCCAGAACAGCTGTCGCTGCGCCCCTTGCGCCGCAAGCTGCAAACTGGTCAGCTCGTCGTTGATATGGGCATTGATGCGATTCGACAACGTCGAGGCCATTTCGGACATGTGCGGAAAGGCATTGATGATTTCCGCCATCCGGGGCGAATTCGGCGGGGCCGCCTTCAGTTCCAGGGAAAGCCGGTCGGCCTCCGCCAGCAGGCTGCGCGCATCGGACTGCGATTGCGCATCGAGCGGCAACGTCAGAAGCTCGTCGATCGTCGCCGCCAGACGAGCGTGGTTGCGGGAGTAGCCCTCCAGCAGTTCGGCGTTGCCGATGATCTGATAGAGCCGGGCCGAACGCTCGAGCGCACCGATCTCCTCGAACATGCTTTGGTTGTTGCGGGTACCCTGCATGCCATGGACGACCAATTGTTCGCTGCGGTTCGACAGGCGATTCATCTGGACGGCGGCGTTTACGATTGCGAACAGCAGCGGTGCAGCCACGATCGTGAAGCCGATCAGCATCAATCCGCTCAAAGACTTGGGCCTGGGTAGTCGCATGCCATTCATTCTAACATCGCACTCATGAACGCCGACGCACCTTATTCGGACCTATCTCCCGAGGCCGTGCTGGATGCGCTCGAGGCGGCGGGTCATCGCTGCGATGGACGGGTCCTCGCGCTCAACAGCTATGAGAATCGCGTGTATCAGATCGGTATCGAAGATGCCGAGCCGGTGGTCGCAAAGTTCTATCGCCCCGGCCGCTGGACCGATGCCGCCATCCGTGAGGAACACGCGTTTTCACAGGAATTGGCCGCACAAGAAATTCCGGTGGTGGCGCCCCTGTCGCGCGAGGCGCAAGCCGGCGCTCCCGAGTCGATGTTCGTCCACCATGGATTCCGCTATGCCATTTTCCCGCGACGCGGCGGCCGGTGGCCGGAGCTGGGGACGGCCACCGACCGCGAATGGGTGGGTCGGTTTCTGGGCCGAATCCACGGCGTCGGCCGTGCCGGCCGGTTCGCCCATCGGCGGCAACTCAGCGTTGCGGATCTGGGGCGCAATGCGCGAGATTTTGTGTTGGATGGCGATTGGATGCCCGACTATCTCGCGACCAAGTACGAGGACCTCACCAACTCGCTGCTGGAAGAAGTCGAGGCGCAGGCCGACGGATGGGGCGGCGCCCGCCTGGGACGCATTCTCGGCGATTGTCACCGCGGCAACATCTTGTGGACCGATCTTGGACCGCATTTCGTCGATTTGGACGATTGCCTCACCGGGCCCGCGATCCAGGACATTTGGATGTTGCTGGCAGGCAGTCAACAGGAGATGCGTACCGAACTCACCGATCTTTTGAAAGGCTACGAGCAGTTCCTGCCGTTCGACCGGGGCGAACTGGCCCTCATCGAACCGTTGCGCGCTCTGCGAATGATTCACTATTCGGCGTGGCTGGCGCGCCGCTGGGACGATCCGGCATTTCCTCGCGCATTCCCTTGGTTCGCCGAACCGCGCTATTGGGAGGAGCACTATCGTGCGCTCGAGGATCAGCTGGCTGCCGTCATGGGGCCGCGCCTGGAGTTGTGATTGCCTCGGCGTTTGAGTGATTATGTGCGGATGACAACAGGGAGTAAGCTGGCGTTGGTTGCCGCGGGGCTGTTGTCGGCCAGCCATGGCGAGCCGAAACAGGCGCCGGCGGTCACTCCTGCGCCGGCCGCCAGCGCTCCTTCAGCGGTCAAACGGGGCCCGACTCCCGATGAGTTGACGGCCGGCATGGTCGAAGCGGTGACCATCGGTAAATCGACGGCGCCGGTCGCCGTCAAATTCGATCTCCCGACGCGGCCCTCGGTGGGCAAGCGTTTCGAGATCGTTATTGCGGTCCTGCCGCAAATTGCCGCCAATTCCGGCATGGTGCAGGTTACCGGCTCGGAGGGACTGCAACTCGCGCCGAACGTCGCGCAGCTGGAAATCCCTTCCCCTGACCCCGCCCAGGTGTACCGGTTGAGCATTCCGGTGACCCCGACCGCCGATGGCGTGCATCTGCTGGGCCTCAGCGTCTCCTTGAAACAGGACGATTCGGTCGAATCGCGTAAGTTTTCGGTGCCCATTATCGTCGCCCCGGCCGGGAGCGACTGAAATTTGAGGCGCGGCCTTCGATAAGGCCCTATAATGGTGAGTTTCCCCTGGACCTCACCTGATGCAGAAACTCCGCAACATCGCCATCATCGCGCACGTCGATCATGGCAAGACCACGCTCGTCGACCAGCTCCTACGCCAGTCGGGGACCCTCGACGCACGCAAGGACCTGCAGGAGCGCGTCATGGATTCGAACGCGCTGGAGCGCGAGCGCGGCATCACCATTCTCGCCAAGAACACGGCGATCACCTGGGGCGATTTCCGTATCAACATCGTCGATACGCCGGGGCACGCGGATTTCGGCGGCGAGGTCGAGCGCGTGCTCGCCATGGTGGATTGCGTGCTGCTTCTCGTGGACGCCGTCGACGGACCGATGCCGCAGACGCGATTCGTCACTCAGAAGGCATTCAAGCACGGGCTGCGCCCCATCGTCGTCATCAATAAGATCGATCGGGACGAAGCCCGTCCCGGGTGGGTATTGGACCAGACCTTCGATCTATTCGACCGCCTCGGAGCGACCGACGAGCAATTGGATTTTCCCGTGGTATACGCCTCCGCACTGCGCGGGTTCGCGGGTCCCGAGTCGACCGTCCGTGACGGCGACATGCAGCCGCTGTTCAAGACCATCGTGGAGCATTGCCCACCCCCAGACGTCGACTCCGACGGTCCGCTGCAGCTGCAGGTGACCTTGCTCGATTATTCCAGTTACGTCGGTGCGATCGGTATCGGCCGCATCAAGCGCGGCACGCTCAAGAAGGGCATGGCGGTCGCGGTGGTCAACCGCGAGGGTAAGCAGCGCTCGGAGAGGATCACGCAGGTGTTGGGCTTTCACGGGCTGACCCGCATCGAGGTCGAATCGGCGTTTGCGGGCGATATCGTGGCGTTCGCAGGCATTGCCGAGCCCAAGGTCTCGGACACCCTGTGCGATCCGCTGAATGTCGAGGCGTTGCCGAGTCTGACCGTCGACGAACCGACCATCAGCATGACGTTTGAGGTCAATACGTCGCCTTTCCTCGGCCGCGACGGCAAATTTGTCACCAGCCGCCAAATCCGCGAGCGTCTCGACCGCGAGTCCATACACAACGTGGCGCTGCGCGTGGAACCGACCGCGGATCCGGATAAATTCGTGGTCTTTGGCCGCGGCGAGCTGCATCTCGGGGTGCTGCTGGAGAACATGCGGCGTGAAGGTTACGAAATGGCCGTGTCCCGGCCGCGCGTCGTCATCAAGCAAATCGACGGCGTAGCCCATGAACCGTACGAGCAAGTGACCGTGGACGCCGACAGCGACGCTCAAGGTTCGATCATGTCGGCGCTGGGCAGCCGCGGTGCCGACCTCAAGGACATGCAGGCCGACGGCCGGGGCCGGGTCCGCTTGGATTACATGGTCCCATCTCGAGGTCTCATCGGGTTTCAGACTGAGTTTCGCACCATGACTCGCGGCACCGGTTTGCTGCATCACGTGTTCGATCATTACGGTCCGGTGGTGCAGCGGGAGCTCGGTCAGCGGCCTAACGGCGTCTTGATCGCCAATGGCCAGGGTGTCGCCCTGGCGTATTCGCTGTTCAGTTTGCAGGAGCGCGGCAGGCTGTGTATCGGGCCCGGCGAAGAGGTCTACGAGGGCATGATCATCGGTCTCAATAATCGCGAAGACGATCTCGTGGTCAATCCTCTCAAAGGCAAGAAGTTGACCAACATGCGGGCCGCAGGCAAGGACGAAAACGTCGTTCTCACGCCGCCCATCCGCTTCTCACTGGAACAAGCGATGGAGTTCATCGACGACGATGAATTGATCGAAGTCACGCCGAATTCGATCCGGCTCCGCAAGCGCAGCTTGCGCGAAAACGAGAGGAAGCGTTCGGGACGCGAAACCCTGGATCAGGCGTCTTGATGGGTCCTGCGCCCGGATAATTTAATTTAACCGAATACTGAGCGAACCGAGACAGCCGTCACGCTTCCGTGGCGGGATCTCCCTAACATTCGAGGCTGGGGGCGGGATGCCCCCCATGTTTCAGTGCGGGAGATCCAGGAATGGCACGCGATATTGCCACCGCGCTTCGTAGCGCGGCGGCGGAAACCCCAGATAACTATAATCGCGTGCTTGACCAGCAGCTCGAGGCGGCGCGAGGCCGCGGCGGCGAGTTGGACGTGGAAGCTCTGTTGAAGCAGGTCAGTGCGCACTATGACCGCCTTGATGCCGAGCGGCGCGGCGTCGTGCTGTCCATGCAGATCATGTCGGACGAGGCCCAAGCGCTCACCCGGGAGATCCGTGAAGAGACGGCCTCGCATTTGCAGGCCATTCTGGACAACGTCAAGGATGCCATCGTTACGGTCGACGATGTCGGCCACATCGAGACCTTCAATCCCACCGGAGAACGCCTCTTCGGTTACTCCGCGGCCGAGGTGCTGGGCCGTACGCTGGATTTCCTGCTTCCGGACGCCGGCACGGGGAGGTCCGGCGATGCCGCACGCCGTCCGCTCGTCGAATTTCTCGAGCGCTGCGCCACGAAGATCGACGACACGCATGTCGATCTGGCCGCCCATCAGACCTGGGGCACCACCAAAGACAGGGTGCGGGTCGAGGTTGAGGTCGCGGTCAGCAAGGCGAGCCTCAACCGGCGCGACGGCTACATCGTTTGCATTCGCGACTGCACCGAGCGGCATCAAGCCGAGCGTTCGATGCGCGACAGCGAGGCTAGGTACCGGACCCTGGTGGAACATGCACCCGAAGTCATCGTGGTTTTCGACGTCGATCATGGAAAATTCGTCGATGTCAACGACAATGCCTGCCGCTTCTTCAAGATGGACCGCGATACCCTGCTGGCCAGCGGCCCCGACAACATCACCCCGTCCCGGCAGGCCGACGGCAGCGCGTCATTCGGAATGGCGCGCGACTACATCGAGGGCGCGTTGGCCGGCGAGGCGCCGGTTTTCGAATGGCTGCACCGCGATGCCCTGGGAAAAGCCTTGCCCTGCGAGGTGCGCTTCGTACGCCTGCCGAGTTCCAGCCGCCGGCTCATCCGCGCCAGTATCACGGACATCACCGAACGCAAGCGCGGCGACGCCATCGCCGCCGGTGAGCGGCGAGTGTTTGAAAAAATCGCCGCCAATGCGCCGCTGCTATCGGTTCTCGAAGCGATTGCCGAAGTCATCGAGCGCGTCATCGAAGGCAGCTACTGCGCCATCAATCTCCTCGACACGGAGGAACAGGTTGTCCGCTTCGGCGTCGCGCCCCGCCTGCCGCGGGAGTTCGTCGCGGCCATGGATCATGCACCGGTCGGCATCCGCTTCGGATCGTGTGCGGCCGCCGTCTATCTGGCTCGTCAGGTCACGGTGGCCGACATCGACACCGACGCGCTGTGGGAGTTTCGCCGCGAAGCCGCCAGGCACGCGGGCTTGAGCGCCGTATGGTCCGCGCCCATCGTTGCATCGGATGGGGCCATCGTCGGGACGTTTTCGGTGTACCAACGGCAATCCGGTCTGCCGCTGCCCCGCGATCATGAGTTGATGTCGCGCATGTCTCAGATTGCCGGCATCGCGATCGAACGGCGCGGCGCCGAAGATGCGCTGCGCGACAGCGAGGCGAAGTTTCGCGGGCTGTTCGAGAGCGTCATGGAGGGCGTATATCGGACGACGCGCGACGGACGATTCTTGGTGGTGAATCCGGCCTTTGTCCAAATACTGGGGTACGACTCGGCTGAGGAGATCTACCAACTACGTGCTGCCTCGTTATATTGGTATCCGGCCGATCGCGACAGCTACGTCCGTCGTCTCGACAGCGAAGGCGAAGTGCGGGATGTCGAGTACGTTTTGCGCCGCAAGAACGGCTCCATGCTGGTGGTCGTCGACAATGGGCGGGTGGTGCGCGACAAGGAAGGGCGTATCAGCGGGTTCGAGGGCACCATCGCCGACATCACCGAACGAAAAAAAGCCGAAACCGCAGTCTTCCAGGCGAAGGAGCGGGCGCAGGTCACGCTCCAGTCCATCGGCGACGCGGTCATCACCACCGATTCCGAAGGACGCATCGATTATATGAATCCGGTGGCGGAGAGCCTCACCGGCTGGGAGAGCCGGGAGGCGCAATCGCAGCGCATCGGCGACATTTTGACCGTGGTCGACGAAGCGACGCAACTGCCCACGGAGAACCCCGTCATGCGCTGTCTCCGGGAGGGACACCCGCTCGGTCTGTCCGAACACACCGTATTGATCAATCGCCGTGGCAATGAAATTGCCATCCAGGATTCGGCGGCACCCATCCGTGACCGCGCCGGCAACATGCTCGGCGCCGTCATGGTGTTTCACGACATCAGCAAGGAACGGCGCCTCCATCGGGCGCTGCACTACCAGGCAAGCCACGACGCGCTTACCGGGCTCATCAACCGTCGCGAGTTCGACAATCGCCTGACCGCGGCGGTCGATAGCGTCCGATCCGATGCTGGGTGCCGGCATGCGTTGCTGTATCTCGACCTCGATCAATTCAAGTTGGTCAACGACACCTGCGGCCATCCCGCAGGGGATCAGCTCCTGAAGCAGATTACGGGCGTGCTGCAGTCGCGAGTGCGCGTGGGCGATACGCTGGCGCGCCTCGGCGGGGACGAGTTCGGCATCCTGCTGCAGGATTGCTCGCTCGATCATGCGCTGCGCGTGGCAGAAGACCTGCGGCAAGCCATCCGCGATTACCGGTTCGTCTGGCAGGACGGCGTGTCGGCGGTCGGCGTCAGCATCGGCATCGTCGAGATCACCAGCGAGACATCCACCGTCGCCAGCGTGATGAGTGCCGCGGACGTAGCCTGCTACTCCGCGAAGGATCAGGGCCGAAATCGCGTGCAGTTGTACAAACCCGACAACATGCCGGAACGGCATCGCGAAATGCATTGGGTATCGAAGCTCACTCGCGCCTGCGATGAAAGCCGCTTCGAACTGTTCTTCCAGCCCATAGTCCCCATCGGCGCCAATCGCTTCGAGAGGGAGCAATTCGAGCTCATGCTGCGTCTGCGCGACGAGTCCGGCTCGCTGATCGCGCCCGCCGAATTCATACCGGCCGCGGAGCGCTACAACGTGATGCCCTCGATCGACCGATGGGTGGTGCGGCAGGCTTTGGACCAGCTAGTGCATCGCAGCGGCACCGGCATCAAGCCGTACACGATTGCGGTCAATCTGTCGGGCACTTCCCTCAACGACGAGCGCTTTCTGGAATATCTGATCGCGGAATTGAGTGCGCGCGACCTTCCGGCGGGTGCAATGTGCTTTGAGATCACGGAGACCGCCGCCATCGCCAATCTCGCCAATGTGGTCTATTTCATGAGGGAGCTCAAAACGCGCGGCTGCCAGTTCGCGCTCGACGACTTCGGAAGCGGCCTTTCGTCCTTCATGTACTTGAAAACTTTGCCGGTGGATTATTTGAAGATCGACGGCCAGTTCATCGAGAACGTGACCCGCGACCCCGTGGATCGCAGCATGGTCGAGGCGATCAGCCAGATTGGCAAGGCCATGGGCATTTACACCATCGCCGAACGGGTCGAATCGATCGAAGTAATGCAGGAGCTCGGCCGACTCGGAATAGGATTCGCCCAGGGCTTTTACATCGCCGAGCCCCGATCCACGCTCGAGTTTCCCTACCTTCGAAAATGACCGCAACCCCGGACGCGATCACAAGCGTCCGGGGTTCCGCTGCCTGACGCTCAAGGTGCGCGACGCTTCAGATTCGGCTGCGACCGTGCATCAGGAATGATACGACGGCACCGATCAGGAATATCACGAATAAGACCTTAGCGATCCCGGCGGCGCCCACGGCGATTCCGCCAAATCCAAAGACGGCGGCGATGAGCGCTATGATGAGAAAAACGACGGCGTAATGAAGCATGGGATCCCCTTGTAATTTAAGCCAGCGAGTCCGAATACCCGGGGCAAAGTACTTCCGGGGGGCGTCTGGCGCCACATTGACGACGCTCGACTGTGCGTGGGAATCGGCCTACGCATCGCTTAACCCGCTGATATGATGTGTTCGAGCGGGAAGCGCACCGTGATGCGGGTCCCCGCGCCCGGAATATAGTCGTGGTGGAATTCACCTTTCAACGAAGCCACCCGCTGTTGTATGGCGGCCAGGTAGTGAATGTCGGCGTTGATGCCAGGTTCTTCTTCCGACGGTGTCCCGGCCGCTTCGCTTCGGATCAGAATGGTGACATCCCGCCGATCGACGGACACGGCGAATTCGGTTGACGCGATGGGTTTCCGCGCCACGATGACAGCAAGCGCTTCCTGAACGATGCGAAATAGCGCAATCGGAACGTTCGGCCGGAAACGGCGCTCATCCTCGGGTACATCGATGATGCACGTCGCTCCCGCGCGTTTGCTGGCCGCCTGCACGTGCCAGCGCAGCGCAGCGAATAACCCTACGTTGTCGAGAAGGGTGGGCCGCAGCTCCTCGATCAGCTTGCGCTTCATGTCGATAGCCGCGGCGAGAGTTTGGCGCGCACGCACCAATTTCTGCTTCATCTCCGCCGGCGGCGCAGACACGTGCTGTTCGGCCCACGCAAGGTCCATCACGGCGCCCACCAACAACCCGCCCAACTCATCGTGCAGCTCGCGCGCCAGCAGCGCCTTCTGGTGCTCCATCACGCCTTGAATGTGCTCGATCAAGCTGGAGGCCGCGGGATCGCCGTAGCCCGGGTGGCGGTCCCCCCCCAAGGCGCGGTCGCCCGCGGCCGGGTCGCGTTCCGCTCCATGATCGCCTGGGCTTTGCCTCATCAGCGGGGTCCCTCCGAAGATATCGATGGATTTCTGACGCTTGGCATGCACTTGCTTTCTATCCGGGCGCAATGTGGGATCGCACCCTATAGAATAGGCGCTTGCGGACGGCGAACAAGCCAATGGACGCGCGGAGCGGCGTAAGACTCGGCTGATAGCGATCGAGGGGATGCAACCACCCGGTGGCGCAGAGCGGCTCAGAAGGTCAGCCTGATGCCGCCGAACACCGACCGAGGCGCGGCGGGATTCTGGAAGCGGTTGTCGACCCCGGGACCGTTGGACCCCGCCGTGGTTGGGATTCCCGGTGCATTCACCCCGGTCGGATCGCCATACAGACCGTAGGTTGCATATCGCTTGTCGAACAGATTCTGCACATTGCAGAAAATCTCGAGCCGCTTGTCCAGCCGGTACGTCGAACGCACTCCCACCACCGTGTACCCCGGCAGCGGCGAGTTTTGGTTGGATTCGTCGCCGTGGTAGATCTGATTACCCACCATCACGATCGACGCACCCGCCGACCAATTCGACGTGATCGAGTAGTCCCCGCCCGCTTTTAATCGACTCCTGGGTATGCCGGGAAGACGATCGCCGCGCCTCACCTGAATGTCTCCGCTCGCGTCGCTGAAAGGGTTGGACGGGGAACTCAATGTCAGCGGAGAACGAAAGGTCGCATCGACGAAACTGTATTGGCCGTATGCGGACCAATGGTCACCGCTATATTTGATGCCGGTCTCGACGCCCTGCCGCCTCGTCGAACCGATGTTTTGAAAGAAACCGGTGCTGACCGAGGTGGCGATCCCGTAGATGTCGTCTTCGGCATCCGTGCGGAACAGGCTTGCATTCCAGGAAACGCGACCGGAGCCCTCGGGTGGGGCATGCCCGCGAAATCCAAATTCCAGCGTGTGACTGATGACCTGCTTCAAGGTCGGAGGGTCGCCGGCCAGGCTGGAAGGCAGC
This sequence comes from Gammaproteobacteria bacterium, assembly GCA_034667965.1. GTDB lineage: Bacteria > Pseudomonadota > Gammaproteobacteria > Steroidobacterales > Steroidobacteraceae > Bog-1198. The sequence continues at coordinate 18,395 of JAXDQI010000096.1, forward strand.
AGACAGGGTCGCAGCGGGTCGGAGCACTCGATTTCGCTGGGGGTCGGCGTCCGGTTGTTGATCGAGTAACCGGCGAAGGCGGTAACGCCCCGCGACACCTTGTAGGTTGTGCCGACGGCCGGATTGAAGTGAGTGAACCGATTATGACCGTTCAAATCCGTTCCGCGTTGATCGGAGAGGTCGATTTTCGCGATGTTGTAGCGGCCGCTCAAGGTGACCGCGAACGATGAGAGTACGTCGACCGTATCGGTTCCATAAAAGCCGTAGTACTTGGTATCGGCATTCAAGATCACGGGAGTCGCGGAAAAGGGGGTGCCTTCCGGTGTATCGACGTAGAGGGTGGACGGCAGCACGATGAGCGATGTATCGATGAGGCCGACCTGTGTTCCCGACATAAAATTAGTGTGTGACGAATCGACGGTCGCACCCACTGCGAACTGATTCCCATGGCCGGACAGCGGCAGAGTATCCGCGAACTGCAGGGAACCGCCCCAGGTCTGCGAATGAATGGACTCGAAATCATTCTGACCGATAATCTGTGCGCCGCCGTTCGACAGGTCGGGCAGAGTACCGCCGGCGGAGTTGCGCAACGGTGTGAGTCCGTCTGATTGACAAAGAGCTCCCGCGTCCGCAGGCGGAGTGCAGGACATGAAGTTCGAACCGTTGCCATTCGAGACGTCCTGTCGATAGTTGCGGAAGTAGCCCACGCCCTGCACCGCGAGCGCGGGGGCCAGCGCCTGCGACACATTGAGCGTCATGAAATCGGCTTTGTTGCTGTTCGCCTGAGGACCGGTAAAAACAGCCTCGCGGTTGAGCGCGAGCGATTGCACCGGCGCGGCGCCGGGGCCGAACAGATGGTTGTCGGCTCGCGAATAACTGAGATCCGCCGTGGTCAGCTCCCCATGCAGGCTCACATCCAGGTAGTACTGGCGCACGCTGTCATGAGCAAACAGGCGCCAACCGTCCTCATCGAGAGCCCGCGCGGCCGCATATAGTCCAACTATCCCTTTGCTGAAACCTGCTTCGGCCGACCCCGCGCGTTGATTGAAAGAACCTCCGGAGATTTCCGCATCTGCGCCCTGATGGTTGAAGCCATTCTTCATGGTCACGGCCATCGCACCACCCAGGGCATTCAGGCCGTAGAGAGGGCTGGAACTCACGATGTCGAGCCGGTTGATGGCTATGTCGGGAATGAGATCCCAATTCACGCTGTCGCCGAATGCCTCATTGATGCGAACACCGTTTTGGTACACGGCCAGACCTTGTGGAGTTCCCAGCACGGGCGAGGCTGCAAAACCCCGGTACAAGATGTCGGGTTGGAACGGATCGGCCAGGCTGTCGCTGATGCTCACACTGCCCAGCCGGTCGGCGAGCGCCCCCGTGAGACTGGCCGTCCCATTCTGCGTCAGGTCGCCGGCGAGTACGCTTTGTACGTTGCCCGGAACCTTGTCGATGTCGATATTCATGCCTGGAACCGGCGTCGTGCCGATCACCAAAATTTCCTGTAGGGTTGAAGGCGGGGCTGTGGGATCGAGAGCCCACGCAGCCGAGCAGAGTCCAACGGTGGCGAATGTTGCGAGGCGTCGGCCGATATCCCTGCGGCGCTTATATGAGTTCACACGGCCAATGGTTCCATGGACGCTGCGCGATGAGAATAGGAAAAATTCCCGTTTTTAGGAGGAGGGCGGCGATTGGCGGATCGCGAAATCCAGGGGGAGGCAGGCCGTAAAATGGCGGCTCGGCGTGATGCGGCCCTGATAGTCGTCATTTCGATCGCAGCAGCGGTCATTTGCGTGAAATTGGATCTGAGCGAAGTATTGCTCGGTTGGACGCGATTGCACGAGCGGTTGCAATTGGATGAATTGCCGGCCTTGTTGCTGGTCGTCGCCTGCTGTCTGGTTTGGTTCTCTGCGCGTCGCTATGCCGAAGCGCGAGACCAGTTGGTTCTGCGCCGTGCGACCGACGCTCGGCTCGCCGAGGCGCTTGCGGAAAACCAGCGGCTGGCACAGCAATACGTCGACATGCAGGAATGCGAACGCAAAGCGCTCGCGCGCGACCTGCATGACGAGCTGGGTCAGTATCTCAACGTCATCAAGCTCGACGCCGTCTCGATACGCGATACGACGCAGTCCGGGAATGAGGGGGGATCCGCAGCCCTCGCGCGCAACGCGGCACGCGCCATGATTGAAAACGTGGATCGGGTCTACGGCGTCGTATCGAGCCTGATTCGCCAATTGCGGCCGGTCGGGTTCGATGAACTCGGCGTTGCCGCCGCGCTCGAGAATTGCGTCAACGATTGGCGCGCGCGGCTGCCGGAGATGGACATCGGTTTATCGATGGACAGCGGGTTCGACGATCCGCATGAGAATCGGGCGCTGGCCTTGTTTCGGCTGGTCCAAGAAGCGCTGACCAATGTGGCAAGGCATTCCCGCGCCACCCGAGTGGACATTCGCGTCGCCCGCATTCGGCGGTCCGAAACCCAGGAGTTCATCGAGGTGTCGATCATCGACGACGGCAGAGGCACGGACTTGGAGGCTCCGCATACAGGCTTGGGTCTCGTCGGGATGCGCGAACGAGTAGCCGCGTTCGGAGGCTCGCTCAAGCTTGTCAGCGCTCGCGGTGCGGGGTTCCAGGTGATGGCATCCATCCCCGTGCTGGCCCAACCCATGACGGGCACGCCGGCGTGAGCGGTGCCGGCACCAGACAGGCTCCTAGGATTCGCGTGCTATTGGTCGACGATCATGCGGTGGTGAGGGAGGGGTATCGGCGCCTGCTGGAACGCGATGAGAGCGTCACGGTGGTCGGCGAGGCGGCCGCGATGGCCGACGCATTGACGCTGGATGCGCAATTGCAGCCTGACGTCATCGTCCTAGACATCGCTTTACCCGGTGTCAGCGGCATTGAGACCCTACGTCGCTTGGTTGCACGCCGGCCGGACGCGCGGGTGCTGATGTTCAGCATGTACCAGGACGGCATTTACGCCAGTCATGCCATGAACGCCGGTGCATCGGGGTATTTGAGCAAAGCCAGTGCGCCGGATCTCTTGGTGAGCGCGGTCCGCACCGTTGCCGCCGGCGGCCGCTATATAAGTCCGGATGTGCAGCTGGCGATGACGACTCAATCGGCGACCGCGCAGCAGCTGGCGAATGCGCTGTCCATACGCGAATTGGAGGTGCTGCGGCTTCTGGTCCAGGGATACGGAGTCGACTCGATCGCAGCGCGGCTCGGCTTGAGTCCCAAGACCGCCGCCAATCATCAATCCTCGATCAAGCAAAAATTGGGAGCGGGCAGCGCATTGCAGCTGATTTTAATCGCGCAGCAATTCGGGTTGATTGCAGGAGGGTAGCGATGTCAACGTCCTAAAACCCGAGTGTCAATTGTGAAACGGCGGACGGCCCGCGAAACAGATCCGTTCTGAGATCATGGCGGCCGCTCGCATCAGCGAATCCGAGTCTTCTCGAGGCCACCTCGAACCGGGAGCGCAATAGCTCCGCATAGGGCCCGGTGCCGCGCATGCGGACGCCGAATTGCGAGTCGTAGTCCTTTCCGCCGCGTGTCTGGTTGATGAGCGACATCACGTGTTTGGCCCTGTCCGGATAGTGCTCCGTCAGCCATTCGCGAAACAGAATCTTCACCTCGTGCGGCAGCCGCAGCAGCACGTAGCTGGCGCAACTAGCGCCCGCATCGCGAGCAGCAGCCAGTATGGCCTCCAGCTCATGATCCGTAATGGCTGGAATCACCGGCGCGACCATGACTCCGACGGGTACGCCCGCCCGCGCCAATGCCTCGATCACACGCAGACGGGCCTGCGGTGAGGCGGTGCGCGGCTCGAGAGTGCGTTTGATCTCATTGGACAGCGACGTGATGCTCAACGTTACGGAAACCAGGCGGTCGCGCGCGAGATCCACGAGCAAATCGAGATCGCGCAGGATCAGCGCGCTTTTCGTGATGAGGGAGACGGGATGGCGGCAGCGGGCGAGAACCTCGAGGATACTGCGTGTGACGCCCAGACGCCTTTCCAGCGGCTGATATCCATCGGTGTTGATGCCGAGGGCGATCGGCTTGCACGTGTACCGAGGTTTGGACAGTTCCGCCTCGAGCACCTTGACAGCGTCGGCTTTGTAGAAAAGCTTGGTTTCGAAATCCAGCCCCGGTGAGAGGCCCAGATAGGCATGGGTGGGCCGCGCGAAGCAGTAGACGCAGGCATGGCTGCAGCCGCGATACGGATTGATGGAAACGTCGAACCCTACATCCGGTGAGTCATTGCTGGTGATGATGCCGCGCGCGGCATCGGGCAAGACGGTTTCGTGCAGGCTCTCCGGGACGTCTTCCTGGTACCATCCGTCGTCCGCCTGCTCGACCGTGGTGGCGTCGAACCGCCCGGCCGGATTGGACAAAGCGCCTCGACCCTTGAAGGCTTGATGACCGAAAAAACTGCGCGTCATCGGCAAACTGTACGCGCTGTCGCCATAACCGTAAATCCAGTGTTCGGGGCCGGGCACTACTGTATGAAAGGGAGACTGGAATGCCGCAATCGAGCGATTTGCCCGGCAACGCCGCGCAGGTGGACTACTGGAATGCTGCTGCCGGAAACACCTGGGCGAGCCTTCAGGAATTGCTGGATCGTCAGATCGCTCCACTGGGGCACGAAGCGCTGCGCGCCCTTTCACCCGTTCACGGCGAGCACGTCATCGATATCGGCTGCGGCTGCGGTCAGACCTCGGTGGATCTTGCGGCCCGCGTCGCGGCGACAGGTCGCGTCGTGGCCGTCGACATCTCGAAACCGATGCTTAGCGTAGCGCGCCGCCGGCCTCTTCCGCCGGGGACCGCGCGACCCGATTTTCGCGAAGTCGACGCACAGACGGGCGATCTCGGTCGTGCGATCTTCGATGCCGCGTACTCCCGTTTCGGGGTCATGTTCTTCAGCGATCCGGTTGCAGCATTTGCGAACATTCGCGCGTCGATGAAGGAACGCGGTCGACTGGCGTTCGTGTGTTGGCGAGGGCTCGCGGAAAACGGCTGGATGCGCGAGCCCCTCGAGGCCGCAAGTCCCTTTCTCCCGCCGCCTGCGCCGTCCGACCCCACGGCGCCCGGGCCATTCGCGTTTGCCGATGACGCCCGTTTGCGTTCCATCCTGGCTGCCGCCGGGTTCGGATCGGTGTCAATCGACCCGTTCGACACGCGCATAGGTAGCGGCGATGTGGAGCAGACATTGAACCTGGCCCTTCGCGTCGGTCCGCTGGGAGCCGCCATGCGTGAATATCCGGACCTGCGGCTCAAGGTGACGGACGCGGTTCGCGAAGTATTCATCCGCTATCGGACAGCCAGCGGAGTGTTGATGCCGGCCGCCGTTTGGATAGTCCTTGCTGCTTGAATCCAGGGCATGTAGGACGGCGCTGGACATTGCAACGCGTGCGCGACCGAATTTTTTTTGTCTCGGAGGCTACTACACTTAGCCGGCAGAGCCACCTCACCGATTCGGGAAGGGGGGACGATGAAGAGAATCACTGCCTTGTTGATTTGCGCCTGGTTCGTGTCGGGGTGCGTTGCCGGCAGTGCCATCTCCCATGACGATAGTCCGGCTGCGGTGAAACGGGATCAAGGCCCGGATTTGTGCCGGGATGGTACCGCGCCGCCTTGCACGCCGCGGGGTTAGCCTCGGAGTACCAAAGTGGATTGCCATTCGAGCAGACTGTGCTACGCGAATTCTACGTAGCCCTTCCGTAGCACCGTGCGCCGTTTTTGGCAGATGCCGGCCGAAAATTCGCCTGGCTGAAATTCAAGAGCTCGTTAAATTAGATACTTAACCGACCGTAATGCACTAAAGTTGTCGGATCGGCGCAATGTTTGTCTACCGACTCTTGGAAAAATCTGAATATAAATGAAAGACTTAGACCGCCGCATCGCCGTCGCTCCGATGATGGATTGGACCGACCGCCACTGCCGTTATTTTCATCGTCTGTTCTCGCCGCATGCCTTGCTGTACACGGAAATGGTGGTGTCGGCGGCGATCGTACGTGGGAATGCGGCTCGCTTGCTGGAGCATGACGCCGCCGAGCATCCGGTGGCCTTGCAGCTGGGCGGCTGCGATCCGGATGAATTGGCCCGTGCCGCGCGCATCGGAGAGTCAGCCGGCTATGCGGAGATCAACCTCAACGTCGGGTGTCCGAGCGATCGGGTGCAGAGCGGCGCGTTCGGCGCCTGCCTCATGCGTACCCCCTCGCTGGTCGCCGACTGCGTACAGCGGATGCGGGGTGCCGTGCGGATCCCGGTGACGGTCAAATGCCGCATCGGAATCGATGAGCGGGACGATTACGAGTTCTTCTCGGAGTTCGTGGCGGCGGTGGCCGCGGCCGGCGCGGAGGCGCTGATCGTGCACGCGCGGGCGGCCATTTTGGGCGGACTGGCGCGCCCCGGCTTGTCGCCCAAGGAAAACCGGGAGATTCCGCCGTTGAAATACCACTTTGTGCATCAACTGAAGCGCGAACGCCCGACGTTGCCGTTGGTCATCAACGGCGGCTTCGTCGAGTCGATTGCGGTTCGCGCCCAGCTCGATTCGGGGCTGGACGGTGTGATGTTGGGGCGAGCGGCGTATCACCGGCCGGCGTTGTTGGCCGAACTCGAACGCGCGGTGTTCAATCCCTCGTGGGACATTCCGCAGGCGTCCGACATCGTCGAGCACATGGTTGGCTACGCCGAACGGGAGGCAGGGCGGGGGGTGCGGCTGCATTCCATCGCCCGCCACATGCATGGGCTGATGGCCGGCCGTGAGGGCGCGCGAGCCTGGCGTCGGTTCCTATCCGAGGTTGCCGCGCGACCCGATGCGCCTCCTGAGACCCTCTTTTCAGCCCTTCCCATCCTGAATCAGGGCTTGGCAGCGTAAACGCCTGAAACGTCCGATCCCAGGTTAAGTATAATTTGCGACCTGTGGGAAAAGAAATCGAAGTTGCCATCGTATTTGCCGACGTGGTCGGCAGCACCAAGCTCTACGAATTGCTTGGAGATCTCCGCGCCCGGGACATGGTCGGCATCTGCATCGACGTAATGCGCGCCGCGACCGACCAGAATCACGGTACCGTCATCAAGACCATGGGCGACGAAGTGATGGCGACGTTCCCGACGGCCGATGATGCACTGAATGCCGCTGCCCAGATGCAGAAGCAGATCGTGCTCCATCCTTCCTTGAAGGTCGACGAGCAAACCGTCGCCATTCGAATCGGGTGCAATTTTGGGCCGGTGGTGCTCGAGAACCGCGATATATTCGGATCAGCCGTACACACCGCGAACCGCATGACCAGTCAGGCCAAGGCCGGTCAGATCATCACCACAGCCACGATGGTTGAGCGGCTGTCGAGTGAGTGGCGTGCCTCGGTGCGCCAGATCGACATCGCAACCCTCAAGGGCCGCAGCAGCGAAGTTGCGCTGTTCGAGGTGCTGTGGCAAACCGACGATATCACGAGCATGGTGCCCGCCATCGCCATCACCTCGCGCGAGCGGCCGAACAAGGGGCTACGCCTGCGCTTGCGGTATCAGGGCCAGGAAGTCTTGGTGGAAGACGGTCGGGCGAGCATCACGATGGGCCGAGCCGAGGAGAACGATCTCGTCATCAAGGGGAATCTGATCTCGCGGTTGCACGCCCGCCTGGAATTCAACCGCAATAAATTCATACTGGTCGATCAGAGTACGAATGGTACCTTCGTCATCGGCAAGGACGGCGAAGAAGCCTTTGTTCGCCGCGATTCGATGCAGATTCGTGGCGAGGGGCTGATCGGCCTGGGGAAAGCGCCGGACAGCAACTCGTCGCAGGTCATCCGGTACGCCTGCGAAGAATAGTCGTATCGGCGCGGTTATTCGGACGCGGCGGCGGTGACCAGCGTGAGCGAATCGTCGAGCTCGGTCGCGAGCGCCGGCGGAATGCGCGTGCCGAATTCACCGAAATACTCGGCAATTCCCTTGAATTCCGCGCGCCACAGCGCCGGATCCACCGCCAGTAATTCATCGAGCGCGCCTGGCTCCAGTCCCAAGCCCTGCGTGTCCAGATCCTGCGCGTGGGGGAGTTGCCCGATGGCTGTGTCGCGCGCCCTGGCGGTGCCCTTGCAGCGATCGATTATCCATCGCAATACCCGCAGGTTGTCGCCGAAACCCGGCCATAAAAACTTGCCGGCGCTGTCCTGACGGAACCAATTGACGTGAAAAATCGCGGGCGGCGATTTGAGCTTCGCGCCGACATTGATCCAGTGCGCCCAGTAATCGCCGAAGTTGTATCCAGCGAAGGGTTTCATCGCCATTGGATCGCGGCGTAACACACCCACCTTCCCGATAATGGCGGCGGTGGTTTCGGATGCGACGCCTGCGCCCAAGAGGACGCCGTGCAGCCAATTCCGCGCCTGAAACACGAGAGGGGCCAGCGTGCGGCGGCGGCCGCCGAACACGATGGCGGATATGGGCACGCCGCCAGGGGCGTCGGCCATCTTCGAGTAGGCAGGATTCAGCTTGGCGGCGACGGTGAAGCGGGAATTGGGCTGCGCCGCGGGACCGTTCGCCGGATCGTAAGGCCGACCTTGCCAGTCGGTTACGGGTGTTCCCTCCGAAAGCCCCTCCCACCAGGGTTGATTGTCCGCGGTCAGCGCGACATTCGTGAAGATCGTATTCTTGCGAATGGTTTCGTAGGCATTCCGGTTGGTTTTTGGGTTGGTGCCGGGGACCACGCCAAAATAGCCCGACTCGGGATTTATCGCATATAACCGGCCGTCCTTTCCCGGATGCAGCCAGGCTATGTCATCGCCCACCGTCCACACTTTCCAGCCCCGGTAAGTGGCCGGCGGAATCAGCATGGCCAGGTTCGTCTTGCCGCAAGCGGACGGGAATGCGCACGCGACGTAGTGGACCTCACCCTGAGGATTCTCGATGCCGACGATCAGCATGTGTTCTGCGAGCCATCCTTCGGTGCGCGCCTGCCAGCTGGCGATGCGCAGTGCGTGGCACTTCTTGCCCAGGAGTGCATTGCCGCCATAGCCCGATCCGAAGCTCTTGATCGTGAGCTCTTCCGGAAAATGCATGATGAAGCGGCGGTCGGGATTCAAATCGCCGGTGGAGTGCAAGCCCTTCACGAACGAACCATCGTCAGTGATGCGCTCGAGCGCCGGAAGGCCCATACGGGTCATCAGCTGCATGTTGAGCACCACATACGCGCTGTCCGTGATCTCGACGCCACAGCGGGAGAATGGCGAATCGATCGGCCCCATGCAGTAAGGCACCACGTACAGCGTGCGTCCTTTCATGCACCCGGCGAACAGCGCATCCATCTTTTGATGAGCGTCTTCCGGGGCCATCCAATTATTGTTGGGCCCGGCGTCTTCTTCATCCTGGGTGCAAACGAAGGTGAGATGCTCGACGCGCGCCACGTCGGACGGGTGGGATCGGTACAGATGACAGCCGGGAAACTCGCTTTGATTGAGCGGCAGCAATTCCTTCTTCGCCACCAACTCGCGTTCCAGCATCTGAAACTCGGACTCGCTGCCGTCGCACCAATAGATGCGATCCGGCTTCGTGAGCTTAGCCACCTCGTCAACCCAGTTTGCTACGTCGCGGTTCAATGAGGCGAGAGACGTGAGGTGTTGTGGTGCCGTAGCCATGAGAGTCCCCGAGTGCCGCGTGTACTAGACTAAGGAGAATGACAGATGGGTGACCGCCTAGCCAACTTCAGATTCCAGTGACTTGCCCGAGCACAAAGGCCATGCGACGGACTCTAAAGTTATTTATGCGTTATGAAGATATATCTATGATTTTATTGATAAAAAGTTAAGGTATTCAGATGCTGAAAGGATCCGTAATTCGAATGCTCAGTGTTGCACTGTGCGGCATAGGCATCTCGTACGCGGCGAGTGGTCAAGCCACCTCTCAAGCTCTGGTGGTCAAAGCGGTTGCCGAGGTCGAAACCCGGGCGGTGCAGAATGGCCGCGACATCGTCAAGCTTGCGCCGGCGGATCGCGTGGTGCCCGGCGACCAGGTGATCTACACGCTGGAGATCCGCAACGCCGGCCCCACGGCGGTGCACGATCCCGTCGTCACGTATGCGGTACCTTCCCATATGATGTACGTTGCGGACTCGGCGACGGGGCCCGGCGCAGAGGTGTGCTTTTCGCTCGATAGCGGGCATTTTTTCGAGCGGCCGGATAACCTTCACGTGAGCGATACTGAGGGACATTCTCGTCCGGCGAAACCGGGCGAATACACGCACATTCGGTGGAAATTGAAAAACACGCTGAAACCCAATTCCGTGGCGTTCGCGCGGTTTCGTGCAGTCGTGAAATAACCTCGGTGCGGCAAATCATCGATACACACTATAAAGACGTTTTCAGCTCGGGGGGACCGCTGGCGCGCGCCCTGCCGGGCTACTCCTTCCGCCCGGAACAAGCGTCCATGGCCGCTGCCGTCGGCCGCGCGTTGGCTCATGCCGAGCCGCTCATCGTCGAAGCCGGCACTGGTACCGGCAAGACCTTCGCTTACCTCGTGCCCGCCCTGTTGTCCGGCAGGAGTGTGATCATTTCGACAGGCACGAGGACGCTGCAGGATCAGCTGTTTCGCCGTGACGTACCGATGTTGGCGAAGGCATTGGGGCTGCCGGTCAAGGTGGCTCTGCTCAAGGGCCGGGCGAATTATCTGTGCCGACATCGATTGGAGTTGACGCTGCAGCAAGGTTCGCTGCTGGCCGCTGAGGGCGGCGTCGCACGCGTGCTCGCCAAGGTGTCGCGCTGGGCGTCGACGACCAAGGCTGGGGATCTTTCGGAACTCACCGACCTGCCGGAACAGTCCGCGGCATGGCCGATGATTACGTCCACGCGGGAGAATTGCCTGGGACAGGAATGCCCGCAGTTCGCCCGCTGCCACGTGTTCGGCGCGCGCCGCGCCGCCCAAGCGGCGGAGATCGTGGTGGTGAATCACCACTTGTTGCTCGCGGATCTCGCGCTCAAGGACGAGGGATTCGGCGATCTGTTGCCGGGCGCCGAGGCCGTCATCCTGGACGAAGCGCATCAAGTCCCCGATATCGCGGCGCAGTTCTTTGGGCAGAGTTGGTCGGTGCGGCAGGTGCAAATGCTCCTGCGCGACGTCATCGCCGAACTGGCGTCGGCCGGCGTTCGGGCACCCTCGATCGCCGGGGAACTCGCCATCGTGGAGGCGCGTCTCGACGATCTGCGGGGCAGCGTACCGGGTGGTGCCGGACGCCACGAGTGGACGAATCTTCCCGAGTCGTTTTTGGACGTTCTGCCGGAGATCGAGACCGCGCTCGGCGACCTCGCCAAAGAGTTGGAGGGTCTGGGCGCCGGCGCCGGTACTGCCAATTGCGCTCGCAGAGCCAAGGCCTTGGCTGCCGGTCTCGGCGAAATAGGTTCGGTGCCGGAGGCTTCCGGGCTGCGTTGGGTCGAGGCAGCGGCAAACGGCTTGTCTCTGCAGTTCACTCCCTTCGAAATCGCGGACCGGTTGCGTGGATATGTGGAGGCGCGACCGTGTGCATGGGTATTCACGTCGGCGACCTTGGCAATCGGCGACGACTTCACCCATTTTGCCGCCCGCATTGGTCTGCCGGAGGCGCGCACGCTTCATATCGACAGTCCCTTCGACTATCGCGATCAAGCGCGCATTTATCTCCCGCGCAACATGCCGGAGCCGCAGCATCCGGAATTTGCCGCCAAGTTCATAGCGGCCTGTGCGCCGTTGCTCGAAGCGAGCGGCGGCCGCGCGTTCCTGCTCTACACCAGTTATCGCGGTTTGGCCGACGGCGTGGCCGCACTCAAGGCGCGGTTTCCGGAGCCGCCGTTCCCCGTTCTGGTCCAGGGCCAGGCGCCGCGCGAAGCGCTGCTCAACCGGTTTCGCGAACTCGGCAATGCCGTGCTGCTCGCGACGGGAAGCTTTTGGGAAGGCGTCGACGTGAAAGGCGAGGCGCTATCGATCGTGGCCATCGACAAGTTGCCGTTCGCCGCGCCCGACGATCCGCTGCTCAAGGCGCGCCTCGAGGGCATCCGTCGGCGCGGAGGAAATCCCTTTTCCGAGTACCAGTTACCGCAGGCAGTGCTGGCGTTGAAACAGGGCGTAGGCCGCTTGATCCGCGATTTCGACGATTTCGGAATCATCGTGCTCGGTGATCCACGGCTCACCACCAAGGGGTATGGAAAGGTATTCCTGCAGGCGCTGCCGCCAAGTCCCGTCATCACCGACGCTGCGGCCGGTGCGCGATTCCTCGCTGAGCGGCTGGGCAGGCCACGCGCAGCTGTGCCGGCGTCGTCGACGGCCACGTAGCATGACGGCCACCTGACATGAAGGTGCTCGCTCTCGACACCGCGACCGAAGCATGCTCGGTCGCGCTGCTGACGGATACCGGCCTCGTGGGTGTGTTCAGAGAAGTGGGCCGTGGCCACGCCGAACAGATACTCGATATGGTTGATGCGGTACTTGCCGAGGCGGGGATCGGCTTGGGGATGCTCGACGGCATCGCGGCCAGTGTCGGTCCGGGCGCGTTTACCGGGGTTAGGATCGGTGTGTCGGTGGCACAAGGGCTGGCATTCGGCGCGGCGCTGCCGGTGGTGGCCGTGACCACACTGGAGGCATTGGCCATGCAAGCGATGCGCGGCGGGGCGGAACAGGTCATGGCCTGTCTGGATGCGCGCATGGGCGAAGTTTACTGGGGATGCTTCGCAGCCGATTCCGAGCGTGGTGTCACTGCGCGCGGCACGCCGGCGGTGGCTGCCGCGGAATCGGTCGATGTGCCCCTTGTGGGCCCGTTTCAGGGAATTGGCCGGGGTTTTGCGGCTTACCCGGTTCTTCAGGCGCTTGCCGGGCTGGCCTTGCCGGCCGGCGCATGCGATGCGCTGCCTGACGCAAAGGATATGGCGCGGTTGGGTGCCGTCAGGCTTAGACGGGGCGAAGGCTGCGACCCGGCTGACCTCACTCCGGTCTATCTGCGCGACAAGGTTGCACTGACGGAACTCGAGCGTGCCGCAGCCAAGCGGCAGCTCGGGTGAATCCTTGCGGGTGTCATGGAACTGTCATATGGCGCGGCTGTAATAGCAGGACTAGAAGATTCAAGGGACTAGCAGCAATATGACCGCCAAGCGCATCCTCATCGTCGAAGATGAAAAGAGCATCCGTGACATGGTTGCCTTTGGGCTGCGCCGGGCGGGCTATGAAGTTCGAGAGGCCGAGGACTGCCGGGAGGCGCGAGCGCGCATCGTCGATGTTCGACCGGACCTCATGCTGATCGACTGGATGCTGCCCGACATGAGTGGTTTGGAACTGACCCGCTCGCTGAAACGGGCCAAGGATACCGAGGAGATTCCGGTGATCATGCTTACCGCGCGCGCTGAGGAGCAGGACAAGGTGGGAGGCCTCGAGGGCGGCGCCGACGACTACATCACCAAGCCATTTTCGCCGCGCGAGCTCCTGGCACGCATCCAGGCGGTACTGCGCCGAGCGGCGCCCGCCGGCTCGGCGGACACGGTGGAAGTCGAGGGCTTGAAGCTCGACGACTCCAGCCACCGGGTCAGCGCCGGCGAGCGAGAAATCGCACTGGGACCCACGGAATACCGCTTGCTCCATTTCTTCATGACTCATCCGGAGCGGGTATTCACCCGCGGACAGCTGCTCGACCGGGTATGGGGGGGCAACACCTATGTGGAAGAGCGTACGGTGGATGTGCACATACGGCGGTTGCGCAAGGCGCTCGAGCCGTATCTATTGGATCGCTTGGTTCAGACCGTGCGCGGCTCCGGCTACCGCTTTTCCGCGCGAGACACCTGACAGGATATAACCTCCGTCCCATGGCATCGATGTGGACTTTTGCGCTCGCGCGGCTGGCGGGCATTTTGATCGCCGGCTTGGTCGTCGGCCTGGTATTCGGACCCATTTGGGTTTGGCTGCTGGCGGCCGCGTGTCTGTACCTCGGCTGGCAGCTCGTCAATCTGCACCGCCTGGACCGCTGGCTCAGGCTCCGCTCGCAGATCGATCCGCCGAACCTCGGCGGCATTTGGGGCGATGTCATCGGCCAGGTGGTGCGCTTGCACCGGCGCAAGCAATTTCACAAGCAGCGGCTCGTGCAACTCTACCGCGAACTGCGGCGCTCGACGGCGGCACTCCCGGACGGTGTCATCATACTGAGCAGCCAGAAGGAAATCGTCTGGTTCAATCGACAGGCTGCGCGCCTGCTTGGACTCAAGCGTCCCGTCGACGTCGGCCTGCGCGTCGACAATCTGATCCGTTCTCCGGAGTTCGTCCACTACCTGCACGCGGACGATTTTTCGCTTCCGGTGATCATCCGGCCGCCGGTGCATGCCGATTTGCATCTGGCGCTGCAGCTGGTGCCCTACGGAGCGGGTCAGTCGCTGTTGTTGGTGCGTGATGTGACGCGGCAAAGACGCTTGGAGGCAACCCGCAAGGATTTCGTGGCGAATGCCTCTCACGAATTGCGTACCCCTTTGACGGTGATTTCAGGCTACCTCGATACGCTCGCGGACGATCCGTCGATCGATGCAGCCTGGGCCGGCCCGATCAAGGACATGCGTGCCCAGGCGCAACGCATGAACACCATCATCGCGGATTTGCTGGAGCTATCGCGGCTGGAGTCGACGGATGGTGAAGCGCCGCGCGATCCCGTCGACGTGCCGAACATGCTCGAAAGGCTGCATCGCGATGCCCTGGCTCGCGCCAACCGCCCGCGCCAGGTTTCGCTGGATCTTGAATCGGAAGACGGCCTGTACGGCTCTGCGCAGGAGATCGAGTCCGCCTTTACGAATCTGCTGGTAAACGGGCTCAAGTACACATTGCCCGACGGGACGGTACGCATTCGCTGGTGGACCGACGTGGAGGGGGCCTATTTTTCGGTGATCGACAGTGGGATCGGCATTCCCGCCGAACACATTCCGCGGCTGACTGAGCGCTTCTATCGTGTCGACGCGGGGCGCTCGCGCGACCGGGGCGGATCGGGTCTGGGACTCGCCATCGTGAAGCATGCCCTGCAGCGCCACGGCGGCTGGCTCGATGTACAGAGCACGGAGGGCAAGGGCAGCACCTTCACGTGCCACTTTCCTCATCAGCGAGTTTGGCAGAGCACGCTGCGCGCTGCCGCGAGCGCATAGGCTCCCGGTCACATTTATCGCTCACACTGTTGACGCGCGATACAATCGGATGTAAATGAGTCACGCGGTGTAACCGACGGCGTGTGGCGCGGCCGCGAATGGAGCGCACGCAATCTAGCTGCAAGGTAAAAATCATGGAAACTGCTGATCTCACCCACCACATCTCCCGGCGCTTCAACGAGGACCTCGAGAAGGTGCGCAACCAGGTGTTGCAGATGGGCGGATTCGTGGAGCAGCAGCTTCACAAGGCCATCACCGCCTTGGTGGAGGGCGACAGCCAACTGGGCGAATCGGTGGCCACCGACGACTACAAGGTCAACGGCATGGAGGTGTCCATCGACGAGGAGTGCAGCCGGATACTTGCGCTGAGAGCGCCCGCGGCCGGTGATCTGCGCGTCATCGTCGCCATCATCAAAACGATCACCGACCTCGAGCGCATCGGCGACGAAGGCGAAAAGATAGGCTACATCGCCTCGCAGCTCGCCACGATGGAGCGGCCGGCGGACAAGTATCGCGAGGTCAAGCATCTCGGGCGGCAGGTCGCGCACATGGTGCACGATGCGCTGGACGCTTTTGCCCGCATGGACTCGCAGGCAGCGGTTAGAACGGCCCAGGAAGACAGAATGGTGGACGAGGAATACGAATCCATCCATCGGCAGTGCATCACGTTCATGATGGAGGATCCCCGCACCATACGACGGGCGCTCGAAATCATGTGGATCGTGCGCGCTCTGGAGCGGATCGGCGATCATGCCAAGAACATCTGCGAATACGTGATCTACATGGTGCACGGCAAGGATATTCGCCACACTTCGCTCGAGGACGTCGCCAAGCAAATCGACGCTGCGCACGCGCTCGCACGCCGGTGATGACGGCGCGGACCGCCAACGGTCTGGGCGCGCTGGCGTGCGCCGCCCTGCTGGCGTACGCGTACTACGCCCAATATGTGATGCACTTGGAGCCCTGTCCGCTGTGCATTTTCCAACGTGTCGGAATCTTCGCCATCGGCGTAATCTTCGCACTGTCCTCCGCTCACGACCCGGCGGGGTGGGGGCGGCGTGTGTACGCCGGGCTGCTCGGGTTGGCGTCGCTCGCGACCGCGGGCGTCGCGTTGCGGCATCTCTATATTCAGAGTCTGCCCCCGGGCACAGTTGCCGCGTGCGGCGCATCGCTCGACTTCATGCTCAAGGTGTTCCCGCTCACCGATGTTCTCGTCAAAGTGCTGACCGGCTCCGGTGAATGCGCCAAGATCGAATGGCGCTTCTTGGGACTCGCCATGCCTGCGTGGGTGCTGATCGCGGCGATTGCGCTGGGGGCCTACGGCCTGTGGGCGAACATTCGCCGACGCCCCCCCATGCTGCGATTCTGATGTCGAAAACGCTTGAACTGACTCAGCAGCTGATTGCGCGGGCCTCGGTCAGTCCCACGGACGGCGGATGCCAGGCGGTAATGATCGAGCGGCTCGAAGTCGCCGGTTTCGAGGTACATAGACTGCGGTTCGGGCCGGTGGACAATTTTTGGGCGACACACGGCAGTGGCGGGCCGGTGTTCTGTTTTGCCGGGCACACGGATGTGGTGCCGTCCGGTCCCCTCGAAGATTGGCGGACCGACCCATTCGTGCCCGTGATCGAGGACGGCATGTTGTACGGACGCGGCGCCGCCGACATGAAGAGCGGACTCGCCGCCATGCTGACGGCGAGTGAAGAGTTCGTCCGCCGGTACCCTAAGCACCTGGGCACCATCGCGTTTCTCATCACCAGCGATGAGGAGGGGCCCTCCGTGGATGGCACACGCCGGGTCGTGGAAGTGCTCCGCGAGCGCCGGCAGACCATCGATTGGTGCCTCGTGGGGGAGCCTTCGAGCGAGAAATCGCTCGGCGACACGATCAAGATCGGCCGACGCGGCAGCTTGAGCGGGCGGCTCACAGTTCACGGTGTGCAGGGCCATATCGCCTATCCGCAGCTGGCCGACAATCCCGTCCACGCCCTGGCGCCGGCGCTGGCCGAGCTCACGTCCTTGATGTGGGACCGGGGCAATGAGCATTTTCAGCCCACGACCTTCCAGGTTTCGAACATCTCCGCCGGCACAGGCGCGCCCAACGTCATTCCGGGCGAACTCAAAGCGCGCTTCAACTTGCGCTTCTCCACGGAACAGACCATCGAAAAACTCAAAGCGACGGTCGAGGGCATCTTGGTCAAGCATCGGGTGAATTATTCGCTGGAATGGTTCGTATCCGGCCACCCGTTCTTGACTGCTCCCGGGAGACTGTCGAGCGCCGCGACGCGCGCTGTCCACGAACTGCTCGAGGTCACCCCGAAGCTATCGACCGGCGGCGGGACTTCGGATGGCCGATTCATCGCGCCCATGGGCGCGCAGGTCATCGAGCTCGGCGTGATCAACGAGACGATCCACAAAGTCAACGAGTGCGTGCGCGTCGACGATATCGACCGTCTGCATCAGATCTATTTCAGGACGCTCGAACTGCTCTTGGCTCCGACGTAACTGCTGCTGCTGGCTCCTACTTGACGCTGTAGCCTCGCCCGTCGAGGCAGGCGGCCTGTGCCCGCATATAGTCGGTTCGCTTAGGCTGGCTCGCCGACGCGGT
>JAXDQI010000097.1:0-3571 GCA_034667965.1 Gammaproteobacteria bacterium
ACTACACCGGCATGGCGGCGATGCGAGGCCATGAAGAGCTCAGCTACGAGCCGCATTTCGTTGCGCTCTCCCTGATCATCGCGATCGGCGCGTCGACGGCGGCACTATGGCTGGCATTCCGCACCACGGAGCTCGTACAAAAGTTCGTTGCCGCCATCGTCATGGGCGTGGCCATTTCCGGTATGCACTACTCGGCGATGCGAGGTACCACTTTTGCCGTTCAGGGGCCGGTTCACGAGGCTTTAGGATACACGAGTCTCGATCAAACCAACCTGGCTCTGGTGGTTGCCGGCATCACATTTGTCATTCTGGCCTTCGCGTTGATTGCCTCCTTGCAGCAGGAGAACAGCGAGCGTCGGCGAGCCGAAGAGGCCCTGCGGCGGAGCGAGGCTTACCTGGCTCAAGCGCAGACCCTGAGCCGCACCGGCAGTTTCGGCTGGAATCCCGCAACCGGAGAGATCTACTGGTCGGCGGAGACCTTTCGGATCTTCGAGTACGACCGGGCGATCACGCCTACGGTGGAACTCATCGACCAACGAGTCCACCCGGAAGACGTTACCGGTTTTAGGCAGGTCCTGGAGCGCGCCTCGGACGACGGGCAGGACTTTGCTCACGAATATCGATTACAGATGCCGGATGGCCGAGTCAAACATATTCATGTCGTGGCCCAAGCCACGCGAAACGAAACCGGCGACGTCGACTTCTTTGGAGCGGTGATGGACATCACCCTCGCAAAACTGACGGAGGACAGGATTCGATTCGCGCGGGCCGAGCGCGAGCAGCTCGAGCAGCGGTTGCGCCAGGCGGAGAAAATGGAAGCGGTCGGGCGGCTCGCCGGCGGCGTCGCACACGACTTCAATAATGTTCTGGCCGGCGTGTTCGCCTACGGCGAGATGCTTTTCGAGGAAACACCCGAGGACTCACCGCTCAAGCGCTATGCGAAGAACGTGCTCGCCGCCGCCACTCGCGGCCGGGATCTGGTCGAGCAGATCCTCGCGTACAGCCGCAGCCAGCTCGGCAAGCGTGTACCCGTAGACGTCACGCATGTCGTGGCCGAGACGCTCGAGCTGCTGCGCGGCTCTCTGCCCGCCAACATCCGTCTTGAATCGAGCGCGCCCGCCTTGCCTCTCATCGTGATCGGCGATGCCACCCAGTTGCACCAGGTGACAATGAACGTATGCAGCAACGCGATACAAGCCATGAGCGCAACGGGCACCTTGCGCGTGGCGCTCGAGGCCGCCGACCTCTCCGCCGAGCGAGCGCTGTCGCACGGCACGCTGGGGCCGGGTCGTTACGTGCGCCTGACCATTCAGGACAGCGGATCCGGCATGGACCAAGCGACGCTCGCGCGCATCTTCGAGCCGTTCTTTACCACCAAGGAGATCGGCCGCGGCACCGGACTCGGTCTGTCGCTGGTATACGCGATCGTCACCGACGCGGGCGGCGCAATCGACGTCCGGAGCGCCCTCGAGCAGGGCAGCACGTTCAGCATTTACCTGGCGCGCACCAAGGCCGCGCCGGTCACTGCCGGCGAGGCCGCGGCGGCGCTGCCCCGCGGCAACGGCGAGCGGGTCCTGCTGGTCGAGGACGAGGCGAGTATGCTCGCCATGACTGCCGAGGTGCTCACGCGGCTCGGCTACGAACCGGCGTCGTTCTCCGATAGCCAAACCGCGCTCGCCGCCTTCGACGCTGAGCCCCGATCGTTCGACGTCGTCGTCACCGATGATGTCATGCCCGGTCTTACCGGAACGGGGCTCGCACAGCGGCTGCATCACCAGCGTCCCGACTTGCCGATCGTACTGATGAGCGGCTATAGCGGCCCGATCCTGACTCAGCAGGCGCTCGCCGCGGGTGTCAGCGAGCTGCTCGTCAAGCCGCTGCAGTCGCGCCAGATCGCCACCACTCTCGCCCGCGTCCTGCGACGAATGTAACCGGCATTCGTGCTTCTGAAATGGAAGCGTAACCTGGTCCAGGGAAATTTTGTTGCCTGCGAGTAGATTCCTGAGGGGGAACTGATCATGGCCGCAATTGATACCTATGATGCCGTGGTGCTCGGCAGCGGCGAGGCGGGAAAATCGATCGCGTGGCATCTCGGCGGCACCGGCAAACGGGTCGTGGTCGTGGAGCAGCGCTATGTGGGCGGTTCCTGCCCCAATATTGCCTGCTTACCGAGCAAGAACTTCGTCCACGGCGCAAGCATCGCTCATACGGTGGCCGCGAGCGAGGCGCTCGGAACGCGCGTCGCAAGCGGTGTGTCGATGCGGCAGATTCAGGCGCGCAAGCGGACGATGGTCGAAGGCCTGGTCCAAACGCATCTGAATAGGTTCGCCGCCAGCGGTTGCGAACTCGTGATGGGACGGGGCTCCTTCATTGCCGAGCGGACCCTCGAGGTCGCGCTCAACGGTGGAGGAACACGTACGCTGCGCGGCGACCAGGTCTTCCTCGACGTCGGAGCCTTCGCAAGCCTCCCGGCGCTGCCGGGGCTCGCCGAAGCCGTTCCACTCACGCATGTCGAGCTACTCGACCTCGACGCTGTTCCCGAGCATCTGTTGATCCTAGGGGGCAGCTACGTCGGCCTTGAACTCGCGCAAGCGATGCGCCGGTTGGGCAGCCGCGTCACTGTCTGCGAGCGCGACGAGCGGCTCCTGCCCCGCGAGGATGGCGACATCGCCGAAGCGATCCGCCAGCTGCTGGAGGACGAGGGGATCGCCATCATCACTTCGGCCGATGTGGGCGGCGTCTCCGGGCGGTCCGGCGACAGGGTGGCACTGCACGCCACGATCGGCGGCGCGCAGAAGATAATAGAGGGTTCGCATCTGCTGGTTGCCCTGGGTAAGACGCCGAACACCAACGGGATAGGCCTCGAACGTGCCGGCATCAAGCTGACCTCCTCGGGCTACGTGAGCGTGAACGACAGGCTGGAGACGACGGCTCCCGGCGTGTGGGCGATGGGCGACTGCGCGGGAAGCCCGGCGTTCACCCATATGGCGTTCGACGATTTCCGTATCGTCAGGGACAATCTGCGCGGAAGTCAGCGCAGCACCACGGGGCGGCAGGTGCCTTTCTGTCTGTTTATCGAACCGGAGCTGGCGCGCGTCGGACTGAACGAGGTCGACGCCAAACGGCAGGGCGTCGCCTACCGGCTGACGGAGCTCCCCGTCTCGTCGATCCTGCGCACCCGCACGACCGGCGAAACGCGCGGCAAGCTCAAGGCACTGATCGGGGAAGACGACCGGATCCTCGGATTCACCGCGTTCGGCCCGCGAGCCGGCGAGTTGCTGCCGCCGATCCAAATCGCGATGCGGACGGGGCTTTCCTACCATGCGATAGAGGAGTTGGTCGTCGCACATCCCACTTACGCCGAGGGGCTGGTCTCGCTTTTCTCAAACATCAAGCCACTCCGTCCTGAACTCGGAAATCGGCCGTCCCAAATGCGAGCGGCGCGCTGAATTATCCAGGAATTCGTACATCAATTCGTAGAAGATGGCGCGATGCACACCCGACTCGCGCGATTCACCCTGTATTCCGGCCCCCTCAGTATGTTTGGTGCCAAGGCGCAAATTGCTGCGTT
>JAXDQI010000098.1:0-14290 GCA_034667965.1 Gammaproteobacteria bacterium
GCTTCGTTACTCAACAGCAGTTGGACGAAGCCAAGACCAACGAAGCCGCTGCCGAAGCATCCCTCCAAGCGCTCACCCGAAGCGCCACCCAGGCCCGCCAAGCGGTGGGCGACACCTTGAGCCTCGAGGCTCAATTGGAGGGCGCGGAAGCGGCGGCGGCCAATGCCGCGCGCAACTACGATTTGACGACCCTGCGTGCCCCGTTTGCGGGAAAGGTCGTCGGATTGCAAATTGCAGAAGGCACCTTTGCCGTCGCCGGCCATCCGCTCTTCAGTCTCATCAAGTCCGATGCGTGGTATGCCATCGCCGACTTTCGAGAAACCGAATTGCCGCGAATCGGCGTCGGCGATCGAGCGACGGTGTGGACCATGTCCGAGAGCAACAGTGCCTTCGCGGGGCGGGTGGAGAGCTTGGGCGCGGGCGTACAATCGTCTGATCAAGGCGGCCCCGGTCTTCCCGTCGTCGGCCGCGACCTCAACTGGGTGGTGGTGGCGCAGCGATTTCCTGTCTGGGTTCGGCTTGATGGCCCGCCTCCGTTCGCCATGCACGTGGGATTAACCGCATCCGTCAAAGTGCACCATGACGGCGCGCGCTGAGTCGGAACGACCCTGCCTCCCGCTCCTTGAAGTGCCCGCCGTCGAGCCGACGCCGCGGGAGGGCCGATGGGCGGCCGTCGCGCGCATCGCGACTGGATCTGCGATCACAGTGGCTTTTGTCGCCAGCGTGCTCAGCGCACATTTGGCTGTCGCGCAAGCGCCGCCGAGCCCCGGGCAGCCCTGGGCGATTCCAGAATCGGCCATCCGCCGCGCCGCCGCCTTGGGCGATACCGGCTTTTCGGTTCCGCACAAGCAGTACGATCTGGCGGCGCTGGTCGATCTAGCGGAAAGAGAAAATCCAAAAACGCGTGAGGCTTGGGAAGTCGCGCGTGAAGCGGCCGCGGGTATCGGCCTCGCAGAAAGCGCGTATCTTCCGCAGCTTTCTCTGCAAGCGATCGGCGGGTTTCAGCACACGCCGTTGCCGATGCCCAAAAACCTGGTGCCGGCGGGCTATTTCGTCTCCGATACGCGGGAAGTCATTCCGGCGCTGGCTTTGAAATGGCTGCTTTTCGACTTCGGCCGTCGCGATGCCCAATTGCAAGGCGCGCGCGCAGACTCCTTTGTCGCCAACGTGGCGTTTACCGGCGCCCATCAGAAACTCATATTCGAGGTGTCGCAAGCGTATTTTGACTTGGGCGCTGCGCGGGGGAAGCTCCATGCCGCGCAGAAGGCCTTGAGTACCGCACTTACCACTCAGGATGCCGCCGTTGCCAAGCAGACTAACGGCCTCGCCACCGTGGTTGCGGTGGCGCAGGCACAGCGGCAAACCGCTCAGGCACGCTATACGCTGGCAGCGGCCGAAGGCGCCGAGAGAACCGCACGCGCAAATCTCATTGCGGCCCTCGGCGTGCCTGCTGCTACGGAAATCGATGTGGTGGATAGCGCAGAGTTGCCGCTACCGCCCGCTCCGGCCGACAGCGTGTCCAAGGCGGTCGATCAAGCTCTCGCGCACCGGCCGGATGTCATCGCGGCACTCGGCAAGGTGGATGCGGCCGAGGCAGCCCTCAAGGGCGAGCGGCGATCCTACTATCCCACGATTGAGCTCGCGGGGCAGGCCTTTCAGAATATTGGTTCGCTGAACTCCGACGGCGGCCCCTATTCGAATATAAACCGGCCCGGGCAAAGCATCCTCCTGTCGTTTAGCGTCCCCCTCTTTGACGGTGGTATGCGGCGAAATCGCATCTCCATTGCCGATGCCAAAGCACGGCAGGCGGAAGAACAACTGGCGGCTGCGCGCGACTCCGCGTCGCAACAAGTGGTGCGCGCCTACAATGGACTCCTGACGAGCCTGGCCGAGTATGATGCCGCCACGGTCTTGAATCAGGCCGCGCACACCGCCTACGAGGCGGCGCTGCGTTCATACCGCCAAGGTGTCGGAACCTATACAGATCTTGCCACCGAAGAGAACGCCGTCGTCCAAGGCGACACGCAGGTTGAAGATGCTCGTGCGAATGCGCACACCGCTGCGGCCGCGCTGGCGCTTTCCATGGGAGCGATTGATAACGCGGGAGTCAAGCCCTGATCGATCGTCGAAACAACCCGCGGAGACCAACCTAAGCCGCTCCGTCCCATCACGACGACCGATAACCGCCCCTGAGCGCGGTAGACACCGCTGAAGCAACTCCTACGAGTCTTGTAGATCGGCCACCGCGAGAAGGCCCGCATAATCTCGCGCGAGCGCAGCCGCCATGAGCTGAAATGGTGGTGGACCTGAAATGGCCTTTCGCGCATACCATAAACCGCTGAGCGCGAGTACGCCCCAACCGCCACAAACCGCCCACGCCACCGCGGTCCGATGCAGGCCATCCCATGCCGAGACTATTATCGCGACCGACAGGAAGCATGCAAAAATGAGACCCGCGGCTGCGGAGATGCTCGCGCCCACGGATGCCTTGACGATCTCGTCGCGGAACTTGTGTAGATCATCTCTGGCGAGCGGACCGTAATGCGGTGCTCGTTCGCGCAGAAACTGAAGAATTGACTTGACTCGGTGAACTCGGCGAAACATGGTAAACCCCGCATTGGTGAATCTAGCCTGTGGAGTCCTTCGGGCCGGATCCGCCGGCCGAACCCTCGATCGATTTTTGGCACGAGGCGTCGATACCGCTCGCGGTGCTCGCCAACACGGCTACGATGGCGTCGGCCAGCGCCGCGATCTCTCGTTGATACCCCTCAACCATTCCTGCGTAGCCGGCATGGATCTTTTCGTCGGCTTGGAATGTACAGGTTGTAGCCCCGGCGCCGGTGGATGGCGGGCCTGTGACGGATAAGGTTGCACTCCAAGACGCCTTGAGCAGTGCGTACTGCCCGAGCTCCGCCTCGAGATGTTGCACGTCGATGTCGAGCGTCAGCTTTGTAAAGGCGGGGCGCAATCCGGTCATGCGGCCCAGCCGGCGCTGTAGCTCGAGGCGCACCGCATCTTTGATTTCCTCGTTTACCGGCGACGCCCATCGCTCATTCTCGAGGAGCGTCACCTCGGTCGGCCCGGTGCGAACCATCAGCTCGGCGCGGTTGAGTTGCGGCGGGGTATGGACGACTCGCACATCGATCGAGAGGGCCGTCTCCGAGGCCGGCAAGGTCCTATCGGGCGGCGGAGCCAAAGTGTAATGACGAACCGGCGCCGACGTACAACCGACGACGACGCTCACGAGCCACGCGAGAGCGAACCGCAGGCAGTAGCCACTCACGGTTTGGCATCCGAGGATAGCGCCGCGCCCGAAGATAACCCCGCAGGCTTCTGCGGCATCTTCTGCGGTCGCCTCCCGCGCAAAAGCGCATCTGGATGACGATCGACATAGTCGGCCAATTCACGCACGGCCTGCAAGGTGCTGCGGGTCTCCGATAAGGTCTCAGTGAGACCGTGTTGCAAGGGCGATTCCACGTCCAAAGTCCGGTTAGCAGAATCGAGCGTGGTATGCAGGGCCGACAAAGTATCCACCGCGCTCGGCAGCACCCGGGCGTGGAGTTCGCTCAAGGTTTCGTGAAGGTCCTTCAGGTCCGTGTGCAAATCCGCCGCGATTTGCTCGAGCGGTAGATCATTCACCTTCTTCACTATCCGGCCGACACCTGCTTCCAGTTCTTGAAAAGTCCCATTCACAGTCGGCAGTTCGAGCGGCCGAATCGACGCGTCAAAGGCGGCTCGAGGGCTGGCGGGCAGAAAATCGAGCGCGATATAGAGCTTTCCGGTCAGCAGGCTTCCCGACCGCGGCTGCGCGCGCAGGCCTCGGTTGACCAGGGTCCCCACGAACGCTGCGAGCGTCACATCGCTCTCGGTCTTCCCCTGCGCGGTGAGTGCCTCGAATGCTTGCCCCATACGGCGGGGATAGAGTTTGGCGGTCACAATGACCGGAAAAGATCTATTTTGACGCTCGTAGCCTAAGTCCAAGGCGACGACAGACCCAATGTTTACCCCAACGAATTCGACCGGCGCGCCCACATCGAGGCCCCGCAGCGCTTGTGAGAACCGCATCCGGACGTAGTGAGGGTCCCCATCGGGCGGCGCCATCGCCTCGGTTTCGTTTTTGTACAGCGTGAATTCACCCGGCGTGCCGCCCGCCGCAAAGAGGGCTTCAATGGGCCCATCGTCGAAGGCGAGGCCTCCGGCAAGCACCGCCGCCAACGATTCGGTTTGCACGTTCAGGCCATCGGCGCCGAGCCTGACGTCGATCCCGCTTGCATTCCAGAACCGCGTCACGGGCTTCACGAAGTCATCGTAAGGCGCCTCGACAAACACGGTCACTCGCGTGCTGCCGTCGGGCAGCAGATTCTCATCGTTCACGCGACCGACCTGGAACTGCCGAAAATACACCGGCGCACCGATGCTAAGGGAACCGGCGCGTGCAGCATGCAACTGCAGCTCGCGACCGCGCGGACCGTGCGAAAGAGCGGGCGGGTTCTCCAACCCGACAAACCGACGCTCACCGAGCGTGGCGGCGCCGGTTTTCATACCGATATACACCCCCGATAGCAAAGTATCGAGCCCCGACACCGAACCCACGCCGATGCGCGGCCGCACGATCCAGAATTGCGTATCCGCCCTTAGCAAGCTCGCAGTGTCTTTCGACAAATCGACGCTCACAACGACGGTTTGGTGATCCGCGCTCAACACGACGGCCGATACGCGCCCCACCGCGACGTCCCGGTACTTGACCAGCGTCTTGCCCACTTGGACCCCCTCGCCGCTCAAGAAGGTGATCGTGATCCGCGGACCCGTGTTCTCCCAATTCCTGATAAGCAGCGAAATACCGATAGCGGCCGCGACTATCGGCACCGCCCACACCAACCGCGGAATCCAACGTCGGTTCCGGACCAGCGGCGTGGGCAGCTCCCCTTCGGAGGGCGGCGTGGGCGCGGCGCTCATGCGCGTCGATCCCAGATCAAGCGGGGGTCGAAGCTCAACGCCGACAACATGGTCACGACCACGACGGCGCAAAAGAAGGCTATGCCGGCGCGCGGTTCGGCGGTGCCTAACACCTGAAACTGCATCAGTGCCGAGGTTAACGCGACAACGATGACATCGAGCATCGACCAATAACCGATGAACTCCACGATCCGGTAGAGTACGGTCCGCTGATGTTGCTGCCATCGGCTGTTCTTGCGTACCGTGAGGAGCAGCAAGCTGATTGCGATAAACTTCGTGAATGGCACCGCAACGCTGGCAATGAATATCAACAGGGCGATATCCCAGTCCCCCGAGTGCCAGAACTCGAAAATCCCGCCCAGAATGGTGCTGTCCGCCTCGCCCATCAATCCACTGGTGTGCATCACGGGCAACAGGTTCGCGGGAATGTAAAAGACGATGCCTGCAATCAGCCAGGCGAGCGTCATCTCGGTGCTGAGGGGCGTGCGATGCTCGATGCGACTTTGGCAGCGCGGACAGCGCTGATCTATCCTGAGCGATGCGCGGGACACTGCCAGACCGCAGGTTCGGCAAAGAACCAGGCCGAGTTCGAGTGATTGTTTCAACGGCGTCATGTCTTGACCGCGGGGGCAATCGACCACCACGACGCCGGGTCACAGCGCCCGAGTAATGCAAGCACTGTCGTTAAGGCCGCGATCGCCCAAATGCCGGCCCCCGCCGTGATGGGGACCCAATTCGCGAGTTTCACGATTGCGACCAAAGCGCCGAGCAAGAATACCTCCGTCATGCTCCAGGGGCGCGTCCAATGGAGCAGCCTCATAATTGGTCCGAAGCCGGGCGGCCGGTGTCCGACACGCGCGAACAGCAGCACCCAGAAGAGGAGCGCTATTTGCACCGCCGGGATGAGAAAGGTAGTGAACGCGAGTCCCAAGGCAGCGACTGAAATCCAGCCCTGCTGCAACGAGCGCACGGCAAACCAGACATTAGCCTTGGTCTCAATCCCTGCAATGTCGATGCTTAGGATGGGAGTGAGATTAGCAATGGCGAAAAGGATGGCCGCGGTGCAGATGAGTGCCAATCCACTCTCCGCGTTCGCGCCAAAATAGCGTGCCAGAACCGCATCACAGCGTCGGCAGAGGGCCACATCGCCCCGGCGCAAGGGAATCGCGCGATACACGGTGTCGCAGTCGCGACAAATGAGTATCGGGTTCACGGCCGCGGCACCTGTTGGCCCCTCGCTAAAGATTCTCGCCGATCATTTCGAAAACATCGCCCGCCTTTCCATGCATGACCGCCTTGATTGAATACATGGCCATGCCGTAAACGGCTTCGGGTGCCGTGAACGGCGGCATCACAAGTTCCATCGGCTCGACCTTGACATTGAGCAACGCGGGCCCGGGCTGCCCGAGCCACTCGACCACGGCGCCCTCGAGTTCTTCTGCCTTGCTAACGGTCTTGCCCCAAAGGCCCATGGCTTCCGCTACTTTGCCAAAATCCGGATTAGTAAGATTCGTATAGATCGGCAACAATCCCTCGTCCTTCTGCTCGAGTTCCACGAATCCCAAGTTGCCGTTGGCGGTCAGGCGGTCCATCAGAAGCGCTTCGGCCTGGGCCGCATAGGCGCCCGTCTCCTCATGGCGGATGTGGACGAACTTGATTTCACTGCGACTCAGAGAGGTAGCAAACATGTTCAGCGTGTCCCCCACGATGCCGTAGCAATTCTTGACACCGGCTGATTGCAGGGTTTCGACAATGACTTGCGCTACTTTCTCACTCATTGGAAACTCCGCCATGTTAGAAAGGGAGCAATTGGACGGCCCGCGACATTAAGATTGACGCAGGATATGAGGCAGTCCCATCCCCCCAATGGGTGAATGACAGATCCGGGGTCGGGAGTTATTGAGCGGCTTTTCAAGCTCAGTGGATAAGTGGGATATTGGCGGCAAGCGCGATGTCGGCGGCGGCGTCGAGTTTCTCGTCAATATGGAAAAAACGGGCAACCGTTCGATCTGAGAGCTCCTTGGTCATCTTCTTGTACCACTTGGTCTTCAGTTCGCTGGTGTCCTTCAAGATCGCAAAATCTTCATTTGCCAGAGCTCGCGCTTCGTCCTCACTCATCGAGTTTTGCTGCGCCAAGAAGTCAGTGATCAGCCGTACCCTGCGGTCCCCGATTTTCTGCCGCTCGGCACGATATTCATCATAGAGCGGCCAGAATCGCGCGCTCTCGGTTTCGGTTAGCAGCATGTTGGCCCTAACGATGTTGCGCCGGTCTTGGCCTGCCTCCCGCCGCAGCTCGGCGATCGCCGGGGCGAAGTCGCTGAATTTCTCATTGACGATCGGTCGCGCAGAATCGCCCAAAGTGGGGCTTGCGGGCAGAAAAACGCTCGCGCTCGCGATACCCACCATCGCAGTCGAAAGAAAACGAATTTGCCATGAGCCGACTCGGCGGAAGCAACTTAGCGTGACCATCAGAACTCCTAGTACGACGAAATTTGAAAGCAATCTACTAATGGAGATGAGCGTAACGACATCCCTGCGGCCAGCGGGATCCCCCGCTTTGGGGTACTCGTCCAAATTTAAGCACCCCGTACCCGGTGCGGCTTTATCGGCCCTACACAATCCGCATTCCTTAGACGAGCAGCCTGCAATAGTGATCGGCGATGAATGCACCGAAGAGGGCCATCAGATAAGTGATGGAGAAACGAAAGGTTCGAATGGGAAGGTCGCGCCGCCCTCCTCGCTGAAGAGCCAGGGCCAGGTAAAGAAAGCGCGCATCGAGCACGAGCGCGGCCGCCAGGTAAATCAATCCGCTCATCCCAATCACTACGGGAATCAGCGTGCATAGAATGAGCAAGACCGTGTAGAGCAGAATCTGTAGGCGCGTGTACGGAATGCCGTGGGTCACTGGCAGCATGGGTATGCCCACCTTCGCGTACTCCTCGCGTCGCGCAATCGCGAGCGACCAGAAATGCGGTGGTGTCCACGTAAAGATGATCATGAACAACACCAATGCCTGCGCATCGATGGAGTGAGTCACCGCCACCCACCCCAATACCGGGGGCGCTGCGCCGGCGGCGCCGCCGATCACGATATTTTGGGGCGTCGCGCGTTTGAGCCAGCCGGTATAGATGACCGCATAGCCAATCAGTGACCCGAACGTCAATAACGCGCAAAGACTTCCGGCCGACAGCCATAGCACCATCATTGAGCCCACACACAGGGCACCCGCGAAGGCAAGGGCCTGACTCGTCCGCAGACTTCCGGTTGCCAGAGGTCGCCGCCGGGTGCGCGCCATCTGTTTATCGATGCGCCGGTCGAGAATGTGATTGAGCGTCGCCGCGGAGCCTGATGCCATGGCGATGCCGAGCGTACCGAACACTAACGCTGGCAGCGGCACCATCCCGGGCGAGGCCAGAACCATCCCGACGATCGCTGTGAACACGATCAACAAGCTCACCTTGGGTTTCGTGAGCTTCAGAAAATCGCGCCACCCTGGCTGGGACGGCGCGGTTATCAGCGAATCATGAGGGGCGATCGCCATGGGCCGTGGGTGGTTGCTAGCGCTGGGTGTCGATGCTTTCAGTGCACCGCATGGCGCGGGCTTGACTTGGGCTGCAACGCTACCGTTGCATCCGCATCAGTTGATCCATGGGCATCATGTTGTGGTTCAGATTCGCAATGATGATCATCGATCCGAATACCAGCAGACCCACAACGAAAATGCCAAAGGCAAGCGCGAGAATATTGTTGGTCTGGTCGGGCGCGCTCGAGATGTGCAAAAAGAACACCAAGTGAATCCCCATCTGCGCAATCGCTAGAACCCCCAACAGGATGGGGACGCCCGGCGGATAGATCACGTCGGTTGACGAGGCCCAAAAGGAGGCTAGTGTCAAAATGACCGCATAGCCTAAGCCAATCAGGTAGCTTCCGCGCGTGCCGTGCGTGCGCACGTGGGCGCCCGGAGCCATGCCTTGAGCTTCGATTTCGGTGATTTCGGTACTCATAGGTGAGCTCCCAGATATACGATGGTAAATACGCCGATCCAAACGATGTCGAGTGCATGCCAGAACAGGCCAAAGCAGAAGAAGCGGCGGCTTACCATCGGCTGGAATCCGAGGGTTGCCACCTGCAATATCATGACAATCAGCCAGCATAGGCCGATGGTCACATGCAGCCCGTGGGTACCCACCAAGGTAAAGAAGGCCGACAGAAAAGCGCTGCGGGTAGGCCCCGCGCCTATGCTGAGCATGTGACTGAACTCGCTCACTTCGACACTCAGAAACGTGATCCCCAAAATGAAGGTGATCGTCATCCAAACATAAGTTGAGTTTCTGTCTCCGCTCTGCACCGCGAGCGAGCCAAAGCCGCAGGTAACGCTCGAGGCCAGCAGGCAAGCGGTCTCGATCAGCACATGCTTCTTATCGAACAGGTCGGCGGCCGTTGGGCCGCCGGCGGTTTCGCCCGAAAGCACCGCGTACGCCGCAAAGAGCGCGGCGAATATAATGATGTCGGACAGCAAGAACAGCCAAAAACCGTAGCCCGCGACCACGCGCGTTGGCGCAGGACCCCGAAGCGAGAGCGGTACCGCATCGCCGCTCGCGAGCGCTTGCTCCGTAGCACTCATACCGCGCCCTCCTTCAGCCCATGGAGCCGCTCATAAGCGGTGACCTCCTCTGCGGGCACCTCGATCTCGCCATCGGTGCGCCACGCCTGCACGAGACCAACCACAATCACCCCGATGAGTCCAAGTCCGGCGCCCCACCAGATGCGCCAGATGAGGGAAAATCCGAGTAATACCGTAAAGAAGGCGAGAAAGAAGCCCGTCGGATTATTCCGTGGGATATGGATCGGTTCATAGGTCCGCTGGCTGTTGCGATCCTGCGCAGTCCCGCGGTATTGTTTCATGGCCCAGAACGCGTCCGCCCGGTCCACTTGCGGCGTATGCGAGAAGTTCCACTCCGGCGGCGGGGACGGGGTCGACCACTCGAGCGTACGACCGTTCCACGGATCCCCCGTCACATCGCGATTAAGTTCGCGCCGGCGAATACTCACGGCGAGTTGCACGCCAGTCAGTACTATACCTAAGAGGATCAGCAAAGCGCCCGCGAGAGCGACGAGCATGAGCGGCTGCCAATGCATGTTCGAATAATGCTGCATGCGCCGGGTCGCACCCATGAGTCCGAGCACGTAGAGCGGCATGAAGGCGAGGTAGAAGCCTAAGAACCAGCACCAGAACACCGCTTTACCAAGCCGCTCGTTCAGCGTGAAGCCAAAGGCCTTGGGAAACCAATAAGTGATGCCCGCCATGACACCGAAGACAACGCCACCAATAATCACATTGTGAAAGTGCGCGATCAAAAACAGACTGTTGTGTAGAACAAAGTCGGCCGGTGGAATGGCCATGAGGACCCCCGTCATACCCCCGATGACGAAGGTCACCATGAACCCGATCGCCCAATAGACGGGCACCGTGAAACGGATACGGCCACCGTAGAGAGTGAACAGCCAATTGAAAATCTTCACGCCCGTCGGCACCGCGATGAGCATCGTCATGACGCCAAAAAAGGCGTTCACGTCCGCGCCGGCGCCCATGGTGAAAAAATGATGCAGCCATACCAGGAAGGACAGCACGCAGATCGCCATCGTTGCCACAACCATCGAGCGGCGGCCGAACAACGGCTTACCCGAAAAAGTCGCGACCACCTCGGAGAACACACCGAACGCGGGCAGTATCAAGATATACACCTCAGGGTGCCCCCAACTCCAGATGAGATTGACGTACATCATCGGATTGCCGCCGAGATCGTTGGTAAAGAAATGAAAATCGCAATAACGATCGAGCAGCAGCATCGCAAACGTCGCCGTCAAGATCGGAAAAGCCGCGACGATCAGGAGATTCGAGGCGAGCGCGGTCCAACAAAAGATCGGCATTTGCCGGTAACCCATACCCGGCGCCCGCAACTTCAAGATGGTGGTTGTGAGATTTATGCCTGATAACAACGTTCCTAAACCCGAAATCTGCAAGGACCATAGGTAGTAGTCGACGCCGACCCCCGGGGAATACGCGACTTCACTCAACGGCGGATAGGCAAGCCAGCCGGTGCGGGCGAACTCGCCGACCACGAGCGACACGTTGACCAAAAGCACTCCCGCCGCGGACAGCCAGAAGCCGACGGAGTTGAGCACTGGAAAGGCGACATCGCGCACGCCAAGCTGCAGCGGCAAGACAAAGTTCATGAGCCCGATGACGAACGGCATGGCCACGAAAAAGATCATGATTGTGCCGTGCGCGGAGAAGATCTGATCGTAATGTTCGGGCGGCAGGTACCCCTGCGCGTGACCGGCGGCAAGCGCGAGTTGGCTGCGCATCATCATGGCGTCCGAGAAACCGCGCACCAGCATCAGGAGCGCCAAACCTATGTACATCACGCCGATGCGCTTGTGATCGACGCTGGTGATCCATTCGCGCCACAAGTAGGGCCACCAGCCCTTGACCGTCACCAGCGCCAACACGCAAAAGATGGCAAAACCGACTGTGCCGGACGCGATCATGACGACCGGCTGGTCGAAAGGAATTGCCGCCCAGGTGAGCCTACCCATGATATTACTGCCCTCGTTGTGGCGAGACCGCCGCCATAGACCTTAACGAAATCCTATCGAACAGACCCTCGCTCACCCGCGCGTAGGTCTGCGTCCCGTCGGCCTTGGCGGGTCTCGACAGATCCTCAAATGTGCTCACATCAAGGACGCCACCCTGCGTCTTTGCTGTGTTGACCCAGTCCTTGAAGGCCTCGGCTTCAGTCGACACTAGATCAAAGCGCATGTCGGAGAAGCCGTCGCCGCTGAACTGCGCCGAGAGACCCTCGAAAGTGCCGGGTTGGTCGGCCTCCAAATTGAGCCGCGTAACCATGTTCGGCATCGTATAGATCTGACTGCCCAACTGAGGCACGAAAAAACTGTTCATGACCGTCGTCGAGGTCAGGCGAAATCGAAGCGGCACTCCCGCTGGGACAACCAAGCGGTTCAAGCTCGCGATCCCCTCATGCGGATAGATAAAAAGCCAGCGCCAGTCGAGGGAGATGACTTCGATATCGAGCGGTGTCGTAGATTCTTCTAACGGCACCGGGGGATCGAGGTCATGTGATCCCGTCCACGCGATGCCGCCGAGAAATACGATAATGAGGGCTGGAATGGACCAGATAATCATCTCGATCCGACCGGAATATTCCCAGTCTGGCCGGTAACGCGCTTGGCTGTTTCTGGCTCGAAACCACCATGCGAATACCAGCGTGAGCACGATCACCGGAATGATGACGGCAAGCATGATCGCCGTCGAATCGTAGAGAATGACTCGCTCTGCCTTGCCCACGGGACCGTGCGGGTCGAGCACACCCTCGTTACATGACGCCATCAACATCGCGGCACTCGTTATCGAAATTGCTCGCAGCCACATTGCGGATGCGCTGGGGGTTCTAGTGACATCCGGGGACATCCGATCGGGGCTGGCAGCGTGCATCACGGACTCCATCGGTATCCACTGGCGCAGTTAAACATGTCGAGGGATTCTGTGGAAATCCCACACCCTTCCCAATCCCCCCAATGGGGGGCTTACGAAAGAAGCGCAACTGGGAATGCCTACATTGGTTAATGTGCCTAAGTTGCGGATTGCGGCTCAGGCGTACCGGTCGGAGCGGTCAGGGAAGACTTGGCGGCGATTCTGGCTAAGAATGCGACAACGGGCGGCACGTAAAATCATTTCAGCCGATTCCTTAATCGGATCTGCCGTCGATTGGCGCGAGTGATTATTGTGCTGCGTTGAGGTATGCCGCGACTGCGTCGATATCGCCTTCCTCGAGCGTACGCACTAGATCGGACATGCCCGGTGAATTGGCGCGCGAGCCGCTGCGGAACTGGCGGATCGCGGCCGCGAGATAGGCGGTGCTCTGATCGCCAATGCGCGGGTTGGCGCTAAAACCTTTCCAGTCGTTGAAGTGACAGCCGCCACAGCCGACCACGGCGGTGGCGTAGGCGCCTTTCTCGATCAAGGCCGCATCAGTCGAGATGGGCTCGACCTTCGGCCAGGGCTGGGTCGATGCGTATTTCGCAATTTCGAGCATATCTGCATCGCTCATTGTCGCGACGAAGCCGCGCATGGCTGCGTCTTCCGGGGCATTACGCGCGCCGCTTTTGAAGTCGCGCAGCTGGATGTAAATATAGCCCTCGCTCTGGCCCCAGATATTTGGAATCACCGATGTGCTTTGCAACGTGCCGGTTAGATGGCAGGCCTGGCAGACAATGACTTTTTGTTCGATTGCTTGTGCCTGGGCGGCGCTCACGCCAGCAAAGCCTGCGAGCAGAAGCAGTGCACTGCGGGCGACAATTTTCAACATAAACCTTTGCGACATTGCTTGCCTCGCTTCGAGGCGGATGGATCGGCTTGTGGCCATGTCAGTAGGCGAACACGTAATACTTATTGCCACGCTTGTAATCCAATTGCGTATTGCCGCCCGCGCCGACAACGACATACTGTTTGCCATCGAGCATATAAGTCGATGCCGGCGCGTTAACGCCCGCATCGGCCTTGTAACTCCACAACTCTTTGCCCGTGGCCGAGTCATACGCGCCGAATTCGCCGCTGCCTTCGCCGGTAAAGATCAGGCCGCCGGCCGTGGCCAGAATCCCTCCGAACATCGGCAGCGGTTTCTTGACCTTCCAGCGGATCTTCCCGGTGTTGTAATCGGTTGCCACGATATCGCCCCAGGCCGGCTCTTCCGGCGCGCCCTTGAAGCCGCCGCCAAGCCAGAGCCCGCCGTTCGGATATTCGGCGCTCGTGAAAAAGTAATACTTCAGGGCCGATTCATTGGTCAGCGCATAGGCGAGGCCGAGCTTCGGATCGATCGCAAGCGGCGTTACGCTCACGCCGCCATTCAAGCCTGGGCGGATGACCACTCCTTCATTGGTCGGCAGCGCGCGTTCGTTCTTCGCTTCGACGAGACCCGTGCTGCGAATCAGGCTGCAGTTCTTCGCATCATGCACATACAGATAGCCGGATTTGCCCGCGTGCAATACACCCGGAATTTTCTTGCCGGCCTTGTCCGCAACCGGCGTGAGAACAGCGGGACTCACCGCGTCAATATCCCAGATATCGTGTGGAATATATTGCAGATGGCAGATGTACTTGCCGGTTTCCAGATCGACCGACACGAGCGAGTCGGTATACAAATTATCACCGGGACGCGCGCTGCCGTCGATGTCGGGCGCCGGATTGCCGACGACGAAGTAGACCCGCTTGTTCGCAACGTCTATCGCAGGGTTTTGCCAGATCGAACCACCG
>JAXDQI010000099.1:0-3714 GCA_034667965.1 Gammaproteobacteria bacterium
GCTCGCCAATGGCGAGCGCGAGCACGCCATCGCGATCTCCGCCAACAACGTGACTGAAAATTGCGAATATCTGACCTGATCGCGTTACGCGTCGATCCGGCAAAAACAAGAGTGCGGATCGTCTCACTCAAACCATTTCACACAGGGGCCATCATGGACACCTCTCGGAGAAAAACTCTTACGTTATTCGGACTCGGGTCGGCGGCCCTTGCTTCGGGTACGGTTGCGGACGCATTGGCCTTACAGGAGAACACCAGCGCGCTCGATGCGGCGACTCATGAACGCCGGCAAAATGTGCTGGCTTTTGTGCAGTCGGTCAACAGCGACCTCCTGCGCTACGGCCTGCCGCAGTTGGACGACAGCTATGTCTTGCGAGCGCTCGGACAGGCTTAGTCGCCCTATTGCTGGGGAATAGCAGCCTGCTTGACGATGCGCTGGTAGGTGACGATCTCGCTGCGCACGAAACGCCCGAATTCCTGCGGCGCCATCGACTGTGGGCCGATGCCGAGCTTGCCGAACTGCTCAACGACTTCGGGGTTCTTGAGGACGCTTGCGACCTGCTGGTTGAGCTTCTGGACAACCGCAGGCGGTGTTCCGGCCGGCGCCCACATGCCAAACCAGAGCGTGACGTCATAATCCGGAAAACCCTGCTCGGCGAGCGGCACCGCGGCCGGCATCACCACAGAACGCTGGCGTGACGACAGGCCGATGGCGGCCAACCGGCCTTCGTTCACCAGGCCAATGGCGGTATTGATCGGTGCCATATAGAACGCCGTGCGTCCCGCGATGGTGTCCTGAATTGCTTCCGGCGACCCACGATAGGGCACATGCAGCATTTTGATGCCGGCGAGATCGACGACATATTCGGCGGCGAGGTGGGTGGAACTGCCCACACCGGCGGAGGCAAACGGGATATTGCCCGGATTGGCTTTGGCGGCGTCGACGAGCGTCTTGAGCGATTTGTACGGCCCATCAGGCGCCGTGACCATGACATAGGGCGTGACGCCGAGCAGCGCGACGTCGACGAGATCTTTCAGCGGATCGTAGGGCAGGCTCTTGTAGATGGCGGAATTGGCCGCGTGCGACGCCGACTGTACGAGTAGCGTGTAGCCGTCAGGATCGGCTTTCGCCACCACCTGGGTGCCGATTTGCCCGCCGGCACCCGCGCGGTTTTCCACGACCACCGGCTGATGCCACGCCTCGCTGAGGAACCTGCCGACGATCCGGCCGGCGATGTCGGCCCCTGAACCCGGTGTGAGCGGGACGATCATGCGGACCGGGCGCGTCGGGAAATCCTGCGCTGCCGCGGTCACGACGGTGGCGATCACCAGGGCCGCGGCACCCATCGTGAAGATCATCCTGGCGGGCGCATCCATGGTTTTTCCTTGCAAAACGAATTGAGCCGACAGTCGGCGGAGCGCCGTCATCCTTGGCAAAATCTGCGCCTTTCCGGCGTTTCTGACAAGTCCGAGCCGCAGTCCGAGCCGCTGTCGAAGACTGGCTTGGGGCGTGCCATCACACGGTGCGAGAGGTCGTGGCCAATCCCAAATAAGCCGGTGTTAACGCCTCTCGTCTAGGATTGCGGAGGACTCCAACGGGATTCAAATGACGATTTTCAATCCAGCAGTATCGCGCGCTTCGCCGGCAGCACGGCGGCTTGCGCCGGCGCTGTTTGCGACCACCCTGTTCCTTTCGGCGTTTCTCCTTTTCCTGGTCCAGCCGATGTTCACCAAGCTCGTGCTGCCGCGGCTTGGCGGCGCGCCGACGGTGTGGTCGGTGGCTATGGTCTTTTTCCAGATCGCATTGCTGGCGGGCTATGCCTACGCGCACTTGGTGATCCGACGATTTACTCCTGGCACCGGCGGCTTGGTCCATCTCGGCCTCCTCGCCGCAGCCGCGCTGACCCTCCCGATCGGTATCTCGGAAGTTTTCGGTTCGCCGCCCCAGGGCAACATCGCGCTTTGGCTGATGGCGCTGTACGCGGTGTCGATCGGGTTACCCTTCGCCGTGCTGTCGGCAAGCGCGCCGCTGCTGCAAGGATGGTTTGCCGCGAGTGGCCACCAGGATGCCGACAATCCCTATGTTCTCTATGCGGCGTCCAATCTCGGATCCTTTGCTGCGCTCATGGCCTATCCGGTGATTGTCGAACCAATCCTGTCCCTCCGGGACCAGGCTCATCTTTGGTCGATTGGATTTGGTGTGCTTGCGGTTCTCGTTGGGCTTGCCGGCCTGATGGTGGCGCGGCAGCCGAAAATCGGCACGCTTGATGCAGCGGCTGATCCGGTGTCTGTGCGCGATCGCCTGGCATGGCTGGCACTCGCCGCCATCCCGGCGGGGCTGGTCATCGCGCTGACGTCCTATATCACCACGGATATCGCGTCGGCGCCGTTCCTATGGGTGATACCGCTTGCACTTTATCTCCTGACATTCGTGGCGGCTTTTCGCGATCGCCCTTGGATTCCTGTGGCGATGGTCGTGCGTCTGGTGCCCTTCTGCGTGGCGCCGCTCGTGGTGTTTCTTCTCGGCGGGGAAAAAATATTCTGGCTTGCGATGATCGCCGTCAATCTCATCGCTTTCCTGCTGATAGCGCTGATGTGCCACGCGAACCTCTACGGCAGCCGGCCCGCGCCCGCGCGTCTCACCGAATTTTATCTCTGGGTTTCGCTTGGCGGCGTCATCGGCGGCATCTTTGCGGCACTCATTGCGCCCTACATTTTCAACCGCATTTACGAATACCCGATCCTGCTGCTGGCCGGATTGGCGGTGCTGCCCGGAACCTTTGCGGGCGGGGCACGTCAAATGTTCCTCGACGCCGGACCCATTCTTGCCATCGTCACGCTCGCTATCGCGGCCTGGTTTGCCTTCGACATCCGTCTCCCGGCCACGGCTGCATTTTCGTTTTACGTCGGGCTGATGGCACTTGCCGCCATCATGCTGACGCAACGGGACCGTCCGGTTCGCTTCATTGCGCTGGCCGCGATTATATTTGTCATCAGCGGGCTGTGGCAACCGGGATTGAATCAGGTCGAGACTGCGCGCAGCTTCTTCGGTGTTCACCAAGTGGCCGAAACGGCCGATGGAAACTACCGGCTGCTCTTTCACGGCACCACGCTGCATGGCGCCGAGCGCATTGAGGCTGCCGGCGTTGCGCCACCCGAGCCGATTACTTATTACTATTTCGGTGGGCCGATTTCCGACGGCATCGCGGCGGCCCGTGGCGTACAGGGTGGAGTGCTGCGTGAAGTTGCTGTGGTCGGGCTTGGCTCCGGCAGCCTTGCATGCCACGCGCGTGACGCGGAAGACTGGACCTTCTTCGAGATTGATCCCGATGTGGTGGAGATAGCGAAGAATCCTCGGCTGTTCACATTCATATCTTCGTGCAAGCCAAACCTTGGCATCGTGCTTGGCGATGCACGGCTCACGCTTGCGACACAACCTTCGCGCTACGACCTCATCGTGCTTGATGCCTTTTCGTCCGACGTCGTTCCGATCCACCTCCTGACGCGAGAGGCATTCGCAGTTTATCTCGCGCATCTCAAGCCCAAAGGCGCCCTCGTCCTGCATATTTCCAACCGGCATATGGAACTAGCGAAAGTGGTCGCCGCTGTCGGCGCGGCCGATGGCCTTCTGGGCTACATCAAGCTGGATGACAGGCCGAGCACGGTGCCAAACGATTTCAAGACGAATGCCCAGGTCGTTGCACTCGCGCGCCGA
>JAXDQI010000100.1:0-29169 GCA_034667965.1 Gammaproteobacteria bacterium
CAGCCTTACTTTGCCAATCCGCTGCTCGGTTTGGGTTGGATCGACGATGCCAAGTCGGGTGCCTTGGCTTTCAATTGAGCCTTGCACACCGCCGTCGCTTGGTTGTAGGACATGGTCCTGCTCGCCGACATTTGCTTGTTCATGCAAATCGCCAATTGGCGACGCGGGGACGCCGGCCGGCCGAGGTCGACCGCCAGGGCTGGAGTGCTCGACGCCACCGCGCCAATCAGCGCGAACAGCGCTCCAATGCGAATCATCAAAAAATACCCCCGCGTGATCTTTCCTTGCCGGCGGGACGAGTATGTCGGGGATGGTGAATACCACAAGACGCAATGCTTGGAACCCATTGTCAGCATTACGCCGACACCGTGTGCAGGGCCGCGCGCGGCGCGGACGCCGATCGGCGTTTATCTGACGCACCATGAACGTACCTTCTCCAATTTCAAGAAAGCTTCGGCTCCGGGTCCACGCAACAGTGCAAGTTTGGCGAGGAGACCGGCCTCGGTGCAGGTGTCGGCGTGCACGGTAACTGACCTGGGCGCACCGGCGACCGGCCAGCCGGTGCGCGGATCCAAAACATGGCCGTAGCGCACGCCCTCATGCACGAGATGGCGATGCGTATCGCCGCTGGTGGCGAGCGCGCCCCGGGAAAGCTCGATCAGTCCCGCCGCGCTGCCGGCGCGGTCCACGTCCTCGATCGCCACCCGCCAAGGACTGCCGTCCTGCCTCGGTCCGGAAACCCGCAGGTCTCCGCCGAGATTCACGAGCAGGGGATCCGGGGTATGCACCTGCGCACGCGCCAACGCCCGATCGACGGCGTATTCCTTGCCGATCCCGCCGAAGTCGATTTCCATTCCGGCGGGAAGCGTGAGCATCGGCCGGTTCCAGGTTGCCTGGTGCCAGCCGACATGGTGGAGGATTGCGCTCAGTTGCGCATTCGTCGGAGCGGACCCTGAGCCGCCGAAGTTCCATGCCCGTCGCAGGGCGCCCGACGTGATGTCGAAAAGCCCTTCGCTCAACTGATGACACAGTGCCGAATAATCGATGAGATCGGCGGTCTCGGCGTCAACCTCCACGCACCGCCCGGTGCTTTCATTGATATCCGTTACCACGCTCGGCCGATAGCGGGAGAACTTCGCTTCTATGCGAAGGGCCTCGGTCTTGACGATCCTTCCTACTTCGGCACCGAGCCTCGAGTCGCGCGTGTCGACGAGTACCGAACAGGGGCTTGCCATGGCTGTGAAGTGCGTCGCCACATCCCGACGTTCCCCGGACGGCCCCCGGCGCATCGCCGCCGGCTACCCCGCGAAGTCAAAACGCATACGTGTACCCGAGCAGCAGTGTATAGGCCTTGAGATCCGGGAAGAG
Source organism: Gammaproteobacteria bacterium (assembly GCA_034667965.1). Classification (GTDB taxonomy): domain Bacteria; phylum Pseudomonadota; class Gammaproteobacteria; order Steroidobacterales; family Steroidobacteraceae; genus Bog-1198. The sequence goes on from JAXDQI010000100.1 coordinate 1,369, forward strand.
ATTCTGCTGTTGCAGTTGCCCGATGGCACCGGCCGGCGAGCCGTTGCCGTGTTGATCGTAATACTCGATACGCGCATAGAGTTCCGATGTTGCGTCGAAAGGCACGCCGAACTTCATACCGTATGTCTGTGCGTGAAATTTGGCAAGGCGCGTATCGGCGGAAGCGTACGCGGGCACCGCACTGCCGCTCACCAGGTAATAGCGGAAGAAGTCGGCCGCACCTTGGGTGTAGTAACGAACATGCGGCTCGATGTAGTAGTTGGCGCCAATCTGCCAGCGATACCGCAGGTCGGCCGTCAACGACTTGATGCCCCAGTCGTCTTTGTAGGCTCGCAGCGAAGCCGAAATGACGTCGGCGGTCAAATGGATCTTGTTGTCGAAGAAGGCGCTTTGCTTGCGCCTCGACTCCGGGCGGCTCTCGTAGAGCTGTCGCATCGGCTGGCCCGTGACCGGGTCGACCACCGAAATGATCTTGTAAGGGTCGGTTTGGTAGCCGTGCGCATCGCTGTATGAGTAGCTCAATGTCGTCAGCCAGCGCCGGTTCATGACCTGGGTGATGCCGAGGACCGCGTCCACTTCGTGCAATGTGGCGTCCGGGCCCTTCCATTCGGCGCTCATTTCCGTGAGTGGCGTTGGCGTGCCGCCCAGCGGGGAGGACAAGTCCGACTCGTAATTGACCGCGGCGCTCAGCGTCGTGTTGTGCGCGTCGATGTCTTTCGACAGGCCGACATGGGCGCTCTCCGAGCGGTAGTCGTGCTCCTTGGAATATGCCACGCCTCCGTCCAATTTAAGCGTCTCTGTGAGCGCCTGCTCCCACCCGAGATGACCCGCCACACGTCGATCGTAGAACCCCCGATCGAGGGGATAGGTATTGGGGACGACCGTGGTGCTGGCGCCCAGCGTCTGGGTCTTGGCGCCGGTGGCGGGCGGGATGATCATCACCGTGGATCCTCCCGAGGCGGACGTGACGGTTACGGGAGTGCCCAGCGGCACGACTTTGTAAGGCCGCACGTACGTTTGGGGCAAGGTCGAAGGGACCGCGCCCAGCGGCGTCGCGCCCGTGAGGGAGTCGGCGGCAACGCCCAACGCAAGCGTACTATCCTCGTTCACCTTGTAGGTGAGGTTCAATTCGGGTTCGATGGCTTGGACCCGATTCACTTCGTGATAGACGAGCAGGGCCGAATCGATCGTGGTCGACGGCGGGTCCGACGGCGGTTCTTGGGCTCTGCCGGTTCCACCGGCAAGTAATCCTGCGGCGGCAGCGGCAAGGGCGCGGCGGAGCGACGGCGCGTTGCCGGGAGATCTCGGCTTCAGTTGCACCCGCAGCCCCCGCCGGCAAAGCTGCGCCCACCGCTCGATGCCTCCTTGCTGAAGTAGATATGTTCGTCGATGGCGGTCTCGAGGGGGTACGAGGCCACCTGCATCGCGTGCTCCGCGAGCAGGTCATGCTCCCAGGGTTTTGCGCCGAATGTCGTGCAGCCGGCGCCGCCGGCGGCACCCGTCGCTGCGATCAGCACTCCAAGAACGCCCGTCAGCCGCCGCGATTTGCGGGTCGCGCGCGGTTCATGGCGCCGCTTCGCTGAGCAGCGTTCGAAGATGTTCCGCATATTCATCCCTCTTTTTGATTGAGAAGCCGGTGTGCTGATATCGCACCTGCCCGCTGCGATCGATCAAAATCGCGGTCGGCATACCCGCAATCTTGTAGGCGGCGGCGATTTCGCCGCGCGGGTCGTAGACGATCGAGAAAGCGGCGGGCGTGTCGCCGAGAAATCGTTCGGCCAGAGCTCGATCTTTGTCGACGTTGACGCCGATGACGACGAGGTCGCGCGACGCGTAGTCTCGCAGCAGGCCGGCGAGCCAGGGGAACGACTCCCGGCATGGCCCGCACCACGAGGCCCAGAAATCGAGATACACCACCTTACCCCGGTAGGCGTGGAGATCGAGGTCCGTCGCCCGGGCCGCGCCGTTTCCGGACAGCAGCAGCGACAGCAGACAGCCAACGATACGACGGGACATACAGATCCTTCTCTACGGCAGCGCAATGTAGACGAATTTACTTTGTACTGCAAAGTGAAGTTTCCGAACCGCGGTATGGACAGCTCGCTATCCGGCAAACCCTTAAGCATACACGCGGAACTGCGGCAGCGGGGGAGAAGCCAGACTGATTTAAGGTATTTGCAGAATGTCCTTGCCGCACTGCAATCTTCACTTTACGAGTGATATATTTCAGGTTATTAGGCGGATTTGGCTAATACGCGGATTTGGCCGATAGGCGGATTCGGCCAATAGGCGGATTTGTTCGTCGTCGAAGCAACAGGGCTTATTGCCCCGAGAGAGACTGTCCCCATGACCCCAGTCGAGTTCAACAGAGAACAAGCGGAATCGATTCCGCGAAATTGGATCACGACCATGATGTTTGCCGTGACCTTTGCAACCGCCGTGACCCTGGTGCCGTGGTACGGCTTCAGCCACGGTTACAGCACGGCGACGTGGGTTTGGTTCGTGCTCCTGCTCGGCGCCAACGGCATGGCGATCACCTGCGGATACCATCGGTTGTTTGCGCACTCGACCTACGAGGCCCATCCGGTCCTCAAGGTGGCCTATCTGCTCTTCGGTGCCATGGCGCTGCAAAACAGTGCCTTGATCTGGAGCGCCGGCCATCGGGTGCATCACCGCCATATCGATGACCTCGAGCGCGACCCGTATTGCGCTCGGCGGGGATTTTGGTTCTCCCACATCGGGTGGATGCTGCGCTACTACCCGAGCGGCGACGCGGACTTCCGCACCGTGCGGGATCTCGAGCGCGATCCCCTGCTGCGGTACCAACATCGTTATTATTTGCCGCTGACATTGGCGATGAACATCGGCCTGCCGCTGCTGCTCGGATGGGCCATCGGCGACGCCCTTGGAACGTTTTTGCTCGCGGGGGTCCTGCGGCTCGTGGTCAGCCATCACGTGACGTTTTTCATCAATTCGCTGGCCCATATCTGGGGCACGCAACCGTATACGGAAGACAATACGGCGCGCGACAACCCTGTCATCGCAGTGCTGACCTACGGCGAGGGGTACCACAATTTTCATCATATGTTTGCGCACGACTACCGTAATGGTGTGCGCGCGTGGCAGTGGGATCCCTCGAAGTGGTTCATCGCTCTCATGGGTTTGGCCGGGCTGGCATGGAATCTGAAGCGCGTTCCCCGGTTCAAGATTCAACGGGCGCTCCTCGATGCCCAGTTCCGCCGTGCCGAAATCCAACTTTCGAATCAAGCGGGGCGTGTACAGATCGAGCAGATCAAGCAACGAGTTGCCGAGGAGTACGAGGTGTTCTGCAGCGCGGTTGCCGCCTGGACGCATCTACGCGAGCAGCGGCTTGCCGATGCCAAACGAGTGATGCTCGATCGCTGGGAACACTCACAGCTGCAATCGAAGCTCCGCGAACTGGAGCGTGGACTGAAGACGCAGCACCGGCGGATGCGAGCGCTCGGCCATCAGATTACGTTCATCGTGACTTAGCTGGGGAAACCATGCCGACCGGGTCAGGGCCACAAAGCATCGCCAATCAGGACGAGAAGGTTGCAGGTTCTCCGGAACGTGGTTCACTGGAAGCGCGCCTGCTGCGCCGCCTCTTGTCCAGTCTCGGCGATCCGCCGATCGAGTTTCATCTGGTGTGGTCGGGCGAGCACATCGCGCCGACGGCGATCCCGGCGACGGAGCGGGTGCGAATCGCAGACCGCGGCACCTTATTGGGCTTGCTGCGGGATGCTCAGATACGCTTCGGCGATGCGTACAGCGCAGGGCAGATTGAAATCGAAGGTGATCTGGTCAGGTTCATGGAGGCCGTATTCCGGAGCCTCAACCGACCGAGCGCCCATGAAACCATCGCCGCTCGGGTAGCCGGCTGGCTGCACCGTCCTCGCCGAAACTCGCTCTCCGGATCGCGCGACAACATCCACCGGCATTACGATCTGGGCAACGACTTTTATTCGCTTTGGCTCGGCGAGACCATGGCGTACACCTGCGCCTATTACCCGCGCGCCGACGCGACCCTCGAGCAGGCGCAGGTCGCCAAGATGGAACATGTGTGCCGCAAGCTGCGTATCGCTGCAGGTGATCGCGTGGTCGAGGCCGGATGCGGCTGGGGAAGCCTGGCGCTGCATATCGCCGCGCGCTACGGCGCGAAAGTGCGCGCGTTCAACATCTCCAAGGAACAAATCGAATTCGCGCGGCACCGGGCCAGGGCAGAGAGTCTGGAGGACCGTGTCGAATTCATTGAAGACGATTACCGCAATATCCAGGAGACCTCCGACGTCTTCGTGTCGGTGGGCATGCTGGAACACGTGGGCCTCGATCATTATTCGGAACTGGGCCGCGTGATTTGCCGCTCTCTATCGAGCGACGGGCGCGGATTGATCCACTCGATCGGACGCAACCGGCCCGGACTGCTTCATCCCTGGATCGAACGGCGAATATTTCCCGGAGCCTACCCACCCTCGTTGAGTGAAATGATGCAGATATTCGAGCCGTGGGGGCTGTCGGTGCTCGATGTCGAGAACCTGCGGCTGCACTACGCCCGGACCTGCCGGCACTGGCTGGAGCGGTATGAAGCCGTGTCTGACAAAGTGCGCACGATGTTTTCCGACGAGTCCTTCGTGCGCATGTGGCGTCTATACCTGTCGGGATCCATCGCTGCATTCAACACGGGGTCACTGCAGCTGTTTCAAGTGCTGTTCACGAAACAGGAAAACAATGCGATCCCGCTCACCCGCGAGTACATCTACTCGAAATAGGCGTAGGCCCGATGCGTAGCGCCGAGGTCATTGTCGTCGGCGGCGGCCCGGCTGGCTCCGCAGCTGCAGGCAGGCTCCGGGCGGCGGGCATTGAGGTTCTCGTCCTCGACAGAGAGGAGTTTCCGCGGCACAAACTATGCGCCGGCTGGATCACTCCCGAGGTCGTGCGGGATTTGCAATTGGATATCGGCGCCTACCCCCACGGCTTCTTGAGTTTCAGACGCTTGCACTGGCACATCCGCGGCCTGCATTTGCCCGTTCCCTGCGTGCAGCATTCCATCCGGCGCTTCGAATTCGATGCGTGGCTCCTCGAGCGCTCGGGGGCCGCAGTGGTCCGGCACAACGTACGGGACATTACTCGCGACGGCGATTACTACGTGCTGGACCATGCCTTTCGCTGCCGCTACCTCGTCGGTGCGGCCGGGACGTCCTGTCCGGTGCGCCGAATTCTGTTCGAGCCGTCGATGCCGCGAGCCCGCGGCTTGCAAACCGCGACGCTGGAACTGGAGTTTCCGTACGATTGGCGGGACGCGGACTGCCATTTATGGTTCTTCGAGCATGGCTTGCCTGGCTACAGTTGGTACGTTCCCAAAGCTTCGGGCTGGCTCAATGTGGGAGTGGGAGGCATGGCCACCCGGCTGAAACAGCGCGGCGAGAACATCCGGCAGCACTGGCAGCATCTGTCGGCGAAAATGCTGCGCGATTTTCGGATTTCCATCCCCAGCGAGCCGAAGGGGTATAGCTATTACGTTCGGGGTCCGGTCCCGGGCCGCATCGGCAACGCGTTCCTCACCGGAGATTCCGCCGGTCTCGCGACCCGCGATTTGTGCGAAGGAATCGGACCCGCGATCCGTAGCGGTGAGCGCGCCGCAAATTCGATAGCCACCGGTACCGGTTACGATATCGACGATGTCACCGGAGGCAGTCTCGGCGGCGGCATCCTGACACGTTGGATGGATTGGGCCTTTACCCGCGGGGTAAGCCGCGCACCCATGCGCTGTTGAGCACCAGAAGTGGTCTAATGTATGTTATCGCACATACGAGCTCGAGAGATTCCATGCCCCCGACCGCGCACCTGAAAGATAACTCGCTGCTGGCAGCGCTGCCGGATGCCGAATGGAACCGTTGGTTGCCGCAGCTCGAACGGGTGGAGATGCCGTTGGGTCAGGTTCTCTATGAAGCTGGCGATACGCTCAAATACATGTATTTCCCACTCACGTCGATCGTGTCGCTGCTCTATGTCATGGAAAACGGCGCATCGGCGGAGATTGCCGTCGTGGGCAAGGAAGGGCTGGTCGGAGTCTCTCTGTTCATGGGAGGCGAATCCACCTCGAGCCGCGCCGTGGTGCAAAGCGCCGGAATCGGCTGCCGCCTCAAATCCAAGGTCATGAAGAGCGAGTTCGACCGGGCCGGTCCCGTACTTCATCTACTGTTGCGCTATACGCAGGCGCTCCTCACGCAGATGGCACAGACCGCCGTGTGCAACCGGCATCATTCCCTCGATCAGCAGCTATGTCGTTGGCTTTTGCTCAGTTTGGACCGGCTCGACGGGAACGATCTCGTCATGACGCAGGAACTCATCGCCAATATGTTGGGCGTGCGCCGCGAGGGCGTTACCGAAGCTGCTCTGCAGCTGCAAAAAGAGGGTCTGATACGATACGCACGCGGGCACATTACGGTCATAGACCGTGATGGCCTGGAACTGCGGACCTGCGAGTGCTACGGAGTCGTCAAGCGCGAATATGACCGGCTGCTCCCTGCGGCGATCGCCGAGTAGCACCGTTCTGTACGGTCGCCCACATAGGCAGGGGCGGGCCGAAATGAATACCACGCTGCGTGCTCTAACGAACAGACCGCGATACAGGCCCTAAATTAGACTTTCCTGCCGGCAACCTATCAGGAAGTGTCATTGTCCATCAAAAAGGCGCTTCGCGTCACAAACAAGCTGATTGCGGGCGTCCCCTCGAAAGACAGAATCTGGTTGTTGGCGAATTGCGAGCCGGTCGACCTCGTGTTCGGCGACATCTTGTCGGAGGCCGATCGGCCGATAGAGCATGTCTATTTTCCACTCGTGGGATTTATCTCGCTGGTGGCTCCATTGAACGGCCATCAGCCCTTGGAAATGGGCCTCGTCGGTAACGAGGGGATGGTGGGTGTGACGCTGAAGCTGGGCATCAAGACCGCGCCCATGCGAGCCGTCGTTCAAGGGTCCGGGACTGCCCTACGTCTGACCGGCTCGAAATTCACGCGGTACTTCGGTGATACCCCCGCCATGTGTCGCATCCTCGATCAGTACCTCTACGTCTTGATGGCGCAGTTGATGCAGTCCGCCGCGTGCACTCGATTTCATGAAATCGAGCCTCGACTCGCACGCTGGTTGTTGATGACTCACGATCGCGCACACGCGGATCACTTCCATCTGACGCACGAGTTCCTCGCGGACATGCTGGGGGTTCGCAGAAGCGGCGTCTCCATCGCAGCGAGCGCGCTGCAGCTGAGGAAGCTCATCGGCTATACCCGCGGCGAGATCAGTATCTTGAATCGCAAAGGTCTGGAGGAGGCCTCCTGCGAGTGCTATGACGCCATGCTCGATGACTATTCCAATGTTTTGGGCTAGCAGCGAGCCGTCTCGGGTCGTACCAAGGGTCGACCTCCCGCGGCGGGTCCCCGGATGTTTTTTTGAACGCCCGCCGTATGATATATTTCTGCGCGAGGTGCCCTGCCGTACACAGGAAGTATTCGTTCCGCCGCGGAGGACTATTATCGCAATGGACGCGAAAATGCCCCAGACCTGTGACCGCCGAGACAACCAGCTTCTCGCTGCGTTGAAGGAACCCCAATGGGCCGAGTGGGAGCCGCATTTGGAACTCGTCGACATGCCGCTTGGGCAGGTGCTCTCAGAGCCCAGCATCAGGTTGACCCACGTGTATTTTCCGACGACATGCATCGTGTCATTGCTGTACGTGACGGCGGAAGGGGATTCCGCGGAGATTGCCGTCGTCGGTCACGAAGGCATCGTTGGTATTTCGCTGTTCATGGGGGGCGAAACGACGCCGAGCCGCGCCATCGTGCAGAGTGCCGGCAAAGCGTTCCGGCTCAAGGCCAGCGTAATGATGAAGGAGTTCGGCCGGGCCGGGCCGGTCATGCATTTGCTGCTCCGCTACACGCAGGCCCTCATCACTCAGATGTCGCAGACTGCGGTCTGCAACCGCCACCACACGCTCGATCAGCAGCTTTGCCGGTGGCTTCTATTGAGCCTGGACTGCCTGAAATCGAATGAACTCATCATGACTCAGGAACTGATCGCCAATATGCTGGGTGTCCGCCGTGAGGGAGTCACTGAAGTGGCGGGTGTATTGCACAAGACGGGGGTGATCGACTACCGACGGGGCCATATTACGGTGATTGATCGCGGCAGATTGGAGAAACGCACCTGCGAGTGCTATGCGGTCGTGAAGAAGGAGTACGACCGGTTATTGCCAAGATCGACGCTGACGTGACGCCGGAGACGACCCGGGCGACGGTATTGTTCGCCGATATGCGTGGCTATACCGCCATTGCCGAGCGGCTGCCGCCGGCTCGGGTCGTGCCCTTGCTCGACGAGTTCTTTCGAATTCTCGGGAGCGCAACCGAGGCGCACGGCGGCGAAGTTTTCCATATGGCCGGTGATGGGATGATGGCCGGGTTCGGAGTCCGGGAGGCGCCACGGCACCGGGCTCGCGAGGCGCTGGCTGCGGGCCACGCCATGCTCGAGACGTTTGCATCGGTCGCCGCACGCTGGCAGACCGAAATGTCGATCGTAGCCGGGATCGGCGTGGGGCTGCATCTGGGAGAGGTGGCCTTGGGGATTCTCGGACCGCCGGGCAAAAGGTCCATGACCATGGTGGGGGACACTGCCAACGTGGCTGCCAGGCTTTGTAGCCGCGCCCGGACGGGGGAGTTGCTGATGTCATCCATGGTCGCTGCCGCGCTGTACGATGACGGGCGAATTGCCGACCCCGCAGGCGGGCCGATACCCTTTCTGCAGTTGCCGCAGTTCGCGCTTCGCGGAAGGGGTGCCTTGCTCGACATTTGGTGTGTACCGGCGCGGCAGCGGCTCGCGCCCTAAGGGGCGCCGGCGCCGGGGTGCTCTGTGTACGGTAGCGCACAGACGGATCGCCATCCGCCTCGTAGGTTGGGGCTAGTGAGGAGAATAATGATTGCCACCGTTACGCAATGTAGTTGACATAAATCGGCGGACCGGAACCCCGGCCGATCGCCTGCACATGCCCGCCGGCCATTCGGCTCATCGGGCCATTCTCGAGACAATGTTGAACGAGTTGCTGGCGTTGCAACTCGTGTGTGTTCTGCAGTATCGCCGCTATTCTTTCGTGACCAAACATTTATTGGTCGCCGGGGTTAAGCGAGGCTTTCTCCGATACGCTCAAGTGCAGCAGGAACAGGCCGACCGAATCGCCGAGCGCATCGTGCAGTTGGGCGGCGCGCCGCACGTCGACCCCAGCGATCTGGCCACGCGGAGCCAGGCGCGCTACTCGCCGCAGATGGATCTTCAGGATATGGTGGGCGAGGATCTTCGATTCGTGCGAACAGCGATCGAGACTTTTGATGACATGGCGCGTTATTTCGAGGTCCATGACCTCGCCACGGCGCGAATACTCATGGGGGTCCGCGCGATGCATGAGGAGCACGCGCAGGAGCTGGCCGAGCTACTGACCGGACTGACGCCGCCGTTGCGCAGATGAGGCCGGCAACGGCCGATGGGCGCCAAGCCGATTACGGGGTACATTGACCCGTATAATTGCATTATAAATCAACACGTTAATAAAACTAGTTGATGTCATAACTAGACGTCGATGTCATGACCGGACTACCCGTGGACTTTTGCGGTGCGCGAGGCGAGGATGTTGCCGACGAGCCGTATTTCCTACGATAAGCGCTGACAATGACAACCTACCGCGACGCTTTCGATCAAGCCATGCGGTCGCCGGAGACCTTCTGGCGGCGGGCTGCCGAAGCGATCGCTTGGTCAAAACCGTTCGAACGTGTTCTCGATGATTCCCACGCACCACTGTATCGCTGGTTTACGGGGGGCGAACTCAATACCTGTTACAACGCCATCGATTTTCATGTCGAGAATGGCCGCGCCGCGCAACCGGCCGTTATCTACGACAGCCCCGTGACGGGGACAAAGCGTACTCTGACCTATCGCGAGTTGATGCAGCAGGTTGCGCAGTTCGCCGGAGCTTTGTCTGCTTTGGGCGTGGTCAAGGGCGACCGCGTCGTGATTTACATGCCGATGATGCCGGAAACGCTCATCGCAATGTATGCCTGTGCTCGGATAGGCGCGATTCATTCGGTGGTCTTCGGCGGATTTGCCGCCAATGAACTGGCGGTTCGGATCGAGGATGCCGCACCGAGGATCGTGGTGTCGGCATCCTGCGGAATCGAAGGCACGCGGGTGGTGCCGTACAAGCCATTGCTGGATGAGGCCATCAAACTCTCGAGCTACAAGCCGGAGCGCTGCGTGATCTTGCAGAGACCACAGCGGCCGTGTGATCTCGGGCCTTCCGATCTGGACTGGGAGGCGACCGCGGCGGCCGCATCCCCCGTTCCCTGTGTGCCGGTGGCGGCCACGGATCCTCTCTACATATTGTATACGTCGGGCACCACCGGGAAACCCAAGGGCGTGGTGCGGGACAACGGCGGCCACGCGGTTGCCCTGAAGTGGTCGATGCAATACGTGTACGGCGTCAAAGCCGGCGACGTGTTCTGGGCGGCGTCGGATTTTGGGTGGACGGTTGGCCACTCCTATATCGCCTACGCGCCTCTTCTGTTCGGCTGTACCACGATTATCCATGAGGGCAAGCCGGTAGGCACTCCCGATCCCGGCGAGTTCTGGCGGGTCATCGAGGAACATAAGGTGAAGGTGTTGTTCACGGCTCCCACCGCCATCCGAGCCATCAAACGCGAAGATCCGGCGGGTACGTACCTGGGCCGCCACGACATTTCCTGTCTCCGCTATCTCTTTCTGGCGGGCGAGCGCCTCGATCCGGATACCTATCACTGGGCGCGAGGACTGTTGCAGCGGCCCGTCATCGATCACTGGTGGCAGACGGAGACAGGCTGGCCCGTCGCGGCGAACTGCATGGGATTGGAGGTATTTCCCTTCAAGGCTGGCTCTCCGACCAAGGCCGTGCCCGGATACCGGGTGGAGATTCTCGATGATGAGGGCGGGGTGCTGCCGTCAAACAAGGAAGGCGCGGTGGCGATCCGCTTGCCGCTGCCGCCGGGGTCCATGCTGACGTTATGGAACGATGAGGCGCGGCTGCGCGACACATATTTGACACGGTATCCAGGATATTACCTGACCGGTGACGGCGGCTATATCGATGAGGATGACTACATTTTCGTGATGGGCCGCATTGACGACGTGATCATCGTCGCAGGTCACAATCTCTCGACCGGCAGTATGGAAGAGGCCCTGTCGAGCCACGAAAACGTCGCCGAGTGTGCGGTGTTCGGTGTGAGGGATTCCCTGAAGACCCAGCTGCCGCTGGCGCTGGTGGTGCTGAAGGCGAATGTTCAGCGCGATCCATCCGCAGTCGCCAAGGAGCTGGTCGAGCTCGTCCGAAAAAAGGTCGGGCCGGTTGCAAATCTGCGGCAGGTCGGAATCGTTGCACGCTTGCCCAAGACGCGTTCGGGCAAGGTGCTCCGCGCCACCATGCGCAAGATGGCGGATGGAGAGCCGTTCCAGATTCCCGCCACGATAGACGAACCCGCCGTGCTCGATGACATTAGAAGGGCGCTGCGCTCTTTGGGCTACGCGCGCGAGTCCGAGTCGCGAATCGGCGGGATCGAATAGGTGCCCACCGCGTGAGCCACCATCGCGTCCTCGCCTTGCGAATATAGTGCAACTTCGCCGACCGCAAGCGTGCGGCCAACCTTGATGAGCTTGCACTCGCCGACAATGTCCCTGTCCGGCGAGGGCTTTCTCAGGAAATTGATCGTGAGGCTGGTCGTCACGGTCAGCGGAACGATACCGATGGTTGCGAGCACCGCCACGTAGAGGGCCACATCGGCAACAGCCATGAGCACGGGGCCGGACACCGTGCCGCCGGGACGCAGCTCGTCGACGCCAACTCGATGCGTTACGGTGGCCGTGTTGCGGCCCGCCTTCTCAACGATGCATTTACTCTGTGGAAATGCCCGCGCGAGGAAGTCGACGATTTCGCTTTTGGTTGGCATGATGCGAATCCAGATTCTACGCTACGCAAGGATGAACATGAGTCAGATCAAATCGGGAGCCTTTCTGGCAGCCTGTGTGTGGACCCTGTCGGCCTGGGCTGCGGTGCCGGCCGCAGCAGATACGGCCGACAAGAAGCCGGATGGCGACGATGAGAAAGCCGAAGGCGGCAAATTCCAGCCGTTCAAATCCGAATCCAAGGTCAGCTCCGGTTCGGTGACGGTCGGCGGACAGTCGATATCCTATCAAGCGATTGCAGGCTCTCTCATCGTGCACCCGAAAGACTGGGATGACGTGCCGCGGGATCCGAAGTCCGACAAGGAAAACTCGATGCCGGGCGACGGCGAATCGAAGAATCCGACGGCGGAAGCGTCGATGTTCTATGTTGCCTATTTCAAGAACGGCGGGAATGCGCGGCCCGTGACGTTCTTGTACAACGGAGGCCCGGGCTCCGCGACGCTATGGCTGCACATCGGCGCCTTCGGACCGCGGCGCATCGTCACTGCAACCGATGCTCATACGCCGGCTGCCCCATATACGCTCGTCAATAACAGCTCCAGCCTGCTCGATGCGACCGATCTCGTGTTCATCGATGCGCCCGGAACGGGGTTCAGCCGCATTGCCGGAAAAGACAGGGAAAAGGCCTTTTTCGGCATTGATCAGGACGCTTACGCATTTGCCGAGTTCATATCGCAATTCCTCTCAAAGTACGGCCGCTGGAATTCGCCGAAGTACTTGTTCGGTGAGAGTTACGGCACCCCGCGGTCGGCGGTGCTGGTCAACCAATTGGAAGCGGATCGCGCGATCGATTTCAACGGCGTCATCCTGCTGTCCCAGATCCTCAATTTCGACCTGAGCCCCGATCGGCCGACCGGAAATCCCGGCATCGACCTTGCGTACCAGACGGTACTGCCGACCTACAGCGCCACCGCCTGGTATCACCACAAGCTGCCGGCCGAGCACAAGGATTTAGACTCGCTGCTGGCGGAAGTGGAGCAATTTGCCATGGGAGAATATGGAAGAGCGCTGGCTGCGGGTTCCGAATTGAGTCCGGCGGAACGCAGCGCCGTTGCCGCCAAGCTCCACGAATATACCGGACTGCCGATCGAGTACATTCTCAAGGCGGACCTGCGCATCGACGGCGGTGAATTCCGTCAGACCCTGAGAGGGGATGAGAGCATGACCACGGGGCGTCTGGATACGCGCTTTTCCGGTCCCGATATCGATCCATTGAGTCAGCGTGCCGATTATGATCCGCAATCCACGGCGCTGAGTTCCGCGTACGTCTCCGCGTTCAACGAGTATGTGCGCAAGGATCTACATTACGGCGACGGCAAGAATTTCAAGCCGAGTATTCCGCTCTACAAGACATGGAATTTTCAACATCAATTGCCGGGACAGCCTCAGCAGCCGCCATCGTCCCGCCAGGGCTCCAATGTCATGCCGGATCTTGCCAACGCAATGAAAATCAATCCCAACTTGAGGGTGCAACTGGACGCAGGCTATTTCGATCTGGCAACGCCGTTCTATCAGGGCGTGTACGAGATGCATCATCTGCCGATGCCGGCGAGCCTGCAGAGCAATATCGAGTACAAGTTCTACGACTCCGGGCACATGGTGTACGCCAAGGACTCCTCGCTCAAGGCACTGCACGACAACGTCGCCGCCTTCATCCGCAGAACCAGCAACCTCGGTAATTAGACTATGGGCGGCGGCGAACTGCGCCGCCGCCCGTTTCACTCCAATCGAATCAATCGAGCGAGACCGCCTGAGTGTACGCGTCCTGGTTCGGAGCGGTCACGCCCGGCTTGCCACGGAAATCCGTCCAGCACGGATGCAGCACGCCGTCGGAGCCCAACGCCACGGCCGTATAGTCGCCGATGAACACGCCCTGCAGCACATTGCCGGTCACCGCGCCGACGGCCACGAACTGAATCTGTGGGTTCGAGGTCTGCGAGGTGACACGATGCACGCGACGGTTGCCCAAGCTGCCCAGGTCCTCCGCATCGCCGGACACATAGGCCATATCGAGACCGATGCCATGCTGGTCGTACACCCGCGTATAGAAACTCACGGCCACCGTGCCGCCGTAAGCCGCAATTGCGGGATAAACCTCATCCGCGCCGGTGCCGACCGCGAAAGTGCGGGACCAGTGCCGGCCATCCTGCGACGCGACGATGAAAACGTCGCCATTGGTCTTTACGGAATTTCCGGAGGCATCGTACCGACCGTCGCGGTCGTCGGACCACGTCGCATACAGCGCGTCGGTGACGGGATCGATGGTCAATTGCGGAAAGCTGTTGATCCGAAAATTCTCTCCGGTGAGCGTGTCGCGGCCGACATCCGGGTTGTAGGGAAAATCGAAATCGTACGCGACTTCCCGATTGGTGAAAGTGCGTCCGCCATCGCGTGATGTCGCGATGATCACGGCATCGTGATCGGTGAGCTGATTGCACGCCAGCGATTGGCATACGGCCGACTCATAGGCGATGAACAGATCGCCGTGACGATTGACCTGCGGATTGGACCCTTGGCTATAGGGCGTGATTCCGCCGGGAGTAAAGGCGGAGGATGGATTGACGGTCACGGGCGCCGACCAGGTGGCACCGCCGTCCTTCGAACTCGCGACCTGAATGGGCGAGTCGCCAGTAGGCCCAAACGAAGTCCAGGTCACATACACCGTCCCCGTATGTTGATCGACGGTGATCCATTCCTTGTCGTTGAAGTAGGGCGTATCGAGAGGATTGCCGGCGGCGTCCACGCCATCCGTGTGCACGATCGAAGGCTCGCCCCATGTCCGGCCGCCGTTGGTGGATTTACTCACCACGACGCCGCTCGCGCTGTTGAGTCGGCTGAACACCAGATTCGCGTAGTAGACCGTGTTGTGAGGACCGAACGCGACGGCGGGATCGCCGGCGGAGTCCATGTCGGACAACAATCCGGTGGCGCCGGTCTGGTAGGTCAAATGGGGCAGTTGGACATTCAGCCAGCTGTGGCCGCCGTCGAATGTCGTGTATGCGTAACCGGCGCCGTCATTGCGTCCTTCGCGGGTATTGAAAATCCGGTAATCATTGGTTCCCGCAACCAGGTTGCGCGGATTGGCGGGGTTGACCGCGATGGTCGTTTCGTTCTGCGCAGTGTCGCAGCCGAGTTGCGTACCGGCGAGCACGATCTGATCGTCATTGATCTGATCGACGTTGGGTCGCGGATTGGAATATGTATTCAGGTGGCCGATGTAGGACTGGCATAAGGCCGATAGATTCGGCGCGAGTGAAATCGCCGTGTCATCATCGCCGGGATCGCCTCCTTTGCTGAGCAGGCCGTTCGGAAACGGCGCAGTTCGGGCAAGCGGAGTCGCGGCCACCATTTTGGGGCGGCTCCTTCCACCCTCCGCAAACGCATTGCCTGCCAGCGCCGTGCAGGCAGCAAGCACGCACACCGATATCGTCGGAACTATTTTCATGATGATATCCCCGCGGCTCCCAAATCTCGGGCGAACAAGACAGCACCGTTTTACGCCGGCGACGAAGTAGCCGATTGTTTTTGACGTTAGTTGTGTAACCCGCAGACCGCACATGAAACGCGACATGGCGCTCTACGGCATGGGTGTAGGTTAAATCGAAACTCCGCGGCAGGGAAGCGAATCGAGGGCTCGCCGCTGCGGCGCGGCCCCCTCATGACGCCGCAGTGCCGCAGCGTGGTGGTGACGCTGGGGTCGCGAGGCGCCACGCTGCTCACGCGGTGGTTGACAACGGCAATCGACTGGCGTAGCTACTGCGTGCGGGGTTACGGTTCGATAACAATGGAAGGGAGTCTCCATGTCACACGGAACTTGGACGAATCGATTGGCACTTGCGTCGCTTGCCGCGTCGTTTCTATGTTTCGCGGCAACCCCGGCAACCCCGGCAACCCCGGCAACCGCGAAGCCCTCCGCGAAGAGACTGGTGGTTCCGCTGGACAAGGTCACGCTGCATGCGCACCTCAGAGCCCTGGGGTATCACAGGCGCGGCGGGATTGGACAGGACAAGACCGAAAGCTCCGCGGGACATTTTCGCTCGCTACCGCATTTCTCGTCCTCTTTTTCCTTTGCCGGAGTGAATTACCCGTACACGATGCTCGGCCATCCGCCGAAATCGGGGAAGTCCGTTTCACTTCGCTCGGTCATCGTACCTCTGCGCATGCACTTCATATTTTTCGGCGACAACCAGGACATCACCGTGGATTTCGATCCTATGCCGGCGGTGACGAATATCGTCCGATCGCCGTTATTCCAGGATGCCAAGTTTGCCAACGGGGTCGGGCAATTCGGCGACATGATGCAGCGTGCGACGTTTTGGAACAAAATGGACGCCGCGCGCAATTGGCACGTCAAGATGGCGCCGCCGCGGGTAGCGGAGGCCGTCGATATCGAAGTCACTCCGGAGACCGGCGTGTTGTACCAAATCGACAACGTCTATCTTGGAGACGTGCTGATCGATTTCCTCGACTCGCAGGCTAAAACCATCATCCAACTGAGCGGAATCGAGCCGGACGAAGTGCCGATTTTCGTGACCGACAACGTCACCGCGGAAGCGCTCGGTTACCACGACGCGTTCGCGACCTCAAACGAGGACGGAACGGAATCCCTGCAGACTCTGATTTATACCAGCTGGCTCGACCTCGCCCTCGTCGGTCCGCTGCTCGCCGACGTCAGCACCATCAATCACGAGATTGGGGAATGGCTGAATGATCCGTTCGTCAATAACGTAGTGCCGGTCTGGGCCTTTCCTCCGGCCAGTGATCCGAATTCCTCCTGCTCCGGGAGCAATCTGCTGGAGGTGGGAGACCCGCAAGGAAACGGCGCCACCTATGCCGACTTTCCCACTGTCGTGATTCCGCTCAAGGGCTATTCCTATCACCTGCAGGATCTCGTCATGCTGCCGTGGTTCGCCGAGGAAAGGCCATCGTCCGCGGAAAACGGCTGGTACGATTTTCCGGGCACGAACCAGATCAAGGAACCGGCGGTCATCTGTCAATGAATGCCTGACGGGTGACGACGCGGCGGGCTCGATGCCCCGGCAGGCGAGGATACTTGCACGCCAGCATGACGGCGGCATAGCCAACCAGCGGCCTCGATGCGCGCTTTGCGTACGCCGCCAGCGGCTATACTTCTCCGGTCAGCCGGTTACCGGCCACATGACCTGAGGAGTACTGAGTTGGACGACAACAGCTGCGATATCGGGTTGATCGGGCTTGCAGTCATGGGCCAGAACCTCGTGCTGAACATGAACGATCACGGATACAAGGTCGCGGTTTTCAACCGCACCGTGTCGAAGGTCGATGAGTTCATCAAAACCGAAGCCAAGGGCACACGGGTGCTCGGCACCCACAGCATCGACGAGATGTGCCGTGCGCTGAAGAAGCCGCGTCGCGTGATGTTCATGGTGAAGGCGGGACAGGTGGTCGATCAAACCATCGAACTGGTCGTTCCTCATTTGGAACCGGGCGACATCATCATCGACGGCGGCAATTCGCTCGATACGGACTCCGACCGCCGCACCAAGGCTCTCGCGGAGAAGGGGATCCTGTTCGTCGGGACCGGCGTATCCGGCGGAGAGGAGGGCGCCCGACATGGCCCATCCATCATGCCCGGCGGCAATCCCGCGGCGTGGCCGCACGTCAAGGAGATTCTGCAGTCGATCGCGGCCAAGGCGCTCGACGGCTCACCGTGTTGCGAATGGATCGGCGCGGGCGGCGCGGGGCACTACGTCAAAATGGTGCACAACGGAATCGAGTACGGCGATATGCAGCTGATCGGCGAGGCTTATCAGATGCTGAAGGACGGCCTCGGCCTCGGGCCGGATGCGTTGGCCGATGTGTTCACGGAATGGAACAAGGGCGAGCTCGACAGCTTCCTCATCGAGATAACGGCAGCGATTTTCGCCAAGAAGGATGCCGGCGGTAACCCGATCATCGACACCATACTCGATACTGCGGGGCAGAAGGGGACGGGGAAGTGGACCGCCATCTCCGCGCTCGACCTCGGCATGCCGGTTACTCTGATCGGCGAAAGCGTGTTCGCGCGATGCCTGTCGGCTCTCAAAGAGGAGCGCCTGCGGGCCTCCAAGGTCCTGCAAGGACCGCAGCCCGCCGTGATTTCCGCCGACCTGAAAAAGGAGTTCATCGAAAGCGTTCGCCGGGCGCTGTACTGCTCGAAAATCATCAGCTACGCCCAGGGCTATATGCTGCTCCGCGCCGCCGCGAAGGAGCGAGGCTGGAAATTGAACATGGGAGGTATCGCCTTGATGTGGAGCGGCGGATGCATCATTCGTTCGGTCTTCCTTGGCGACATCAAGAACGCCTTCGACAAGGATCCGGCGCTGGAAAACCTCCTCACGGACAACTTCTTCTCGGGCGCTCTGAACCAATATCAGATGAGCTGGCGCAAGGCATTGACCCACTCGATCGCGCTCGGCATCCCGACACCGGCCTTTTCCACCGCCTTGGCCTTCTATGATGGATACCGTGCGGCACGGCTGCCCGCCAATCTACTGCAGGCTCAACGCGATTTCTTCGGCGCACACATGTACGAACGAATCGACAAGCCTCGCGGCGAGTTTTTCCACACCAATTGGACCGGACACGGCGGCACGGTAGCGTCATCGGCCTACAACGCCTAGTGCATTCGCCGTTCCTGCTCGGTCTCGTCTCGGTGGCGCTCGCCTGCTCATCCGCGGCGAAACCGCGTGCGCCATCGCAGACCGACATGGACCACGACCTTCTCGAGGTCACGATTCCACAATTACAACGTTTCTACGCAAAGCACAAATACACCGTCACTCAGGTGGTGCAGTGGCACCTTGCGCGCGTCGACCGTTACAACGGCATCTATCGGGCCGTCGAAACGGTAACCCGCTCCGAAGCCCTGGCGGCAGCCGCGCGAGAAGACGCCGAGCCTGCGAGTGCCGCCACGATGCGCGGCCCGCTGTGGGGAGTGCCCATCGTGGTCAAGGCCAACACCAGCATGGAAGGTCAGGTCACGACGGATGGCTGGGCGGGCTACGTCATCCCCGGGCATGAGCTGATTGCGCCGCGCGACGCGACCATCGTCGCCAAATTCCGCGCCGCCGGAGCCATCCTGATCGGCCACACGAATATGCCCGACTTTGCCAACAGCGATACCAACCGCAGCAGCTCGTTCGGCCGGACCGGCAACGCCTTCGACGTACGTTTTTCTCCGGGCGGCTCCTCGGGCGGCACGGTGACCGCGGTCACCGCCAACATGGCGCTGCTCGGCAGCGGCACGGACACGGGTAATTCGATCCGCATGCCGGCGGCGACGAGCGCGGTCATCGGGGTCTTCCCGACACGCGGGCTGGTCAGCATTGCCGGCATCGCGCCGCTCGACTGGATGCTCGATAATACGGGTCCCATCGCCCGTACCGTGACCGATGCGGCCATCGCGCTTTCCGTCATGGCGGGCGAGGATCCGCTCGATCCTCGCACTCTGGGGTCCGCCGCAAGCGCACAGCCCGGCCCTTACACTCAATATCTGAAGTCCGGTCGGCTCAATGGCAGGCGTTTTGGCGTGCCGTCGTTTATCCTGACGGGCGCCGGCATCCCCTTTCATGGAATACCGGCGGCGGTGCCTGAAGAAGTCGCCGCCAAACAGTCGGCCGATCAATCAATCCCGCTGCGTCCCGAGACGCTCGAGGCCTTCATGAAGGCCGTGGACGATCTGCGGGCCGCCGGCGCCACCGTCGTCTTCGACGACTCCATTCTTCCGGACAGCTTTGCCCGGATCGCAAGCCGTGTCAGCACCTATTCCTACGTTCGCGAGGGTACGGAGCGATTTCTCAATACCTTTGGGCCTGGGCAATATCGCGGAGTAGCCGAGTACGAGCAAGCGGTGGGTGCGCCGCTGCCGGCCCCCATCATCGGAGAGGAACCGTCCAACTCGCAGATCGGCGACATCACGATCTCCCAGAAGGACATAGAAAGCGATCCCGACGCCCAGGCCAATTACCATCGCCCGCGCGGCCGAACTCTGGCCGCCTATCTAGAACCCCTCGAACGGCTGCATCTCGACGGCTACGTATATCCCGCGATCCAGATGCCGCCGCCCGACGAGACGATGCCGCAGAATGGGGCCTTAAGCGATGGTCCGCATTCTGCAACCAGCTGGGTCAACATGATCGGCGTACCCGCGGTAGTCGTCGTCGGCGGCTATTACCCCGGAGGCCTGCCGTTCGGTTTGGAGTTCTCCGCGCGGCCCTGGAGGGATGGCGACCTCCTCGGATACGCCTATGCCTGGGAGCAGGCGACCCACTACCGCCACCCGCCGACACTGGTCGAAAAGGGATTGCTTCCAAACGCACCGTAAGCGTTCCTTCCGCTAGGGCTTCAGCTGGGTGCGGGCGGCGGATCAACCCTGCGCGGCAAGCCGCCGGTTCGCCTCAACGACAGTAATGGCGGTCATGTTCACGATACGACGAACCGTCGCGGCCGCGGTCACGATGTGAGCCGGTGCGGCGCAGCCGAGCAGGATGGGACCGATGGCGACGTTTTGACCCGCCGCGGACTTGAGCAGATTGTAGGCGATGTTGGCGCTGTCGAGATTGGGGCAGACCAAGAGGTTGGCGCTGCCTTGCAACACACTGTCCGGCAGAATCGCCTTGCGTGCGGATTCATCCAAGGCGGCATCGCCGTGCATTTCACCGTCAACCTCCAGGGAGGGCCGGCATTTCTGAAGCAGGCTCAAGGTTCTGCGCATCTTGATCGCCGACGGCGCATCACTGCTTCCGAAATTGGAGTGCGACAACAAGGCCACTTTGGGCACCAGACCGAATGCATTCAGTTGATCGGCCGCCAATTGCGTGATTTCCGCCAGCTGTTCCGCGCTCGGATCGAGATTGACGTGGGTATCAACGATGAATACTTGACGGCCGGGAAGGATGAGCCCGCTCATCGCCCCGTAGACCGTGGCGTTCTCAGCGCGGCCGATGACCTGGTCCACATAGTAAAGATGCAGTGCATACGTGCTGATGGTGCCGCAGATCAGGCCGTCGGCCTCGCCTTTTTTCAACAACATCGCTGCGATCAACGTAGTGCGCCGTCGCATTTCCAGCTTGGCATATTGCGCGGTGACGCCGCGTCGCTGCGTGAGACGGTGATAATCCTGCCAATATTCACGATACCTCACGTCGTGTTCGGGGTTGACCACGGTGAGGTGTTCGCCGACGCGTATGCGCAGCCCGTAGCGCTTGATGGCATTTTCGATTACTGCGGGGCGGCCCACCAAGATGGGTGTCGCCAGGCCCTCGTCCACGGCGATCTGCGCCGCGCGCAGCACGCGTTCGTCTTCACCTTCGGCATAAACGATCCGGCTGCGGTCCAGGGTCACCTGGCGAGCTGCGGCGAAGATGGGCTGCATCAGGGTGCCGCTGTGATAGACGAACTGCTCGAGTCTCTGACCGTAGGCCTCGAGGTCGCCGATCGGCCTCGTGGCCACGCCGGCTTCCATGGCGGCCCTGGCGACGGCGGGGGCAATCTTGACGATGAGACGCGGATCGAAGGGCTTCGGAATGAGGTATTCGGGGCCGAATGCCAGGTCTTCGATACCGCCATACGCGGCGGCCACGATATCGCTTTGTTCTTGACGCGCAAGCAGAGCGATCGCGCGCACGGTGGCGATCTCCATGGAGCGTGTAATGGTGGTCGCGCCTACATCGAGAGCTCCACGGAAGATAAACGGGAAGCAGAGAACATTGTTGACCTGATTTGGATAGTCGCTGCGGCCCGTCGCAATGACCGCATCGCTGCGCACCGCCCTTACCTCCTCGGGGAGGATCTCCGGAGTCGGATTGGCAAGCGCCAGAATCATCGGCCTGGCGGCCATTTTCTTGACCATCGATTGTGTCAATACCCCACCCGCAGACAAACCCAGAAACGCATCGGCGCCGGCGATGATTTCGTCGAGGACGCGGGCGTCGGTAGGTTGGGCGTAGTGAGCTTTTTCCGGATCCATCAATTCCAGCCGCCCGGCGTAGACCACGCCGGCGAGATCGCTCAACCAGACGTTTTCGCGCTTGAGACCCAGCTCCAGCAACAACTCCAGACACGCCAGTGCGGCGGCGCCGGCGCCGCTGACCACCAGTTTGATGGCGGCAATGTCCTTCCCGACCACGTGCAACCCATTGAGAAAAGCGGCGGCGACGATGATGGCGGTGCCATGCTGATCGTCGTGAAACACCGGTATTTTCATGCGCTTGCGTAGTTCGCGCTCGACGAAGAAACACTCGGGTGCCTTGATGTCCTCGAGGTTGATCGCGCCGAATGTGGGCTCGAGCGCGACGATGGTTTCGACCAGTTTTTCCGGGTCGCGTTGCGCGATTTCGATGTCGAAGACATCTATGCCGGCGAACTTCTTGAACAGAACCGCCTTGCCTTCCATCACCGGCTTCGCCGCCAGCGGCCCTATCGCCCCCAGTCCCAGCACCGCGGTGCCGTTGGTAATGACGCCAACCAAGTTGCCGCGGGCCGTGAAACGGAAGACATTGAGCGGGTCTTCGACTATGGCAAGGCAGGCGGCGGCGACCCCGGGCGAATAGGCGAGGGCCAAATCGTTCTGGTTGCTCAACTGCTTGGTGGGGGCGATCGACACCTTTCCCGGTGTCGGGAATTCGTGGTAATCGAGAGCAGCCTTGGTCCGGTCTTCTCTTGGATCAGCAATGCTCATCGACTACGCTTCTCCGGAATTCACGGATGGGCTGAAATGCTACCACGAATTGATTTTCACCGGCCGCCTCGGCCGAAGCGGCATCACTTGCGCTTGTATGCCGACAGTTTGCTGTGCGTACGTATGGCATCTTCCTCGGTGAGGACGTCTTGCGGTCGGGCGTCGCGGATCAGCCGTTGGAATTGGTCCGCCGGCAGCGGGCGGCTAAAGTGGTAGCCTTGGTACTCGTCGCACCCGGCAGTCTTCAGGAAATCGAGTTGCGCGGGTGTTTCCACTCCCTCGGCAACGACTTTCAGGTTCAGGCTGTGGGCGAGGGAGACGATCGCCCGGACGATGGATGCATCTTCCGGACGACTCGCGATTTCGTTGATGAATACCCGGTCGATCTTGAGTTTATCGATAGGGAAGCGGCGTAGATAGCTCATGCTCGAGTAGCCGGTACCGAAGTCATCGACCGACACCAGCACCCCCATGGCGCTCAGCTGCTCTAGAATCATGACCGATTGTTCGGGATCGTTCATGACGGCGCTTTCGGTTAGTTCGACTTCGAGGTAGCGCGCGAGCAGCCCCACGTCATCGAGGGCGCGGCGAATGCTGTCGACCAAGCCGACCTCGCGGAATTGCGAGGCCGAGAGATTCACCGATATCCGAAGCAACGGTACCCCTTCGTCCTGCCAGGCACGAGCTTGTCGGCACGCCTCCCGAATGACCCAACCGCCGATGGCGCCGATCAATCCGCACTCCTCGGCCAGCGGAATGAATTCCGCCGGGGAGACAAGACCTCGAGTTGGGTGCACCCACCGAATCAGCGCCTCCGCGCTTCGCACGGCGCCCGTCCGGGTGTCCACCTTCGGTTGGTAGTAGAGTTCGAACTGCTTCAATGCGATGGCGTGATGCAGCTCGCTTTCCATCTGCACCCGGTCTTCGGTTCCGGCATGCATTCCGGGCACATAGCGCTGAACGTTTCCTCGGCCCTGGTGTTTGGCCGTGTACATGGCGGCGTCCGCATGGGCGAGCAGCGCCTCTATGGATGCGCCGTCCTCAGGATACAGTGCGATTCCAATGCTGGGCGAGGTGTGCACTTCGATGCCGCCGATCCGCACCGGGGCTCGCAGCGCTTCGATAGCCCGCGCCGCGAGTTGCATGGCGTGTTCAGTATCGACCAGTGAACTTCCGACCAGGACGAATTCATCACCGCCAATGCGAGCCACCGTGTCGGCGGTCCGCGCCACGCCACTCAATCGCCGGGCTACTTCCTGCAGCAGTTCATCGCCCGCTCGATGGCCCAGCGAGTCGTTGATGAGCTTGAAACGGTCAAGATCGCAGACCATGAGCGCAAAGGAGTGCTTGTCCCGATCGGCGAGCGCCATCGCCTGCGCCAGGCGATCGTCCAGCAGGACCCGATTCGGGAGACCCGTCAGCGCATCATGGGTGGTCAAATGGCGCAGCTGTCGATTCGCAGCCTCCAGCCCGTGCGTGCGGACCGTGATGACTGCCTCCAATTTTCCCACATGGTCCTTGACCAATCGTTCGTTTTCCCACTTGCGGCTCAGAGCGGTGGCACACTGCAGCACTTCGATCGGTTCGGCCGGTTTGCGCAGCACCAGCAGTTTGTCCGAGTGACCGAGTCTTGCGACCACCTCGGTCCAGTCATAGTCGGTGTGGGCCGAGCAAATGACCACCTGCACGTCGGGATCGGTTTTCCACAGATGCTCGATCGTCTCCAGTCCATCCCACCCAGGCGGCATCCGCATGTCGACGAATGCCATCGCATACGGACGCCCCTCGGCGACCGCTTGGCCCGCCATCTTTACGCCTTCCTGTCCTTGATGCGCCGAGTCGATCTCGAAGTTCGGTCGGACCGCCGTGGAGGCGGATGTGCCGAACAGGTCGGCTTCGAGCAAATCCAAGATTGCTTGCGCGGGCTGATCGGCTTGGACGCCCAGGACCTTGCGGAAGTCATGGTGGATGGCTGCATTGTCATCGATGATGAGGATGCGGCGGCCGGGAGGATTCGAGTCAAGCATGGGGGACGTCCGATCGCGAGTAGGGCAGTTCGAGAATGAATGCGGCGCCGCGTCCCAATCCCTCGCTTGTCGCATGCAAGGACCCTCCCAGCTCCTGAGCCGCGAGTGCGCCGCTGTGCAAGCCGAAGCCATGGCCCGACTGCCGAGTCGTAAAGCCATGGGTGAACAGGCGGTCCATGTTTTCCGCAGGGATGCCAATCCCATTGTCGACGACCGAGATGCGTACACCCTCCGTCGCCGGGGCAATGCGAAGGGTGATGAGCTTGTCCGTCCTGCCCGACTCGTCGCAGGCGTACTTGGCGTTCCGCACGAGATTGACGAGAATCTGCAACACCTTGTGCTTGTCGACTGTGATGGGCAGTACCGGTGCAAATTCACGGCACAGGGTTACCCCGTGACGCGCAAAGGCGCCGGCGTTCAGCCTCAGACTATCCTCAACGAGGTCGACGACCTCGACGGTTTCCGTCACTCCGCAGAGCTTGGCGTAGCTCTGCTGCATCGTCACGGTCTCCTTGATGTGTTCCAGGTTGTCGCGCAATGAGCCGAGTTCTTGCAGCGACATCTGCTGGTCGGCCGCCAACTGCTGTCCAAGAGCGGACAGGTATTCGGGAATACGTTTGCCGCGCGCATCGGTGGACATGAATGCGGCTAGATCCGCACCCTGGTCCTTGAGAAGATCGGCGACGAGCGTGACCCCCGGCACTTTGGATTGCTTGACCCGGTCCGTCACCAGGCTTGCCGAGATGTTGACGCTATTCAGGATATTGCCGACGTTGTGCAGGACGTTGGTGGCGACTTCAGCCATACCGGCCTGGCGCGAGGCCGTCATCAGCTCCTTGTGCACTCGCTCGAGCTCGAGTTCGGCTCGTTTGCGGTCCGTCGTGTCCTGGACGACGGCAACGGCGCCCAGAGTCTGGCCGTTCGGCCCGATCAAGCGCCTGGCGCTCGACAAGGTCGAACGCGCCGTCGTTTCGCGGGGCTGAATCACGAGTTCAAGGTTGCTGATGGTTTCCCCGCGCAGCGCGCGCATCAGAGGATGATCGCCGGCACTCACCGGCGTCACGCCATCCGCGAGGAAGACTTGCGCCGTCATCGGGTGTGACTCTGCGTCGACGCAGTGGAGTTCCACCGCGGCCCGATTGTAGTGGGTGATATGACCGGCGGTGTCGCAAGCGAGCAGCGCGATCGGCAAATCGGTGATCACGGCTTCGAGCAACGTCTGTTGCTGCAGCAGCGCCGCCGACATCTCCTTACGCATCGTGATGTCGCGCACGAACTCGACCGCATAATCCGGTGTGGAGCTTCCATCGCGCACCAGCGCCGTTGTCGCACGCACCCACATGACGCTTCCGTCGCTGCGGGTATAGCACCTCTCGTGGTCCAAACTGTCGATCTCGCCGGCCCATAAGCGTGCCAGTTCCGCAGCGATGCGCTCGGCATCATCTCCATGGGTGATATCGGCAACGGACTTGCCCGCGAGTTCGTTGGAATCGAAGCCGAGGAGGGTGCTGAATGCGACGTTGAAGCGCAGGAATTTGCCGCCACGATCCGTGTAGACGATGCCGATCGGCGCCTGGTCAAAGGTGTTCTGAAATAAGGTTTCCGCTTTGCGCAGTTCGCCGCGGGTGGTGATGAGGTCGGTAAAATCGCTGATCGTCCCGACGAATCCGGGGACTCCGTTGGCCGGGACCACGTGCTCGGTGAAGTAGCGCACGTTGCCGTCGACGGGTTTGGTACGGTAGTCGAACCTGACCGAGCGTGGGTTGCGGCAGAAGTCCTCCCAAGCCTCCTCGATTCGCCGCCTATCGTCGGGATGAACGCCCTGAACCCAATCGTTCGTGCTCTGCTCCGGCGCCAAACCGAAAATGCGCCGGTACTCCGGATTTACATACGTCAGGTTGCCGCTGAGATTGGAGTGATAGATGACGACCGACGCGCTTTCGATCAGGGCTTGCGCCAGCGGGACATCGATGGAAGGCGTCGCGGCGAGCAACTCGAGTCCCGCGACCCGTGCGTATAAGTCGATCTGTGACACAGCCTGCTGAGCCAGCAATTCCAGCGCCAGCCGTTGGTGCTCGGTGAGGTCGCGCACCCTGGTGTCGTGCACGGCAAGGGTACCGAGCACATCGCCGTCGCCGCTCCGCAGTGCCAATCCGGCATAGAACCTCAGGCCGGGCGCGCCAATGACGCCTTGAATGTCGTGGAAGCGCGGGTCTGCGGTGGTATCCGGAACCTGGAACAATCCCAGCGCTTCGGCGGTGGAGCGACAGAAGGGATTGCGCGGCGGCAGAACGGGCTCTGGAAGTGTCCCGGCCGGACTGCACCATGTTTCACCGTACCCAATCAACTCGATCGAGGCGAAGGGCGCCGCGCACGCCGTTGCCGCGAGCCGCGCCAAGCCGTTGAACTCGGACTCGATCGCAGGCTTCGGATGAACGGGGAGGGCAGCCGTCGACCGAGTATCCGACGAGCAAGTTGTGGACGCCGGTTTCATGGGCGCTGCGCCTCCTGTGACGCGTTCCTCATAGTGAGCCGCACCTGCACGCAAGTGATTAAGTAATGAGGCTATTGTGAAGGATGGCGCCGGGAGGATACGTAACTATTGCATCACAGCAATACACGTCGGAACGAGAAATACGTCGCAACTCGAGTGGCAAGCGGCTCAGTGTGTTGCGCGAACTCTCTACCCGGTTTCCTTAAGTCCCGGTTTCCTCAAGTCCGCGTTCCGGTCAGGCCGTGCAATCAGCGCAACAGCAACAGGAAACATGCTTGTATCATTGAGCCATTCGAATCCGTTCATCAGCCGGCAGGGCCGCAGCATGAAGAGCAAATGCGCGCATCTCGATGGGATCGCATCCGTAACGCCGAGTGCATTGGGCTGCGAGGAATGCCTCAAGTCCCACCAACAATGGGTTCACTTGCGGATATGCCGAACCTGCGGACACGTGGGGTGCTGCGACCAGTCTCCGGGTCGACACGCCACCAAGCATTTCCATGCCACTCGGCATCCCATCATTGAAGGCTACG
>JAXDQI010000101.1:0-4106 GCA_034667965.1 Gammaproteobacteria bacterium
CGCGCGCTTGATGCCGGCCGATTTTTCGAAAAAGGACAACGGGCTGCATCGCTGCCATGTCCGGGTGCTCCACGGCTTCATCTTCATCAATTTGTCGGATGAGGCGCCGGTGGACTTCGATGCCTCATTCGGCGATCTTGCGCCCTACTTGGACTTTCACGGATTTGCCGACGCGAAGATTGCCTACTCGAAGTCCTATCCCACCGGGGCCAACTGGAAGCTCATCGTGGAGAATTTCGTCGAGTGTTATCACTGCGGTCCGGCGCATCCCGAATTCTCCTCCATGCATCCGCCGGAGGCGCTGATAGCCTTCGGCGCGGGCCCGAGTTCCGGGCCGGCGGACGCGGTGGAGAAATACCTGCCCATCGTGCAAGCCTGGGAGCGGCGCGCCGCAACCTTGGGCCGCCCCATCGGCACCATCGACGATGGCCCGACCTCATCGCATTTGCGCCTGCTTCTGCAGAGAACCATTCGCGAAGGTTATGAAAGCGAAACCCAGGATGGCCGCCCCGCCTCATCCTTGATGGGCAAACGGTTGGGATTCGATCAGGGACGGATGTACCTGTCTTTCAGTCCGTTCACGCAGTTGGTGGCGACGAACGACTTCGCCGTGCTGTTCCTGTTCACGCCGCGCGGTCCGCTGCAGACCGACGTGGATCTATATTGGCTGGTCGACCGCAAGGCGACGACGGTCGACATCGAAAAGATGATATGGGGTTGGGACAGAACGACGTTGCAGGACAAGGAAATCACCGAGAACAACCAGGCGGGAATCCTCTCCAAGCGGTACCGACCCGGCCGCTATTCAGAGCATGAGCGCCGCGTGGTGACCTTTCACCAATGGTATTTCGCGCAATACGGACACGCGCTCAAAGCGGCGTAACGTTCTTGAGCTCGGACCCCGCGCATTCCCGCGCCGTGCTCGCCGCGACCATTCTGGGCTCGAGCCTCGCTTTCGTCGACGGGTCGGTCGTCAACGTCGCATTGCCGGCGCTTGGTTCGGATCTGCATGCAATCCCATCCGTCTTGCCCTGGGTGATCTCGGCTTATTTGTTGCCGCTGGGAGCGCTGATCCTGCTGGGCGGCGGTCTTGGAGATCATTACGGTCGGCGCCGCCTTTTCCTCATCGGCCTCGCGACCTTCCTGCTGGCATCGATCATCTGCGCCGCCGCTCCGTCGTTGACTTATCTGCTGGCAGGGCGTTGGCTTCAGGGCTTCGGAGCTGCCCTCCTGATGCCCAACAGCCTCGCGATACTCGGCAGCGAGTTCAGCGGCGAGGCACGGGGACGGGCCATCGGCACCTGGGCGGCGGTCGGCGCACTGGCGGGCGCGCTGGGCCCCATCCTCGGCGGATGGCTGGTCGATTCGGTGGGCTGGCGCATGATCTTTCTCATCAATGTGCCGCTCGCCCTAGGTGCCGGATACCTCGCCTGGAAGTACGTCCGCGAACGCACCGAGAGCCGGAATGCGGCGCCTCTCGATTCGTCCGGCGCTGCGCTCGCCACCGTCGCGCTGGGCCTTTTGACCTGGTCGCTCACCGAGGCCTCGAACTCGACCGGCACATCGCTCATGCCCTGGATGGCCGCGATCGCGGGAACCGCGCTTCTCGGGACTTTCCTGTTGCACGAAAAGCGCCTCGCCGACCGCGCATTGATGCCGCTCGGCATGTTCGCCGCGCCCGCCTTCGTCGGGCTCACGCTCCTGACTTTTTTTCTGTATGGGAGCCTCGGCGGATTGCTGGTGCTGCTGCCCTTTTTCCTCATCCAAATCGAGCACTGGTCCGCAGTCGCAGCCGGCGCCGCATTGTTGCCGGTGCCGGTGGTGATAGCGGCGGGTTCGCGGCTGATGGGTCGTGTGGCGGGGCGCTACGGTGGACGTCTGCCGTTGAGTGTCGGATCCGGGCTGGTTGCGGTCGGCCTCTCGCTCTATTCACGGGTGGGCGCGGCCGCGGTGAGCTATTGGTCGGACGTACTGCCGCCGACATTGCTGGTTGCCCTGGGCATGGGCGCTTGCGTCGCACCCCTCACCACCAGCGTCATGGCGTCGGTGGACACAAGGCATGTCGGGATCGCCTCGGGCTTCAACAGCGCGGTGGCGCGCATCGCCGGCCTGATCGCGACCGCATTGCTGGGATTCGTGTTTGCCCGGCAGGGCTCTGCTGAGAGTTTCGTCGTGGGATTTCATGCGGCCGCCTTGGTCGGTGCAGGGTCGGCCGCCGCGGCTGCCGCCAGCGTGCTGCTCCTGTTGCGCACCGAGCCGGAAACTGTGGCCTAGTTCGCGGATTTGCCATTAAGTTAGGTCGGAAATTGCCGAAATAGCGACGTGGGAAAGGATTTTACCCTCGTAAAAAGCAGAAGATGTGCCATCAGCATGCACGCGATCTCATGAAACGCGCCACCGACAAACTCATCGCCTTGCAGTTCCTCGCGGTCGCCCTGCCGATCGCCGTGGTATTGCTGGTTCAATTGGCGGCCGACGCGCGCCGGGCCGCGAGTCTCGATCACTCTCGCCCGCTCCGCGTACTGGCGACCGACGCACGCGCGAACTATAAGACCTTCATGAACGGCGCGGCGGACGCCGTCGATACCAACACCCTGGGTGCGCAATCGGTGATGGCATTGCGAACGGCCACCACACGCCTGGCCGAACTGGCCGCTCGCGGCGAGGGACCCATGGTCGGCGACGCCGCCGAAGCCGTGCGAAGCCTGTCGACCGCCGTCCCCAAGGGCGCAACCCTCAACACCCTGCTGCCGCTGCGTGCGCGCATCATGCAGGGCGATGTGCTGACCAGGGCGATCTACGACGAATTCGAGAGGCGGGACGAATTCGTGGTGAAAGACGCCATTTCCTCCGCCGTGATCCAAAAGCGCGCCGTCGCCGGGGCGCTCTTCGTCACCGCGATCCTGACGGTGTTGTTCGTGCTGGCGACGCGACGGCGGCTCAAGGCGCGCATGGAGGCCGACATCGCCAAAGAACGTGACCGTCGAGCCGAGCTCGAGACCATTTCGACCCGCTTCGGCGTCGCGACTCGCGCGGCGCGCGCCGGCGTGTACGAACTGAAAAGCGACGGCCTGGGCCTGTGGTGGAGCGACACGATGCACGAACTATATGCTCAGTCGCCGACGACATTTCAGCCGACGATGACGTCGTGGTTGGCGTTGATTCATCCCGATGACCGCGAGGCCGCACGAGCCGGGATAACCGGCGCCTTGCGCGACAATAGCCAGCTGCGCTCACAGTATCGTGTGGTGCGGCCGGACGGCACGGTTTGCCACATCGCGTCCCTGGCGGCGGTGGCAACGGATTCCGTCGATCTGGGTCCGCGCCTGGTCGGAATCGACCTCGACATCACCGATCGCGTCGAGGCGGACGAGCGGGAACGGCAGCTGCAAAATCAATTGCGCGACGCATCGCGACAGGCGGGAATGGCCGAAATCGCCACCAACGTCCTGCACAACGTCGGCAATGTATTGAACAGCGTGAATATTTCAGCGAGCTTGGTCGCGGACAGGGTCAAGAAGCCCAGGGCGGCGGGCTTGAGCAAGGTGGTCGCGCTGTTGCAGGAGCACGAAGCGGACTTGGGAGCGTTTGTGTCGGCCGACGAACGCGGCAAGCACCTGCCCTTCTATCTCTCGCAATTGTCGGAACACCTCTTGCTCGATCAGAATATCGCCGTTCAGGAACTCGATTCGTTGCGCAAGAACATCGACCACATCAAAGAAATCGTGTCGATGCAGCAGAGCTATTCGAAGCTGGTCGGCGTGCCGGAGCGACTCGCCGTTTCGAGCCTCGTCGACGACGCGTTGCGCATGAACGTGGGTGCGTTCAACCGCCACGGGGTGAGCGTCAAGTGCGATTTCGAGGACGTGCCGGAGATCGTGGTCGAAAAGCACAAGGTCCTGCAAATCTTGGTCAATCTCCTGCGGAACGCGAAATACGCCTGCGAAGCGGCGGAACACAAGGACAAGTACGTCGACGTTCGCATTGCGAAACACCCGGACGGTGTGCAGATCTCGGTCACGGACAACGGAGTCGGCATATTGCCGGAGCACATGACACGAATTTTCAGCCACGGATTCACGACGAAAAAAGATGGCCACGGCTTC
>JAXDQI010000102.1:0-4116 GCA_034667965.1 Gammaproteobacteria bacterium
TCAAGCTCGCGGAGCTCCTTCCGGTCGACGATTCCATCGAACAGGAACGCGAGAGTCTCTCCGCACCCAGCGTAAAATTGATGCGGACGGTTGCCGCCGCGATCAAGGAAGACCTGTCCAAGGTAAAAGACGTCTTCGATATTTTCGTACGGCGCGGCGGCGGGCGCAGCGACGAGCTCATCCCGCAACTCGAATTACTGAAAAAAATCAGCGACACCCTCGGGGTTCTGGGTCTCGGCGAGCTGCGGCAGCGTGTGCAGCAGGAGGTGTCGGAGCTTTCTGAAATCGTGACCGACGGCAAGACTCCGTCGGAACTCGCGCTCATCAAGGTGGCCGGCGTGTTGCTGTCCGTTGAAGACAGCCTCGACGACCAACTCGTGCGCCTGATCTTGCCGACGGCGTCCTTGAGCTCCGACATACCGGTGGACCAGGATCACGAGTTCCGGCAGGTCAGCGAAGCGGTGCTGCGCGAATGCATCGTCAACCTGGCGCGAATCAAGGAAGCGGTATCCCTCTCCGTACAGAAACCGGCGGATTTCGCACCGCAGGGCCTGGACAATGTACCGCAGCTTCTGCGCGGCATCACTGCGGGCCTGCTGATGCTCGGCAAGGGGCGCGCCGTCGAGCTGATGGACTCGGTGGGAACTCAGATTCGCAAGCTGATCGAGCCGGGCGCTCCCGCTGCGGATGCGCTACGCCTCGAGCGTGTGGCCGATGCCATCGTAAGCATCGAGTACTACATGGAGACGCTGCAGAACGGGCGGAATGATCCTTGGTACATGCTCGACAATGCCGAGACATGCATCAAGGCGCTGGTCGAGGAAAGCCTCTCCCGCGTGCCGAATCTCGATCTGCCGGGCAGCGACAATGCCAAGACGGTGCGGTTGGACCCCGCGGCCACGATTGCCCTGGAGGGGCCCAGGGATGGGCACGGCGTGACTCACCCGCAGGTCTCGACTCATCCATTGTTCTCGCCGGTGGAGCCCGAGGGCGTCGATCCGCAGTTCGTGGAACTGTTCATCGAGGAAGCCAAGGAAGAAATCGCGTCAATCCAGCAATATTTCCCGATGTGGGACCAGCATCCCATGGACTTCGAATCGCTCGGGGTACTGCGCCGGAGCTTCCATACATTGAAAGGCAGCGGCAGGATGGTCGGTGCGAGGCCGATCGCCGAATTCGGCTGGTCGATCGAAAACTTGCTGAACCGTATCATCGATAAAACCCTGACGCGCACGCCGGGCATGATGTTGCTGTTGCGCAGCGCGGTCGCCGCGTTGCCGCAGCTGGTGGAGCAATTGGAAGCGGGCAGGCCTCCCACGGCGCCCATGAGCGATCTCATGGCGCGCGCTTTTGCCTATTCCGAGGGTCGCGATGGCGAGTTTGCGGCGGCCGTGCCCGGGCCGGGCCAATCCACGGCGGGCGCTGCGGACACAGCGTCACCCGATGGGCCGGGCATGGCGCCGGAGTACGGAAGCGAGGCCAACGCGCCGGATGAGGCCGCCGCGCCGCAACCGGCCGATCAGGAACATGTTCCGCTTGCGGCCGCCACTCCGGACGCGCCGGCATCCGACATTCCGCCCGCCGAAGATATTTTGGCGGTGGCTGCCGCCGAGGGCGAAGCGGACTCAGGCGACGTGATCTCAGGCGAAGCGGCCCCAGGCGACGTGACCACCTCGACGGCGGACAAGCCGGCCATGGAT
The DNA here is from genome assembly GCA_034667965.1 of Gammaproteobacteria bacterium. Lineage (GTDB taxonomy): Bacteria > Pseudomonadota > Gammaproteobacteria > Steroidobacterales > Steroidobacteraceae > Bog-1198. The sequence continues at coordinate 1,701 of JAXDQI010000102.1, forward strand.
CCCTTGCTGCACGATATCTACAGCAAGGAGACCTCGAGCCATTTGGCCGAAATTCGCGAGTATCTGCGCAAGCGGTCGGGCCAGCCGGCTCCGCACCATTTGCCGGAATCCGTGTATCGAGCGATCCACACCTTGAGCGGCAGCTCCAAGATGGCGGAGGCACGACATGGAATCCGCGTCACCGAACCTCTGAATCAGGTCATGCGAAAGATCTACGACAGCGGGCATGGGTTGACCGAGACCGGAATCGAAACTCTTGCCGACGCGGTTCGCGCGATTGAGGACGTGGTCTCGCATATCAACGAGTCCACCGCCTTCTTCACGGACCAACACGGGCTTCTCGGGCGACTGCAGGAGCTCGAAATCGAAATCGATGCGGAGCTTTCGCGTGCGGCCGATGATCCCGGAGCGTCGGCGATCGTGCGTCAGCTGCCGCAAACGCCGGCGCCCGACGAGCAGTCCGCGGCCGAAGCGCAGCCGGTGGTCGAAGAGCAGCCGGTGGCTTACGAGGAACAGCTGGTCGAGGAGCAGCCGATGGCTTACGAGGAGCCCGTGGCCGAAACGCACCCGACTACCGAACCTGTGGTCGAAGATTTCGACCGCGAAATTGCCAAGATCTACAGTGAAGAGGCCACAGAACTGCTCGAGTCGGCGGAAGGTTCGTTGACGGCGTGGAATCGCGACCGAAACGACAAGAATCCGGTCGCGGAGCTGCAGCGTCAATTGCACACCCTCAAAGGCGGGGCACGCATGGCGGGGATCACCGCCATGGGCGACCTCAGTCACGAGCTGGAAAGTCTCGTCCTCAATATCGATTCCGGTACGGTGCGAGCCGACGACCGCACCCATGCGGTGGTGCAGGCCAGCTTCGATGAACTGGCGCGCATGCGGGATCTGGTCAGTGCCGGTGCTCTGCCTGCCGCCGCCACGGGATTGCTTGCTCAAATTCGTAGTTTGGCGATGGGCGAGACGGCGGAACCCTCCACCGCGCCTGCGGTCGCCGCACCGCAAGTGGTCGAACCGATCGCCGTCGTACCGCTTATGGTTGCACCTAGCGCCGCGGCCGGCGCCGGTGGCCCGACCGCTGCCCCGGGCCGGGACAGGCTCGAACCGGAGCTTGCCGCGCCACCGTCAGAGGCGCCGCTGCTCACGGTCCTGCAGACCGCAGCCGGAGAGGACTCCATTTCGAGCCTCGAGATCAGCACCGCGCCCGTGCTGCCGGGCCGCGAGACGGTGCCGGCGGAGCGCGTCGAAATGGCGCGCGTCGATGCCGACCTGTTGGACACCATGCTCAACAATGCCGGCGAAGTGAGCATTTTCCGGGCTCGCCTCGACCAGCAGGTCAACTCCATCGACTTCAACCTGGCGGAACTGGCCCGCACGGTCATTCGGTTGAAAGACCAATTGCGCGGATTGGAAATCGAAACCGAAGCGCAGGTGCTCAATCGGCATCACGACGAGGACTCGCGAAGGAACGACTTCGATCCTCTGGAGTTGGACCGTTACTCGGCGCTGCAGCAGTTCTCGCGCGCACTTGCCGAGACCTCCGGCGACGTTGCGAGCATTCAGGGCCTGTTGGAAACGCTCACTCGCGAGGCGCAGAACCTGCTGACCCAACAGTCGCGCGTCATCACCGAGCTGCAGAACAGCTTGATGCGCACGCGCATGGTGCCGTTCCAGCGCCACGTCCAACGATTGACCCGTCTGGTGCGCCAAGCCGCGAACGATACGGGAAAGCGCGCCGAACTCGTGGTTCAGGGCGCATCGGCAGAACTCGACCGGCAGATGCTCGAGCGCATGGTCGCGCCCCTGGAGCACATGCTGCGCAATGCCGTGGTTCACGGCATCGAGCCTGCGGAACGGCGCGTCGCTCTGAACAAGCCGGATGTCGGCCGAATCTCGGTCAGCCTGACCCGCGACGGCGCGGAGGTGGTGATCGTGGTCACCGACGACGGCAGCGGCATCAATGTGAAATTGATCCGCGAGAAGGCGGTGGCCCGGGGGCTCATCGACCGCCATTCGAAACTCACGGACGAAGAGGCCATGCAGCTCATTTTGGAGCCGGGATTCAGCACGGCGGGCCACCTCACTCAGGCGGCGGGCCGCGGCGTCGGAATGGATGTGGTGGCCACCGAGGTGAAGAAGCTGGGCGGCGGTCTGTTCATCGAATCGACCGCGGGCAAGGGCTCGCGTTTCACCATCCGGCTGCCGTTCACGCTGGCCATCAGCCAGGCGTTGATCGTCCGCGTGTCCGAAGAGACCTATGCACTGCCGCTGGCGACCGTCGAAGGCGTCGTGCGCTTGCCGCGCAACATCGTCGCGCGACACCTCGGCAAGGATGCGGCGCTGTTCGAATACGGCGGTCAGAAATATCGCTTCCAGCAGCTCGGTTCCTTCGTCGGTCTCGGGCCCACAC
>JAXDQI010000103.1:0-20877 GCA_034667965.1 Gammaproteobacteria bacterium
CCGTTCCACCCTTCTTGATCTTTCACGGTAGTCGCGACAGATTGATTTCGCCCAGTCAGACCCTCATGTTGCATAACGCCTTGAATGCCGGCGGCGGCCATAGTGTGCGCTATGTGCTCGATGGAGCGGGTCACGGAGATCTTTCATTCCTCGGCGATGACGAATCCGGTCTGCCATGGTCCGCCAGGCAAACCATGGACATCATCGTCGACTTTCTCAAGGCCTCGCTCGGAGGCGGGTGATTCAAGCCGTCGGTTTCAGGATGCCGCGGCGAATCTGATCGCGCTCCATACTGACGAACAACGCGCGGAAATTTCCCTGTCCAAACCCGTCATCGCCCCGGCGGTCGATGATCTCGAAAAAAATGGGTCCGATCAGCGTCTGCGTGAAAATTTGCAGCAGAAAACGGCCGTTTGCGCCGTCCAATAGAATGCCGCGCTTTTGCAACTCTTCAAGTTCCTGACCGTGGCCGGGAACACGTTCACTCAGAAATTCGTAATAGGTATCCGGAGGCGGGGTCATGAACTTCAGACCATTGGCGTGCAGCCGATCCCAGGTGCCCAAGATATCGTCGGTTCGCAGCGCCACATGCTGTATTCCCTCGCCGCGGTACTGCTGGATGAATTCCTGGATTTGATCTATCTGCCCGCTGTCCCCATCGTACTTCGATTCGTTGATCGGAATTCGGATCTTGCCGCAAGGCGCGGACAAGGCGCGGCTGGTCAACCCGGTATACTCACCGGTGATGTCGAAATATTGGTGCTCGCGAAAGTTGAATACGCGGTGATAGAAATCAAAGAAATGATCCATTCGTCCCTTGCTGACGTTATGGGTCAGGTGGTCTATTTCCACGAGTCCGACTCCACGGGGAAATTGGTCGACACCGGCCTCCTTCACGAAGTCGATGTCGTAAATGCTCGGGCCGGTATGTCGATCCACCAGGTAGATCAGGCTTCCGCCGATGCCCTCGATTGCCGGTATGTTGAGTTCCATCGCACCGACTGTCCCTTTGACCTCCCGGGCTCCGGCGGCAACCGCCTGCTGCAACGCGCGAGCCGCGTCTTTGACGCGAAAGGCCATGGCGCAGGCGCTCGGCCCATGCTCGCGCGCGAACCGTTGCGCCAGGCTGTCGGGCTCGGCGTTGACGATGAAATTGATATTGCCCTGGCGGTAAAGAGACACGTCCTTGGAGCGGTGGCGGGCGATACGCGTAAAACCCATGGTTTCGAACAGACGACCCAGATCCGCGGTATCGGTTGCCGTGTACTCGACGAATTCGAAGCCGTCCGTGCCCATGGGATTCTCCCAGGAGGAGGGCGTGGCCGTGGGAGGCGCGTTGGAGGGTTGGCCGGCTGTTGTCATGGAAACTTGCCTCACTATAGCAGTTGAGACACCATACTAGATAGTTGCGAGCGCAACTGTCAACGGAGAAATGTCTTTGGCCCGAAATTCGACGATAACCTCGAGCACCTTCCTGCTGGTTAATTTTGTCCCGTTTCGCCTGAATCGGTTGGCGGACGCGGTAAGCCGGGATCTATCCGAAATCTATCGGGATCGCTTCGGGCTCGAGATTCCGGAGTGGCGCGTGCTGGTCACAGTGGGGCAACGGCGCGAGTGCACTGCGCAACATGTGGCGGCCAGCACCCGTATGCACAAGACGCGAGTCAGCAGGGCGGTCGCATCACTCACCGAGCGCAAGCTGATCGAGCGCGTCTCATGCATTGAGGACGGCCGGGAGTTGCGGTTATGTCTGACCAAAGCGGGTAAGAAGGTTTACGAAGTTCTCGTGCCACTGGCGCTCGAGCGTGAACGGACGCTGCTTGCGAAAATGAGTGCCGGCCACTTGGAAGGATTCATCGCGGCACTCCTGGAGCTCGAGGACGCGTTGGGACTCAACGGAGAATAGGAATTGTATGTCATTGCGGCCGCGCTGATACTGGTAGGATTGGCCGGCGCGATCGTGCCGGCGCTGCCGGGCATTCCGTTGATCTTCGGAGGCATCTGGTTGATCGCCGGCGTCGATCATTATCACCATCTCGGCCTATGGTGGCTGCTGGGCATCGCATTCATCGGTACGATTGGGTTGACATTGGACTTGCTGGCCGGCGCATTGGGCGCGAAGCGGGCGGGAGCCAGCGTGCAGGCGGTGTGGGGCGCCCTCGCGGGCACGGTGATCGGGCTGTTCTTTGGCTTGCCCGGCTTGCTGCTCGGGCCTTTCGTCGGCGCTGTGCTGGGCGAATTGGCCGCCGGTAGGAGTGTCCGGCAGTCCACGCAGGTGGGTATGAGCGCCGGCCTCGGGTTGCTCTTCGGTACGATCATCAAGCTGGTCTCGTCCTTGATGATGGTGGCCCTGTTCGGCGCCGGCTGGTGGTGGAACCGGACCTGAGGCCTGGTCCGTGGGAGAATAGCGATGCGCGGTCCCCATGCCGCTCGGTTTTTTAAACGTACTGTGGACGACAACGGCAGATGATCGAGTCGAATTTGGATCCGTGGCCCGTTCAGGCGCTCGAGGCGACCCTGGGATTACCGACTGCTCAGACGGACGCCCCCGTCGAATTGCCGCCATTGTGGCACTGGTTGTATTTTCTACCGACTGCGCCGCGGCTGTCGATCGGCCCTGATGGCCATATGGTCAATCAAGAGTGGGTTGATTCCACATTGCGGCGGCGGCGGCTATTCGCGGCGGCCCGGACTGAGTTCCTGCGGCCCTTGCGAATCGGAGAACGCGCACAAATGACGGAGCGGATCCTTGGCCGGCGCGACAAGCAGGGCAAAAGCGGTCCATTTCAAATCGTCACAGCCGAGTATCAGTATTATCAGAATGGCACCCTGTGCGTGCGCGAGGAGCGGGACATCGTCTACCTGCAAGGGCCCGCTCCCGCGCAACCTGCTCCGATGGATAACTTTGCGGTGAAAACTGCCGCCACCGACTCATGGGCCATCACGCTGACCCCCGATCCGGTCATGCTGATGCGTTTCTCCGCATTGACGTTCAATGCGCATCTCATCCATTTTGACCAGCTGTATACGCAACGCGAAGAGGGCTACCCGGAACGTATCGTGCATGGCCCCCTGGTTGCCGTTGTCCTGGCACGACTGCTGGCGCTCAATCAGGTGGAGCGATTTCATCGTTTTGAATTCCGCGCTCGCAGTCCGTTGTACGTGAATCGCCCGATTCACTTCATGGGAAAACCCGAAAATGACCGCATCGACCTGCGGGCGGTCGGACAGTCCGGGATGCTTGCAATGGAGGCGACGGCGTGGCTCGCCGGCGCCGGGTGAGGCCGACCCTAGTCAGCGTTCAACGCCTTATACGAGAATTTCTCGCCGGCGATGTCGGCGGCGTACATGAGTCCGCCTTTTGCGATCGTGAAGACCGCCATTCCGGTCTGATAGTTGCCATTTGTGGTGGCATCCGTCGGCTCGCGACTCGCTTGCGACGAGAAGCGATCCGTACCGATGCTGGCCGACGCGCTTGCGGTAATGGCTATGGCGCTCGCACCGGCGTTGAATTCGAATTTACCGGATTCGAATTCATCCAGATCGCGCTTACCTTCGAAAAAAATGATCTCGCTATACGCCTGGCCGCCGGCTTGAAATCCAATGCTCAATCGCGTCATGGTGGTGTCGCCGACGAGGCGATCGCGCACATAGACATGACCCTTACCCCGCGCGCCGCCGACAACGAGCCCGCCTTCGCCGATCGTCGGGAACACCGCATACCCATAGCAATTATCAAAGAAAACCGCACTCTCGCCCGAATGCTTGAAAAGCGCGATGGTATCGCTGTCTTGGCCGGCATGCGCCACGCCTGTTGCGAGTAGCAGCGGGCAAATTCCGCCCAAAAATCGAATCATGGTTCTCATATGAATGTCTTTGCTGGTAAGGAATCCTATGTTTGCGCTTCGATCGGGTTGCCGACAGAGGCGAATGCCTACAATGGGAGTAGGCATTCGCCTATACCGAAGATGCCATCGCTATGCGATGCACGAGAGTAGGGAAAACCTCTCAGCCGGATGCGCCTCCTTCTCATTGCCGGTCTGTCCGCGGCGCGGGAGAGTAGTTGCGCGAGGTGTTCATGTGGAAGCGAACTAACGCACCGCCGGCGGCGAAGAAATCGACGGCGCCGGCGATGCCACGCAGTGCGTGGCACGCGGTGTCGATCGTCAGCAGCGCTGCGTGCTGCCCTGCGGCGATGGGACTGCTCGGTGCCCGGTTTCTATCAAAAGAGGCGCCGCGGTTGCCGCTCAAGCATTGCTCGATGAACGCGGAATGTCGCTGCTCCTATCAGCACCACGACGACAGGCGCACCTCGTCGCGACGTACCCCAGATCTCTGGAGTCCGGGCCGAGGTGATTACGGCGGTGAGGAACGTCGGCGGGAGCGCGGGAGACGGAACACGGACCTCCAGTGAACCACTTCACAACCAAGGACCACCCACGTTGGCGGTCACCTGGCCCGCCGCGGCAACTGCCGTGCCGGGTACCCCCGTAGTAAGAGTTGGTATCGTCTGCATGCGGAAGCAGAGCATAAACTCGGCTCCATGGCCGGCGTTCCGCGCGGAGAGTTCCCACTTGTGTGCCGCGGCAATCTCCTGGCAAATCGAAAGTCCCAGGCCCGCACCCTCATTCCGACGCAATGGGCCTCGCCAAAACCGGGTAAACAGTTTCGGCAGTTCACCGACTGCGATGCCCGGCCCTTCATCGCGGATACAGAGGTGGTCCGCCTCGAGAGTCACCGAAACGATGCCGCTGAGCGGGGAGTGCTGAATGGCATTCTCCACGAGATTCTTGAGGAGCATGAACAATGCCCCGCGGTCCGCCCGCAGGGCGGGAATCCCGGGGGCGCAGCGAATGTCCACATACACTTCGCGGCGTTCCGCGAGGCGTCGCAGATAGTCGACGACATCTTCCGTTACCGCGGCCACGTCAACGTCTTCAAAAGCGTAGTTCTGTGCTTCGCTCGCTTCGGCCAGATGCAAGAGCTGATTGACCTGCCGCGCCATGAGGTCAAGATCGTGAAGCAGAGTCTCGCGATCGGTGGTGCCTCCCATGTCGATTTGTGCGCGGATCAAAGCCAGGGGCGTTTTCAATTCATGGGCCGCGCCGGCAAGGAATGCCCGTTGTACGAGATATCCTTTCTCCAACCGGTCGAGCGTGAGATTGAACGCATCGACAACCGGAAGGAATTCGATCGGAAGATTGCGTGTCGATAGCCGCTTCGATAGGTTATGCGCATCGATACGTGCCGCGGCGGCGGAGGTCTCGCGAAGCGGCATCAGTACTCTGCGCAATGTGAAATAAACGGCGACAGTGAATAGGACCACTGACGCAAGCGCGAATCGCACCGTATCGCTGACCAGCAAGTGCGCAACGAGCGAACGTGCGAGCGCCGCGAGCCGCTCGCTGATGGCGACTTGGATGTAATATGTTTTCGTGCCGTGCCCCATTGGGTCCGTTCTCACGTGTAGCGTCTCGCCGCCCGAGAGGAGCGTGAACGAGCCCAGAGTGGAATTGAACGGCTGGCCGGACGGAGAGAGAGCGACCGCGTCCTTCTCGGAACTGAGGACTACGCGGCCGGACTGTTCGAGAACTCGATATTTCAGGTCGGCCGCAAAGTCGTGATATACCCATAACAGGTCGGACGGAAGGGGCACGACCGCGACCGGGAGTCCGGCCGCATCGAACTGGAGACTCCGGCGGAGCAGATCGTGCACCTTTTGCAATTGTGTCTGGGTCACCGCACTTGCGTCCTGCCTGAACCCAAGCCACATGGCACACGCGATGAAGCCGGTCGTCAGCAGCAGCGCCGCCACATAGGTGCACAGCAGCCGGGCAGCCAGGCTATGCAGCCAGCGGGAGGAAACGAAGCGCATAGCCATACCCTCGGGCGTTGACGATCTGCAGGATAGAGTTGATCGCCACCAGCTTTCTCTTCAGTCGGTGCATTGCGACATCGAGTGCGTTCGGTGTGACGGCTTCGCCGAGTCCCCACGCCGCCACCTCGAGGGTTGAGCGGCGCACCGTAGTACCGTCGGCTCGGATGAGAACAATCATGATCTGCAATTCGGCCGGCGCGAGCGTCACCGTTTCGGGCCCGCAGGTCATGCATCCTTCGGCCGGCCGGATAAGAATGTCGCCGAATTCGGGCGTCAGACTTTGCAGCGATGGCGGACGGCGCATCAGAGCACGAACGCGCGCGACGAATTCGTCCATGGAAAACGGCTTGGTCAGATAGTCGTCCGCACCAGACTCCAATCCGGCGACCCGATCATGCAGGGCGTCTCGGGCCGTCAGCATCAGGCAGGGAGTGCGAATGGAAGCGGCGCGCAGTCGCCGCACGAGATCAAGTCCATCGCCATCGGGCAAACCACGGTCGACCACGAGCACGGCGTATGCATTGTCCCGCGCGGCCAGCAACGCTGAGTCGATGCGGTCGAAAATATCAGTCTCGATGCCAGCCTTGAGCAGTGCCTTGCCCAAAAGCTCCGCCAAGCGCGGATGGTCCTCGACCAATGCGATCCGATTCATGCTGGGATTCTAGCGTAGATCCCTTACCGGCGACTTACCGGCAACCCTCCGACGAGAAATCCCGGTGTCCGACATTCCGAACGAAAAAAGACGTTGGTAAGCGAACAGTAAGGCTTGATCTCCTAGGATGCGTACGAACGAATTATCACGGGAACAGAATCGATGAATGAGCTTCGCTTGCCTGGCTATGAGAAACGTGCGGACGCGCCCCGCGCTCCGCAATCCAAGTCGCGACACAGCCGTCGCTCGACGATGAGCATTGCCTGCGGATTGATCCTGCCGCTTGCTCTATTGGGCGCAAGTGTGCGCCCAGCAGCAGCTCAAGCGGGCGGCGATTCGAACGATGTACCAACCGCGGTGGCGGACGAGAACGATGAATCCATTGAGCCTGGCCCGCTCCAGGACAGATGGAAATTTCTATTGGGCGGCGGCATCGTCAACGGGTCCCGGTATCCGGGGAGCCGCGATTATTTCACGCGCGGCATTCCTCTCGTGAGCATCAGCTATGGCCGGTACTTCTTTGGGGCGGTCCCTGGCAGCGGCGCACCGGCCGGAGCCGGAGCCTATCTTCTGCATAACGAACATTGGGCGGTCGGTCTCAATCTTGGCGGCGACTTCCGCAAGCCGCGACGCGCGACCGACGATCCGATCCTCCGCGGCTGGGGCGACATTCCGGGAACTGTGCGGGGCGGAATGTTTGTCAGCTATACCAGAGAATGGCTGTCGGTGCGCGGGTCCATTTCCGACGATCTAGGCGGCCACCACGAAGGCTTATCGGCATCCCTTTCCGTCGAAGCGAAGTACCATGTGACGCAACGTCTGACATTGTCCATCGGACCTGAAGTAACTTGGGTGAACGAACAGTATGCGAAGACTTTCTTCGGCATAAGCGCCGCTCAGAGCGAGCTCGCCGGGATCGCTCCATATCGAGCGAGCAGCGGGATCGAGACGGTGGGCGGGTCGGCGGGCGCCACGTACATGCTGACTGATCATTGGTCACTTGGAGCGCATGTGAGCTATGGAAAGCTGCAGGGAGATGCCGCGGACAGCCCCGTAACCACCGACAAGACACAGCGGATGTACGGTGCGTTCTTCATGTATCGATTCTGAGTCGCGTTGATGAGCGCCTCGGCGGCGTCCAGTCAACGTTGGCGCTTGAGCAGTCGCAGCGCGAGGCGGGCGAGCAATGGCACGATCGCCGGCCGGAGCAATCGGCTGTCATATCCAGCCATTCGCCGGCCGTTCTCGGCGAGGCATAGCTCGATCAGCTCAGGGGGGCCGATGGCGATACCGATCTGCTCCGCACCGTTCATGGCGAAATTGGCATCCTGCATCTCGCCTTTCTGGTCGATGCCCCGAGCGATTCCGATACGCTCCCAGATCAGAAACGCCCAGACTGCGCAGGATTTCGCTATGAACCAGGGTCGTCGCCACCACGGCAGCGTGCGCCGATACCACGCCGCCCAGTTGACGAAAAATAGAATGTGACGGGTTTCCTCCTGCATTACCGGTTCGAAGGTCTCGATCAGTTCCGGCGGGAAGTAGCCGGAACGCCGCGCAACCTCGAATAGTCCAAACGCGAAAAAGCTGTCCACGCACTCGCTGTATCCGGTCACGAGCCATGCCCACTCCGCGTCGCGGGGCGTTGCGTATTCTGGTTCTGGTTCGAGTTCGATGCCGTAGGCCTCCACCAATTTCGACAGCACCACCTTGTGACGTGCTTCTTCGCCCGCGTCCATCTCCAGAGCACTGCGCAGCAGCGGATCGGTGACCGAGGCAGCAAAGGCGCGCACGCGGGTCGATGCTCGACCTTCGGTCTGGACGGCAATGTCCCAAATTGGAAGGCTCGTCACGCGCCGCAGCGCCTCGGGCGCGAGCGCGGGCCATTCAATCACGGCCGGCCGATACGGATTGTGCGTTTCCAGCAGCATGCGGCAGAAAAGAGTCTTATGCTCTTCCGATGCAATTTTCAGGGCGCGTTCGGATGCCGGTCCGCACCAGTTGCGCATGATGAAGTCCGCGCCTTCGATGGACAAAGCGTTCTCCAGATATCTAGGACTGCTATTGAGAAATCATTGCGGATGGGAAATCGGTAGTCAAGAAATCCCACCATCGAGTTTGGGCTCCACCAGGAGGACACCCGCTTCCGCCACCCCGTCACGGATGATCTGCGCCAACCGCAGCGCGCCCGGGCCGGCATAGTCGCGGTCGGCGAACACAAGATAGAGATCGCCGAAACGCTCGGCGCCTTCGCGTAGCGGCAGCGGTTTGAGTACGCCGCGTTGCAATTCGTCTCGAATCGTCTCCTCCGGGAACCACGCAAACCCCAAGCCCATGAGGGCCGCGTGAATCGACGTGGCCTTTTGGCTGACTGTCCAGCTCTGCTCCGCGCCGAGCCAGCTGCCGCTGCGGCGCTGGCTGCCGGTATCGCGAATGATCAGGTGGCGGTGCTTGCGCAAATCCTGCAGCGTCAATTCGCGCCCGAGGCGGTGTAGTGCGTGGTCCGGATGCGCGGCGGCGACGAAGCGCAACCGCATCAGCGGAGTCCCCATGAAGCCCGGCGGAACCTGCGAGCAAATTGCCAAATCAACCTTGCGCTGCAGCAGCGCCTCTTCGGTGCCGCTGAGCACGCTCTCGTACAACTCGATCCGTGTCTGGGGCCGCTCCTCGGCGAAGCGCGCGAAGCATTGCAGTAACATCCATGTGGGAAAGATGATCTCCACCGACAATCGAAGCTCCGGCTCCCAGCCCGCGGCGAGGGTGCCGGCAGCTCCCTCCAGCGCGCCGGCTTCGTCCAACAGCGCTTTGGCACGGCGGTACAGCACCTCGCCGGTCGACGTGAGATGCGCCTTGCGGCCGATCACTTCGAAGATTTTCACTCCGAGCAACATTTCGATTTTCTGCACAGCGTAGGTCACCGCGGACTGGCTCTTGTGCAGCATTGCGGCTGCCTGTGCATATCCGCCCGCGTCGACCACGGCTAGCAGAGAACGCCAATGTTCGAGGGAAATGCGTGGTTCGGCGGCCATATATCCATTCAGTAGATGGGTATGCCCTAAATATTCTACTTTTTTATCTACTGAATCAATACTTAAATGTTCGCACGGGAGACAGATCGCTTCACCCACCGATTAAGGAGATTTTCGCTCATGACCACTTTGTTGCAGATCAATGCCAGCATCAACGACGACAATGGCCAGTCCAGCCACTTGGCCAAGCAGTTCGTTGCCGCCTTCCGCACGCGTAATCCCGATGCAAGGATTGTGGTGCGCAATGTCGCCGCGTCCGACCCTGTGCCGCACCTCAACGCAGAGCGCTTTGGCGCCTTCATCACCAAGCAGGAGCAGCGTAGTGCCGAGCAGCACGCGGTGGTGGCGTACTCCGACACGCTGATCAACGAACTGAACCAGGCTGACGTGATCGTCCTGGGCCTGCCCATGTACAACTTCGGCGTGCCATCGCAACTGAAAGCGTATTTCGATCACATTGCCCGCGCCGGCGTGACCTTCACGTACAGCGACAAGGGCCCGGTGGGTCTGCTCACCGGCAAGAAGGTGTATGTATTCGCAGCCCGCGGTGGCCTCTATGCCGGCACCCCGCTGGACACGCAGACCAGCTATGTGCGTGACTTCCTGCGCTTCCTTGGCATGGCCGACGTGGAATTTATCTATGCCGAAGGTCTCGCCATCAGCCCGCAGAGCAAGGAAGCGGGTCTCGCCAAAGCGCTGGCCGAAATCGCGCGTCTCGCCGCATGAGGTTGCCATCATGAGTACCCGCACCCTGGTCCACGTCATCGAATCGACACCCACTTCCGACGGCGCCGGCGTCAAACTGCGCCGCAGTCTGGGCAGCCAGCGCGGCCTGCATGTGGATCCGTTCCTGATGCTCGATGAGTTCTATTCCGATGACCCGGACGACTATATTGCCGGCTTTCCGGCGCATCCGCATCGCGGCTTCGAAACCGTGACCTACATGCTGGATGGCCACATGCGCCATGAGGATCACCTCGGCAACCGAGGCGACCTCGGTCCCGGCGACGTGCAGTGGATGACGGCGGCACGCGGCATCATTCACTCCGAGATGCCGCAGCAGAGCGCAGGCCGCATGCGCGGCTTCCAGCTGTGGCTCAATCTGCCGTCGAACGAAAAAATGAAGCCCGCGGTCTATCGCGACATCCCGGCCGGCGAGATCCCGGAAGTGCCGTTGCCGCAGGGCGGCGAAGTGAAAGTCATTGCCGGCACGCTCAGGCTGAACGGCAATGCCATCAGCGGCCCCGTCAACCCCAACGGCGCCAAGCTCAGCACCGATCCGTTGTATCTCGACGTGCACCTACCGGCACGAGCGGTATTCACTGCGCCGGTCGCGGCGGGACACAATGCCTTGCTCTATACGTATGAAGGCAGCGCCGACATTGGTCCGGCCGGCGCGATCAAGCCGCTTCCGAATCGCGCGGCGGGGGTCTTGTCCGATGGAGAGAGCCTGCGCGTGGAGGCTGGAGCCGACGGGGTGCACTTTCTGCTTCTCGCGGCCAGACCCTTACGCGAGCCGGTGGTGCAGTACGGTCCGTTCGTGATGAACACGCGCGAGGAAATCGAGCAAGCGCTGAGCGATTATCGTGACGGGCGTTTTGCCACTTAAGCGAATAATTGTGAATTAGTCGATTCGTGCACAATACCCGGTCGTCATGCTACGTTATAAGGCCTATATTGACCTGCGTCGGCCTCATACTGTCGATTGATTGCTTTGGATAAGCGTAGTTACGGACCATGCACCATAGAATTTCATCGATATTAGTGCTCTGCGCCGGCTTGGCTTTCGCGGGCGTGCCGGTCCTTGCATGTTGTACTACATCTGCGCCGGCGCACGACTGCTGCTCGAATGTGCAGCAAATGCCGGGCCAAGAAGATCGAATGCCGGCGTTCGCGCCGGCCTCTCTCCCTGAAAGCTGTTGCGCTGCCGCGGCAACCGGCAGCACATCGATTTCAGCGGGGGCGGCGAGACACGATGTCCGGAAGCATCCGCAGCGTACGGATCCGCCGACGCTGATGGTTTCATTCGGTCCATCGACCGCTCCTGTGGCGCTGTCTCCTTCCACCAATGGCTATTCAGCCTCAGCCTATTTCCCTTCGCACTCCCTGCTCTACCTGAGCACCGGGCGCCTGCGCCTCTAGATCCTGCCTCGCATTCGGGCCTCTTCTTGGCCCATATCCGAAAATTGATTGGATCACTCTTGGTCGGGTCCGTGCGTGTGCATTTCACACGACAAGGGCCCTGTCCAAATCGAGGCGTCGCGTCATGGAAATCGATGTGAGACTTTTGCGATTGGGAACGTCAATCCCCGCATCCTGTTTGCTCTTCGTCCTGGGCGGCGCCAACGCGACGCCATCGGCGGCGGCTGACCGGCCGCCCCCTGTCTCGTATGCAAGCTCCCAAGGCGCTGTCGCGGCGGAGCCCGACTCGCCGTTGTCGATGGAAGAGGCTGCGCGGCTATCACTGGTCGATCAGCCGTTACTGACCGGACGCGAGGCAAGGATTCAAGCGGAGGAACAGCAAGCCGTCGCCGCGGCGCAGTTACCCGACCCCAAACTGTCCGGCGGACTCAAAGAGCTGCCGGTCGATACCCCAGAAGCTTTCAGCGTCAGCCGCGACAACTTTACCGAGTTCACGATCGGGTTGAGTCAGGAATTTACCCGCGCCGAGAAGCGCCGGCTTCAAGGCGCTCGCAAGCAGCTCGATGCCGATGCAGACCGGGCCGCGTTGGATAACGAGCGGCGGATGGTGAGCCGCGATTCGTCGCTGGCTTGGCTTGATGTCTATGAGGCAGAGCAGGCGCTCAAGCTCACGCGGCGGCTGGCCGACGAAGCGGCGCTGCAAGTGCAATCACTGGAAAAGGATTACAGCAACGCCAAGGCGTCACAGGCCGACTGGTTTGCGGCCAAAGTCGACGCAGGTCTTGTCGAAGACAAAGCGCACGACTGGCTTCACCATGCACTGCGCATGCGTGAAGGCCTCGCTCGCTGGATCGGAGAGGAGGCACGCCGGCCTCTCGCCGAGTCGCTCACGATGCCCGGATTCCTGACGCCGTTGCCGAGTTTGATTGCGCACTCCGACCATCATCCGGTGATCGGCAGCCTGGATAAACAGATCGAAGCCTCTTCGACCGATGTTGCTCTCGCGCGGCAGGCTTACAAGCCGGACTATTCCGTCGAAGTGTATTACGCGTATCGGCGAGCCTTCTCGGACTTCGTCGGCATCCAGTTCACGGTCGGACTGCCGTATTTCACGAAGGAGCGCCAGGATTGCGGGCTCGCCGCGGCGCTTCAACAGTCGCATGTCAGCGAAGACCGAAAACGCGACCTACTGCGCGAGTTGCACGCACAGATCAGTCAGGACTACGTGGACCGGCGCCATTTTGCGGAACGTGTCGCCGACTTCGATGCGTCGATCGTTCCTGATGCTTCGCGGCGCGTCGAGGCGGCGCGAAGCGCGTACCAGAGCGGCCGCGGCAACTTCGACGCGGTCCTGCTGGCGCGTCGCAGCCTCCTCGATGTGCAGCTGCAACGTCTCGCACTCGCCGTCGAATCAGCGCGTGCGCAGGTGCGTCTCGACTATTG
Organism: Gammaproteobacteria bacterium; assembly: GCA_034667965.1. Classification (GTDB taxonomy): domain Bacteria; phylum Pseudomonadota; class Gammaproteobacteria; order Steroidobacterales; family Steroidobacteraceae; genus Bog-1198. The sequence continues at coordinate 13,145 of JAXDQI010000103.1, forward strand.
GAGCGCAACGCAGGTCTCCGCCGGTGATTCGCCGTGAAACGCGGCTACAGGATTGCCTTGCTCGGTGGCTTGATAGTTCTAATCGCGATTTTCGGCCTTATGTTCATGCGCCATAGAGGTGCTGTGGCCGACAAGCGCAAGCCGCAGTATTGGTACGATCCGATGCACGCCGGCGAGCATTTCGACAAGCCGGGCAAATCGCCGTTCATGGATATGCAGCTGGTGCCCAAGTATGCCGATCGAGAACCAACCGACGTCGGAGGCGGCCGGTCGGCTGCCGTCCCGCCGCCGGGTAGCATTGCGGTCGATTCTCGGGTCGTGGAAAACCTCGGTGTGCGTCTTGCGAAGGTGGAGCAGGGAAGTTTTACTCGCGTGGTCGATACCGTCGGCCTGGTGGGTGTGGATGAACACCGCATTGAAGCCGTCCAGGTACGCCAGTCGGGATGGGTCGAACGACTCGACGTGCGCGCCGTCGGCGATGCGGTACGCCGCGGCCAGCTGCTCGCCGGCGTCTATTCGCCGGATCTGTTGGCGGCGCAGCAGGAGCTGATAATTGCCCACAGTTCCCAGGATCCAACCCTGATCGATGCGGTACGGCGCCGACTCGTCTTGTTCGGGTTATCGGCGGCGCAAATCGCCCGTGTTGAAAGGACTGATCAGGTCGAACGACAGGTTGACTATTACGCGCCGTTCGATGGCTATGTGATGGATCTCGGGCTTCGCCAGGGCGAGGCCGTGCAGCCTGGCACGACGCTGTTCAAGCTGGCCGACTTGACCAGTGTTTGGATCACCGCGGAAGTGCCGGAGACGCAAGCGGCATGGTTGAAGCCCGGTGATCCGGCCGAAATCGAAGTGCCGGCGCGCCCCGGCGAACGCTTTGCCGGTCACGTCGACTATCTGTATCCGGAGCTGACGCAGGCTACCCGTACGCTCAAAGTGCGAGTGGTGGTCAAAAATCCAAGCAAGAGCCTGCGACCCGGCATGTTTGCGGCGGCGCATTTTCACGGGGCCACGAAACAGCAGGTATTGACGGTGCCGAGTGAGGCGGTCATCAAGACCGGCACGCGCAGCGTCATCGTCGTCGCCGATGATGTCACGCATTTTCGCCCCGTGCCGGTGCGGGTCGGCGCCGAACAAGGCGGCCGCTCGGAGATACTGGAGGGTCTCGATCTGGGCCAAAGTGTCGTGGCGTCAGGCCAATTTCTGATCGACTCCGAGGCGAATCTGCGCGGCGCCTTTGACAACCTCGCCGGTGCGGCGCAACCGTCTGACGGCCCGTACTGACATGCTCGCGTCCCTTATCCGCTGGTCGATCCATAACCGGTTCCTGGTGCTCATGGCGACCGCGCTGCTTGCCGCCTGGGGTGTACAGGCGACGTTCTCAACCGCGCTCGATGCGCTGCCCGACCTGTCCGACACGCAGGTGATCATCCGCACCGAATACTTAGGTCAGGCGCCGCAGGTGGTCGAGGACCAGGTTACCTATCCGCTTACCACGACGATGCTGTCGGTGCCCGGTGCGCGCACCGTGCGCGGCTATTCGTTTTTCGGCGATTCGTATGTGTACGTCATCTTCGACGACAAGACCGACCTTTACTGGGCCCGCTCACGGGTACTCGAATACTTGAGCCAGGTCACCGGACGGCTGCCGCCCACGGCCAAGCCGGCGCTTGGGCCCGATGGCACCGGGGTCGGCTGGATCTACGAGTACGCACTGGTTGACCACAGCGGGAAATACGACATTTCGGAGCTTCGGGCGCTGCAAGATTGGTTTCTGCGATACGAACTCAAGAGCGTGCCGGATGTGGCCGAGGTCGCCAGCATCGGTGGTCTCGTCAAGCAGTATCAGGTGGTGCTGAACCCGGATCGGATGCGCGCCCTCGGCATCCCGATCGCACGGGTCAAGCAGGCCTTGCGCGATTCCAACAACGAGACCGGCGGTTCGGTGCTGGAACTCGGCGAGGCGGAGTATGCGGTGCGCGCGACCGGGTATCTCAAGAATCTCGAGGACTTCCGCAATGTGCCGGTCGGATTGGGAGCTGGTGGTACGCCGATCCTGCTCGGCGATGTGGCGCGCATTCAGATCGGACCGGAAATCCGCCGCGGTATTTCGGAATTGGACGGCACGGGCGAGGTGGTCGGTGGTGTCATCGTCATGCGAGCCGCAAAGAATGCGCTGCGGACGATCGATGCGGTGAAGGCCAAGATCGCGAGCTTGCAGCAAGGCCTGCCGAAGGGGGTCGAGATCGTCCCTACCTACGATCGATCGGAGCTGATCCACAAATCGGTCGCGACCTTGCGCGATCGGTTGATCGAAGAGTTCATCGTCGTCACATTGGTCTGCCTGCTGTTCCTGTTCCACTTGCGTTCCGCTTTCGTCGCGATCATCAGTCTGCCGCTCGGCATTCTGGCCGCGTTCACCGTGATGAATTGGCAGGGCGTCAACGCCAATATCATGTCGCTGGGCGGGATTGCCATCGCGATCGGCGCGATGGTGGATGCGGCGGTCGTCATGATCGAGAACGCACACAAACATCTCGAAGCTTGGAATCATGAGAATCCGGGCCGGCGTCCGACCGCTGTGGGGCAGGCGACGCTCATCGGCGAGGCCGCCGCCGAGGTGGGACCCGCATTGTTCTTCAGCCTGCTGATCATTACGTTGAGTTTCGTGCCGGTGTTCACGCTTGAGGCACAGGAGGGCAAATTGTTCGGCCCGCTGGCGTTCACCAAGACCTATTCAATGGCTGCGGCCGCCGGACTTTCGGTGACGCTGATACCGGTCTTGATGTTCTATTTCATCCGCGGCCGGATACCCGACGAGCGCAGCAATCCCTTGAACCGACTTTTGATCTTCCTCTACCGGCCGACGCTCGATTTCGTGCTCAGGCATCCCAAGACAACGCTCTCCGTTTTGGCGGTGCTGATCGTCGCAACGATCGTGCCATTGACGCAAATCGGCAGCGAATTCATGCCGCCCCTGGTCGAAGGCGATCTCCTCTACATGCCGTCGGCATTGCCCGGCCTGTCCGCCGACAAGGCGGCCCGGTTGCTGCAACAGACCGACAAAGTGCTCATGCAGTTCCCGGAAGTCGAGCGTGTATTCGGCAAGGTTGGCCGCGCCGAGACCGCGACCGACCCCGCGGGGCTCGAGATGTTCGAGACGACGATCCGCTTCAAGCCGCGTTCCGAATGGCCGATGGGCAAAAGTGAAGATCAGCTGATCGAGGAAATGAACGCGGCGTTGCAGATTCCCGGTTTGTCGAACCTATGGGTGCAGCCGATCCGCAACCGCATCGATATGCTGTCGACCGGGATCAAAAGTCCGGTCGGAATCAAAATCGCCGGACCGGATTTGCGGGTCATCGAGAAACTCGGTGAGCAGGTCGAGGCGACGATCAAAGGGGTGCCCGGCACGCGGTCCGCCTACGCCGAACGGGTCCAAGGTGGACGATACATCGAAGTGCGGATTGATCGCGTGCGCGCAGCGCGCTTTGGCTTGAGCCTCGCCGACGTGCAGCAGGTGGTTGCGCTCGCGATCGGCGGCGAAAACGTCGGCGAAACGGTGGAGGGTCTGCAACGATTCCCCATCAATATTCGTTATCCGCGCGAGTTGCGTGACTCAGTCGAGAAGCTGCGCGTACTGCCCATCGTCACCGAAGCCGGGGCGACGACGACGCTCGGTGCCGTCGCCGATCTCGTCGTCACCGATGGACCACCGCAGATTCGCAGCGAGAACGCCCGGCTGAACGGCTGGGTCTACGTCGACGTCAGCGGGCGCGATCTTGGGGGGTATGTGGCGCAGGCGCGGAAAGTGGTTGCCGAGCGCGTCGCGCTACCGCCAGGATACTCGATCACCTGGTCGGGCCAATTCGAATATCTCGAGCGCGCGACGAAGAAGCTGAAACTGGTCGTGCCGTTCACCCTGGCGATCATTTTCGCACTGCTATACCTCACCTTCCGCAGCTTCGCTGCAGCGGCACTGATCATGGGCACGCTGCCGTTCGCACTGGTCGGAGGACTGTGGCTGTTATTCCTGCTCGGTTACAATTTTTCGATCGCGTCGGCCATCGGGTTCATAGCGCTCGCGGGGGTCTCGGCAGAATTTGGCGTGGTGATGCTGATCTATCTCGATCAAGCGATCCGAAAGCGCCGCGACGCCAACCGGTTCACCACAGAGCAGGATCTGATCGATGCAATCGAGGAGGGCGCGGTACTGCGGGTGCGTCCGAAGGCGATGACGGTTGCAGTAATCGTCGCCGGCCTGTTGCCGATCATGTTCGGCGGTGGCACGGGCTCTGAAGTCATGCGTCGAATCGCCGCGCCGATGGTCGGTGGGATGATTACCGCACCTATCTTGTCGATGCTGGTGCTGCCCGCGGCGTACTTGCTGTTGCACCGGCGTGAACTGCGGCGTCCGTAGTTGTAGCCAAGGCGAGTTGGCCACCCGTCGACTAGATGCGTGTCGCAGCCGCCTGCTCCGCGCGCGCAAGGAGACGGGGGTCGCCCAGCCGCTCGGCGCAGAAACTGAATCTTTCGGTGGGCCCGAGCCAACGCAACTCGTCGACGTCCGCAAAAAGTGGCGCGTCTGTCCGAAGTGTCGCCAGCTGTTTGAATAACAGGGCGAGTTTGTGGCGCTCACCCAGGATGTCCGGCGGGAAGTCCTCAATCCTCCCGTAGCGCTCGATCAGCTTCGTCGCTCCTTTCGGCCCGATACCGGAAATACCGGGATACCCGTCTGCACTGTCGCCGACGAGCGCGAGATAATCCGGAATTAAAGCAGGCGTTACTCCAAACTTCGCTTTCACGCCGTCGGCGTTTCGAATGGTCTTGTTCTTACGATCCACCTGCACGACTCGATCATTGCAGACGCATTGTCCGAGGTCCTTGTCCGGCGTCCAAATGCATACTTTCTGCACTTGGGAGTCCTTGGAAGCCAGCGTAGCCGCCGACGCCAGCGCATCGTCCGCCTCGAGTTCGATCATCGGCCACACCACCGTCCCCATTGCCGCAAGAGCCTCTTCCAGCGGTTCGAATTGGGCGAAAAGCGCCGGCTCAATGCCTTCGCCCGTCTTATAGCCGCTCCAAAGCTGATTGCGGAAGGATTCGATGACATGATCGGTCGCAACCCCCACGTGCGTCGCCCCTTCCTCGATCATCTGCAACACACCGTTGAGCACACCCACGACAGCGCCGAAAGGCCGATCCTCACCCTTGGTAAAGCGACGCAGGCCATAAAAATGACGAAAGAGCTCGTAGGTACCATCGATGAGATGAATGATCACGCGGCATTATCCTCAGCAGTGGGCATTAAAGTGAAAAAATCGAGTCCGCAACGCAGCACGAAACGAGTGATCACTGCTGATATCGTCCGCCGCTGCGGGTGAGGGGAGGAGGGCAGGCTGGACGCCGGGGAACACCCCGGCCGGGCGCCCGCCGTGCTCATTCGCCCCCAAGAAACTTACCCAAGGCGCACTACATCGTCTACCCTACGGTGCTCGGGGCGTTACGGGTATTGTTCACACGATTGTCAATCCTATAGATAGTGAGTGGCAAATAGACTCTTTCCTATGGTTGACGATCAGGTACTCAAGGAATGGTTTTGTCGGGAAGTGTTGCCGCTCGAACGGGCGCTTTCGGCATTCATCCGCCGGAATTGGCGAGACGCGGCTGAGGTCGTCGATCTTCGTCAAGATGTATATGAGCGGGTGCTGCTGGGGGCGCGGCACGGCCTGCCCGCCCAGGCTGGCCAGTTCGTCTACACCGTCGCCCGCAATCATCTGATCAACCGTGCCAAACGCGCGCGAATCGTTTCGTTCGACGTCGTCGTCGATCTGGACGCGATCTCTGGAAGCGACGTGCTGGATCCCGAGCGTCAGCTCCTGGCTCGCGAGGAATTGCGTCGCATTCAACTCGGCCTTGATAAATTGCCGCCGCGGTGTCGGGAAGTCGTCCTGCTTCGCAAGATCCGGGGCCTGTCGACGCGCGAGACGGCGGATGAGCTCGGCATCGGCATCGACACCGTCGAAAAACAAATGACGCTCGGCATGCGAGCGCTCGCCAATTTCATGTTGGGTGGATCTGCCAAAGTGCAGCGTTCCCGCGTGCCCGGGCTGCTGGCGCGGAGACCCGCTCGATGACCCGCTCACAGGACATCGAGGCGAGGGCCGCCGAGTGGCTGATGCGGCGCGAGCAGCCCCTCTGGTCGCAGACCGACCAGGCTGCACTGGATCGCTGGCTGGATGAATCCATGTCTCACAAGGCCGCCTTCTGGCGGCTGGAACATGCTTGGCAGATGGCCGATCGCATCGGAGCGCTCTCTGCGCGAGACATCGCACCTCGTCCAAGCCGCGCGGGCTTGCCATTGAAGTGGTGGCATGCTGGCGCCTTGGCGGCCTCGCTGCTGCTGGCCATCGCTTTTTTTGGCCTGCATTCCAGGCCGGCATTGTCTCCACAGCCGAGCGTGGATGCCTTCGATACAGACATTGGTGGGCATCGGATCGTTCCGCTGGTCGACGGCAGCCGAATCGAGCTCAACACCGCAACGAATCTGCGAACTCTGATTTCGAACAAGCGCCGCGACGTGTGGCTCGATCGAGGCGAGGCTTTTTTCGAAGTGGCTCATATCGAAGGCAGCGCCTTCGTGGTCCACGCAGGCCCGCGCCTGATCACCGTGGTCGGGACGCAATTCTCGGTACGCCGAGACGGCGACAATGTGACGGTTGCCGTAGTCCAAGGCAGGGTGCTCGTGGAAGACACGACGCCGGGCGCGTCGAGCGCCTCGATAACGGTGACTCCGGGCGATGTTGCAATCGGCTTGGGCTCTTCGATGATGGTGGTCTCAAAGCCGGTCGCGGCAGTGGAGGACAAACTGACCTGGCGCGATGGCCGCCTGGTCTTCGACGGGACTTCTCTGGCGGAGGTTGTGGACGACTTCAATCGTTACAACCGTCAGCAGTTGCTGATCTCCGATCCGGCGGTCGCGGCCATTCGAATCAGCGGTACCTTCAAAGCCTCGAACGTTGAGGCCTTCGTGCGGCTGCTCAAAGAGGCTTATGGTCTCAAGGTGGAATTGACGGCCGATGGGAAGCTGAAAATATCCACATAACCTGTTACGGTTTCTTGGCCCTTGGGCGCCAACAAAAATGATTAGATATTGGGGGGACCATAATGACCAGATACTTTGCGGCGGCAATCCTGGCCGCTGCAGTCTGCGTTATTGCGATCGTCGCGCCCGCGCGGGCGCAGAATCAGCGTTTTCAAATCGCTTCAGGCGATCTGGGACAGGCGCTTGACGCTTATATCCACCAGAGCGGGCGCCAGCTCATCTATCGGGTGGATGACGTCCACGGCGTTCGCAGCCCCGGCGTGCAAGGCGAGATGTCGGCAGACGACGCGCTGGCAGCCCTGTTGTCTGGAACCGGCTTCTCGAGCCGAACTGATTCGTCAGGTGCGCTAGCCATCGTCCGTGACTATCGTCCCCTCGGCGACGAGCATCCATTGACCGAGATCGTGGTAACGGCGACCGCCGGCGGACAAGGTATCGAGCGCCAGAAGGCCTCTTTCTCGACCACCACGCTCAGCAGCGACGACATTCATCGGCTCGCGCCGCTGAACACCGCCGGGCTGCTGCAGGGCATTCCCGGTGTGACGGTGGCTTCGACGGGCGGCGAGCAAGGCAATAACATTTTCGTCCGCGGCTTTCCCAGCAGCGGTGACGCACCGTACGTCACCTT
>JAXDQI010000104.1:0-3826 GCA_034667965.1 Gammaproteobacteria bacterium
CGGCTCCCACGGAAATGGAGACTCAGATAGCCCAAAAAGTGGAGGGTTCGATCTCCAGCATCGGCAACGTACGCAATATCACGACGTTCATCGTGGAAGGCCTCGTCCATACCAACGTTCAGTTCGAGATCGGTACGCCCATCGACCGCGCGGTGACGGACGTGCGGGACGCCGTCGCCAAAGTGCGCAACGATCTGCCGCAAAACATCATGGAGCCGCTGGTGCAGCGCGAGAATGTGGACGGCGGCGCCTTTGCCTATTACGCGGTGACCACGACGGCGCTGACGCCGGAGCAGCTGAGCTGGTTCATCGACAACGCCGTCACCAAGCGACTGCTGAATGTACCCGGCGTCGCCCAGGTGACGCGCGGCGGTGGGGTGGATCGCGAGATTCGTGTCGAGCTCGACCCCGGTCGGCTGCAGGCGTTGGGGCTGACCGCCGTGCAGGTCAATGAGCAATTGCGGGCCCTCAACCTGGACGCCACGGGCGGCCGCGCACAAGTGGGCGGCGGTGAACAGGCGATCCGCGTCCTTGGCGGCGCCAGGACCGCGGCGGCGCTCGCGGATTCGCAGATCATCGGTCCGGGCGGAAAGTCACTGCGATTGCGCGAGCTCGCCGACGTACACGACGGCGTTGCGGAAGTGCGGACCATCGCGCGGCTCAACGGGCGGCAGTCGACCACCTTCGGCGTCTTCAAGGCGAAGGGCGCCTCGGATGTGGCTGTCGCAAAATTGGTGCAGCAGGAACTCGACAAGATCCTCGAGGAGAACTCGTCGGTTCGTATCACGCCGGTATTCACCACCGTCGACCACACGCTTCGCACCTATCACTCGGCGATCGGCGCCCTGATCGAAGGTTCGATTCTGTCCGTCGCGGTGGTGTGGCTCTTCTTGCGCAGTGCGCGCGCAACGGTGATTTCGGCTCTGGCCATTCCATTGTCCGCCGTGCCGACGTTCGCCTTCATGCAGTGGATGGGCTTCACCCTCAATGGCATCACATTGCTCGGTCTCTCCCTGGTCGCGGGCGTGCTGGTCGACGACGCCATCGTCGAAATCGAGAATATCGTGCGCCACATGCGCATGGGCAAGAGCGGCTACATGGCCGCCATCGACGCCGCCGACGAGATCGGCCTCGCGGTGGTGGCAACGTCGTTCACCATCATCGCCGTGTTTCTTCCCGTCAGCTTCATGGGCGGCGTCAGCGGCCAGTATTTCAAGCAGTTCGGCCTCACGGTTGCGGTGGCCGTGTTCATATCGCTGATGGTGGCGCGGCTCATCACGCCGGTGCTGGCCGCCTACGCTTTGCGCAGCGACGCAATGCCGACGCATGCCGCAGACGGTCCCATCATGACCTACTACCTGTCGCTGCTGCGGTGGTGCGTCGCGAATCGTTGGAAGACCATGGCCTTCGGCGCCGCGTTCTTCTTGTTGTCCTTGGGGGCGCTGATGATCATTCCGAAGGCATTCGTACCGCCCGAGGACTTTGCAAGTTCGGAGCTCGACATCGAGCTGCCTCCCGGCGGCACGCTCGACGATACGTCGCGGGTCGCTGCGGCCGCCACCGCGATGCTCAAAAAACAGCCGGAGGTCACCAACGTGGTCGAATTCGTCGGCGGCGACGACGGTGAAATCCGCACCGCAACGCTCTACATCAGCCTGGTGCCGCGTGGTGAGCGCGCCTTGAGCCAGAAACAATGGGAGCAGCACATGATGCCGCTGCTCAGCCAGGTGCCCGACGGCCAAATGAACTTTTCCGAAGGCGGCGGCGGGCGCGACGTACAGCTCTATCTGACGGGGGATGATGCCGCCCTGCTCGAGCGCACCGGCCACCAGGTGCTTGCAGAGATGCGCCGATTGGGCGAAGTCCACGACCCCCGCATCAAGGGCGATCTGCCCCGGCCGGAAATCGTCGTGCGGCCGCGGCTCGACATCGCCGCCGAACTCGGCGTCAGCGTGCAAAGCATCAGCCAGACCATTCGCATTGCGACTCTCGGCGATTTGCCGCAAAACGGAGCCAAGTTCGCCCTGAGCGATCGACAGATCCCGATCCGGGTGAGCCTGATCGAGAGCGCGCGGCGCGACCTGCCGACCTTGGAGAGTCTGCCGGTACCGACGGCGTCGGGCGCCAGCGTGCCCCTCAAGACGGTGGCCGACGTCAGTTTCGGTGAGGGTCCTTCCGCGGTGCGCCGCTACAATCAAAGCCGCCGGTTGTTCTTCCAGGCGGATCTGAGCCCCGGCGTCGAACTCGGGACCGCTACCAAGAAAATCTACGCGTTGCCGTCGCTGAAACATTTGCCCGAGGGCGTGCATCTGGTCGAGACCGGCAATACCGAACTCATGACCGAACTGTCCCAGAACTTCGCCCTGGCGATCGGCGCGGGCATCCTCATGGTCCTGGCCGTTCTGGTCCTGCTGTTCGCGCGCCTGTTCCAGCCGATCACCATTTTATCGGCTCTGCCGCTGTCCTTGGGCGGGGCGGTGCTCGCGCTGTTGCTCACCGGCCGTCCTTTCTCCTTGCCCGTGGTGATCGGCATCTTGATGCTCATGGGTATCGTTGGGAAGAATTCCATTCTCTTGGTCGATTTCGCCATCGAAGAGATGCGGGCCGGGAAGTCGCGGCTGGAAGCGATCTTGGAATCGGGACACAAGCGTGCGCGGCCCATCGTCATGACCACGGTGGCCATGGTCGCCGGCATGCTGCCGGTTGCCCTGGGCTGGGGCGGCGACAGCGACTTCCGGTCGCCGATGGCCATCGCCGTCATCGGCGGACTGGTCACGTCGACCTTGCTGACATTGGTCATCGTACCCGCGGTCTTCACCGTATTCGACGACCTCGAACGCTGGCTCGCGCCGAAGGCGGGCAGGCTCTTGGCGGAACCGATCGGTACGACCGCGGGCCGCCTTCCCGGCAACCCCATCGCTCTCGGGCCCAGTTCGGCCGGCAGCATCCTACCGCGCAACGCCATCACGTCGGACGAGTGAAAGCAGCTTCGCTTGCCGCAGCAACCGTGTTGCTCGCGCTGTCGACGGCCGCGCGCGCGGATCTGCAGGACGCAGTGAATCGGGCGCGGATGCAGGAGTGTCCCTCGTCTGTTCGTGTTCCACTGAACAACAGCCCCAGGCTTCGGCAGGCGGCGCAGCGTGTCGCGGCCGGCATCTCGCTGCATCAGGCACTATCGTCCGCCGGATATTTGGCCGCTCAGTCCGCAGCGGTTCACCTGTCCGGCGCCGCGAGCGATGCGCAGGTCGGGCGCATCCTCGCCGCCGACTACTGCGGCACTTTGACCGATCGCAGAATGAGCGAGATCGGGGTCCAGCGACAGGGCCGCGACGTGTGGATCGTCCTGGCGGCGCCGGTCGCCGTCCCTTCGGCGAAGGATTCGAACGCGATCAGCCGTCAAATCCTCGATCTCGTGAACAAGGCACGTCTGACCGGCCGCCGCTGCGGCGGCAAGGCCTATCCTTCCGCGCCGCCGCTCATGCTCAATCCGATGCTCGCCGGCGCGGCGCTCGCGCATTCCCGGGACATGGCCGCCGATGGTCGGTTCGACCATCGTGGCCGGGACGGAAGCTCTCCCGCACTGCGGGTCGAGCGGGCGGGATACGGTCACTACCTCATCGTCGGCGAGAACATCGCGGCGGGCGCGATGACACCCGGGGAAGTGACCCAAGGCTGGCTCGACAGCCCGGCGCACTGCGAAAACATCATGGATTCGCGCTTCTCGGAGATCGGCATAGCGTTCGCCGTGAATCTGTCGAGTTCCGAGCTCGTCTATTGGACGCAGGAGTTCGCGGCGCCGCGCCGTCCCGCGGCCGGCGGCCACTAG
>JAXDQI010000105.1:0-11206 GCA_034667965.1 Gammaproteobacteria bacterium
CCCGTAGTAGCGCTTGCCCGGATAGCCTTCGGCATATTTGTTGGTCAGCACCGAACCCTGCGCCTCGAGCACCCGCGGACTGGCATAGTTTTCCGAGGCGATCAGCTCGATGTGGTCCTCCTGGCGGGTCCGCTCCCCGGCTATCGCCTTGGCCAGCTCCGGATCAAACCCGGCTATCGTCATCGAGGCATTGAACATGTGCTTAAAATCTCCCGAAAGATAGCCGAATATTATAAGCGATCCACGGGCTCCCCGGGGCCCCAAGGGACAGGGAATTCGTGCCGGCGGCGACGGCGGCTCGAGGCGTGGAAGGCGCCAAAAGGTCGGCACGGGCGGAGCGATCGTCGTGACAAGCTTCCGCGAGTCGCGGATAATTCCTCAAGGTTTCCCCCGATTCCCCGTTTTCCCCGATTCCGCACAGTCGAGACAGGTAGCACATGGCTCAGTTCATCTACACCATGAACCGGGTTGGCAAGGTTGTGCCACCCAAGCGCGTCATTCTGCGCGACATAACGTTGAGCTTTTTTCCAGGCGCGAAGATCGGCGTGCTGGGTTTGAACGGATCCGGGAAGTCCACCCTGCTCAAGATCATGTCCGGCCTCGACAAGGAAATCGAGGGGGAAGCGCGGCCACAGGCCGGCATCAAAGTCGGCTACCTGCCCCAGGAGCCGCTGCTCGATGAATCCAAAACCGTACGCGAAGTGGTCGGCGAAGGCGTGGGCGACGTCCAGAGCCTCATTGACCGGTTCAATGCCATCAGCGATCGATTTTCCGAGCCGATGTCGGACGACGAGATGAACAAGCTCATGGAAGAGCAGGCGAAGATGCAGGACAAGATCGACGCGGTGGGCGGCTGGGAATTGGAGCGCAAGCTCGAAATTGCCGCGGACTCGCTCCGCCTGCCGCCCTGGGATGCCGTGATCGGCAAGTTGTCAGGCGGCGAGAAGCGCCGGGTCGCCTTGTGCCGCCTGCTGCTGTCGAAGCCCGACATGCTGCTGCTCGACGAGCCCACCAACCACCTGGATGCAGAGTCGGTGGCGTGGCTCGAACACTTCCTCGAGGAATATCCGAGCACCGTCATTGCGGTCACGCATGACCGATACTTTCTCGACAATGTGGCGGAATGGATTCTGGAACTCGATCGCGGCCACGGCATCCCCTGGGAAGGCAATTACTCCTCCTGGCTCGAACAGAAGGGACAACGCCTGGCGCAGGAAGAGCGCCAGCAGGACGCGCTCGCCAAGACACTGAAACGCGAGCTGGAATGGGTGCGTACGAACCCCAAAGCGCGCCAGGCGAAGTCCAAGGCACGATTGCAGCGCTATGAGGAACTTGCCTCGCAGGAATTTCAAAAGCGCAACGAAACCAACGAAATCTACATCCCGCCCGGTGATCGCCTGGGCGACCTCGTCATCGAGTGCAAGGAAGTGCGCAAGGCATTCGGCGACCGATTGTTGATCGAGAACCTGAGCTTCAGTCTCCCGGCGGGTGGGATCGTGGGCATCATCGGGCCGAACGGAGCCGGTAAGACCACGCTGTTCCGGATGCTGGCCGGCATGGACAAAGCCGACAGCGGCGACATCCGCGTGGGTCCCTCGGTCAAACTTGCCTATGTCGATCAATCGCGCCAGGCGCTCAACGACAAGAACACGGTGTGGCAGGAAATTTCGGGCGGGCTCGATGTCATCAAGGTGGGCAACTACGAGACGTCCTCCAGGGGCTATGTCGGCCGCTTCAACTTCAAGGGCGCGCAGCAGCAACAATTCATCGGCGATCTGTCGGGGGGCGAACGCAATCGCGTACACCTCGCGAAGGTGCTGAAATCCGGGGGCAACGTCCTGCTGCTCGACGAGCCCACCAATGACCTCGATATCGAAACGCTGCGGGCTTTGGAGGAGGCGCTGGTGGCGTTCCCGGGCTGCGCGGTGGTCATATCCCACGATCGATGGTTCCTCGACCGCATTGCGACTCACATACTCGCCTTCGAAGGCGACTCGCAGGTGACATGGTTCGAGGGCAACTATCAGGAGTACGTCGAAGACTATAAACGGCGCAAGGGCGAGGACGCCTCGCAGCCCCACCGGATTCGTTACAAGCCACTGACGGGATGAGCCATGAGCATATACATCACGCCGCAAGACGAACTGCATGTTGAGCATGAAGGCATCGCGCTCACATGTCCTCAATGCCAGACCCTGACGCACATCACCGCGGCGGCGACACCGCGGTTCGATGATCTCAGCCGTCGCAAGCCGAAGCAGGTCGGTATCGTGTTTCGCTGCGACGCCTGCGGCGAGCCCATTTTTTTGAAATTCAGCGCCAGGTCGTATACGGCGCTGCGGATCGAGCTCGCGCCGAATTACACCGAGATCGAACGGGCGCGCGAGAAGTTTCCGCTCACGTATTTGCCCGCAGAGGCCGAGGAACTCTTTCGCGAAGCCCTGAACTGCTACTCCGCGGGCTGCTTCAATGCCTTCGGCTCCATGAGCCGGCGTACCGCTCAGTCCTTGTTCCGCGAGCTCGGCGAGCGCGGCAAGCTGGACCTGTTCGACACTTTGCAGGACATCCGCGCCATCGCCGAACTCGACGACGACAGCTTCTCGGATATAAGGGCGGTGCTGTTCGGCAGCGACAGCGATCCATGGCCGCATCAGCCGAATCTCGACGGTGAAAGCGCGGGAGTCCTGCTCGAAGTCATGCGCGATCTGCTGTACCAGACCTTCGTGCGGAAGGCGCGCCTCCTGCAGGCGATGACGTACCGCAGGCATGTGGCGCCGATCCGTATCGAAACGGGAACCTAGTTCAAGAACACCCGCGCGTTCCGGAACAGCCGCAACCAACCGCCGTCCTCGCCCCACTCCTTGGGCGACCACGAGTTCTGCACGCTGCGGAAGACGCGCTCCGGGTGCGGCATCACCGCCGTGACGCGACCATCGTCGCTGCAAACTCCCGCCAGCCCCAACGGCGAGCCGTTGGGGTTCAAGGGGTAAACTTCCGTCGGTTCCTCGTAGTGATCGACGAACTGCAGCGTGACGAGTCCGTGCTCCAGAAGTTCCGCCGCGCCGGCGTGCGACGTGAATTCCGCAAGGCCTTCGCCGTGCGCCACCGCAATGGGCAACACCGATCCCTGCATGCCGGCAAACAACACCGAGTTCGACCGTGGCACCTGCACCAGACTCAAACGCGCCTCGTACTGCTCGGAGCGATTGTGCACGAAGCGCGGCCAGCGCTCGGCGCCCGGAATCAGTTCTTTCATCGCCGCCAACATTTGGCAGCCGTTGCACACGCCCAGCGTGAACGTGGTGTCGCGCGCGAAGAACGACGAAAATTCATCGCGCGCGCGCGAATTGAACAGGATGGATTTCGCCCAGCCCTCACCGGCACCCAGAACGTCGCCGTAAGAGAACCCGCCGCAAGCGACGAGACCGTGGAATCTGCCGAGGCGTACGCGTCCGGCCAATATGTCGGTCATGTGCACATCGTAGGCGTCGAACCCGGCGCGCGTGAACACCGCCGCCATCTCGGTCTGGCTGTTCACTCCCTGTTCACGCAGCACGGCGACCGCGGGCCTGGCGCCCCGCGCAATGTAGGGCGCCGCAACATTGTCCGCTGGGTCATAAGTCAGCCTGGCATGCAGACCCGGATCCTTGGCATCCAGCAACCGCGAGAAGGCCTCGCTGGCGCACTGCGGATTGTCGCGCAACGCCTGCATCCGGAACGAAACCTCGCCCCAACGGCGGTGCAACTCGGCGCGCGACGCGGAATAGATGAGCCCACCGTTTGCCGCAACGGTGACGGCATCGCCCGCGGTCGGCGCGCCAAGATCATGCGTCAGGCGGCCAAGACCGTGACGCTGCAACACCTCCCGAACCTCGTCCGCTCGCACGGCGGCAACCTGCAGCACGGCGCCGAGTTCCTCGGCGAAACAGGCCGCGACCGGGTCCGCCACGGCCTTCAGGTCGATCTCGAGACCGCAATGGCTGGCAAAGGCCATTTCCAACAACGCCACCAGCACACCGCCGTCCGAGCGGTCGTGGTAGGCGAGCACCAAGCCTCGGTCCTTGAGTTCTCGAACCGCGTCGAAGAACTGCCGCAGGAGCTCCGGATCGTCCAGATCCGCCGGATCCCCGCCGGAGCGTTCCAGCACCTGCGCCCAGCACGAACCACCCAAGCGATTTTGGCCGCCGCCGAGATCCACCAATAGCAGTCGCGAAGGCTGCGATGGATCGAGTTCCGGCGTGAGCGTTCGGCGCGCGTCCGATACCGGCGCAAACGCCGAGATGACGAGCGATGTCGGCGCCAGCACCGTATGCAAGCCATCGCCATCCGTCCACGACGTCCGCATGGATAACGAGTCCTTGCCGACGGGAATGGTGATTCGGAGCGAGGTGCACAGTTCCGCGCCGACGGCGCGCACGGTGGCGTACAGGTCGGCATCCTCCCCCGGCTCACCGCAGGCGGCCATCCAGTTTGCCGACAACCGGACATCGGTCAGTTTGCGCACGTCGGCAGCGATGATGTTGGTGATGGCCTCGCCCACAGCCAACCGCCCCGACGCCGGGGCGTTCAGGACGGCGACGGGGGTGCGCTCGCCCATCGCCATGGCCTCCCCGGTGTAACCCTCATAATCGCTCAAGGAGACCGCGACGTCGGCGACCGGGACCTGCCATGGGCCCACCATCTGATCGCGGCTGATCATGCCGCCCACGGATCGGTCACCGATGGTGATCAGAAATGTCTTGTCGGCAATGGTCGGAAGGCACAGCAATCGATCCAGGGATTCCGCGATGCCCGCCCCGGCCGTTGTCAGCGGGCTGTGCGGCTTCGCAACCGACCGGACCTCGCGCCGCATGCGCGGCGCCTTGCCCAGCAGGACTTCGATCGGCATGTCGACGGGGCGGCGAACCGCGGGGCTGCGAACCGCGGGGCGATCACCAGGTGCGGGCCCATCCGCAGGGTGGTCGACAGTCGCGCCGCCGTTCGCAGGCGGCGTCGACGAGGCCTCGTCGGTCACGCGCAATTGCCCATCTCCCGTGATCTCGCCCACCACGGCAAACGGGCAGCGTTCGCGCTCGCAGAGCGCGGCGAATTTCGCCGTGCTGCCGGGGAGGAGCGCCAGCACATAGCGCTCCTGAGCTTCGTTGCACCAGATTTCCATGGGCGACAGCCCCGGCTCGGCACTGGGAATCTTGCGCAGGTCGATCAGTCCGCCTCGGTGACTGTGAGCAATCGCTTCAGGCAGCGCATTGGACAGGCCGCCGGCGCCAACGTCGTGGATCAAGAGAATGGGGTTGGCATCGCCCATCTCCCAGCAGCGGTCGATGACTTCTTGCGCGCGCCGCTGCATCTCCGGGTTGCCGCGCTGTACGGACGCAAAATCCAAATCGGAGGTGCTCTGTCCACTTCCCACCGACGACGCCGCGCCGCCGCCCAAGCCGATCAGCAGGGACGGGCCGCCCAAGACCACCAGCGGCGCGCCCACCACGACGTCGCGCTTCTCGACGTGACTGCGCCGCAGGTTGCCGAGACCACCGGCAATCATGATGGGCTTGTGGTAGCCGCGGATGACCTGACCATTGGCCGGGCGGCGATCCGCGGGGAGGCCATCCGCCGGGCTGCGATCCGCGGCGCGGCCATCCGCCGGCTCCGCGAGTTGTTCGAAAACGCGAAAATAACCGCAGGTGTTCGGGCGGCCGAATTCGTTGTTGAACGCAGCCGCGCCCAGCGGGGCCGCGAGCATGATGTCGAGCGCCGACGCAATTCGTTCAGGCTTGCCGAATTCCCTCTCCCAAGGCTGCAGCATGCCGGGGATTTTCAAGTTCGACACCGAAAAACCGGTCAAGCCCGCTTTCGGCTTGCCGCCGATGCCGGTGGCGCCCTCATCGCGGATCTCACCGCCGGAGCCGGTGGCCGCGCCCGGAAACGGCGAGATGGCCGTGGGATGATTGTGGGTCTCTACCTTCATCAGGATATCGACGGGCTCGGTGACCCCGCCGTATCGATGCGTGACTGGATCGGCAAAAAATCTGACGGCGGTGGAGCCCTCGATCACCGCGGCGTTGTCCCGGTAGGCGGACAACACCCCGGCGGAGTTCTTCGCATGGGTTGCACGAATCATGTCGAACAGGGACAGCGGCATGGGAGCGCCGTCCACGACGAATTCCGCATTGAATATCTTATGCCTGCAATGCTCGGAATTCGCCTGCGCAAACATCATCAGCTCGACGTCGGTGGGATCCCGCCCCAATTTTCCGAATGCCGCCACCAAGTAATCGATTTCGTCGTCGGAGAGCGCCAGTCCCCACTCGGCATTGGCACGAGCCAGCGCCGCGTGGCCGTCCGAGCCGAACGTGACCACACGCAAAGGTCGCGCCGCACTGCACATAAACAATCCTGTGGGCTCAATGGGCCCATCCGTGCCCGGGGCAGCGTCCGGGTCCGCGCCGATCCACACCGACTCCGTCATGCGATCATGCAGCAGCGAACTTAAGCCAAGTAACTCCTCGGCCGACGGATTCGCCGACGCCTCGATGAAATACAGTGTGCCGCGCTCCAATCGCCTGATGTGCTCGAGCCCGCAAACCCGGGCGATGTCCGTCGCTTTGCTCGACCATGGGGAAATCGTCCCGATGCGCGGGGTGACCAGCAGCTGCCGGCCGCGATCGATGTGCTGATGCGCCCGCGAACCGTAGGTCAATAACTTGCCGAGGACCTCGAGCTCGTTCTCATCGAGCGACTGCGACACGTCGGCAAAGTGAATGAACCGCGAGGAAACCCCGCTGACGCGGGCGTCCCGTGCCTGCAGCGAGGACAGCAGTTTATCGAGTCGGAATTGCGACAGCGCGGGCGCGCCGAGCAAGCTGAACATGCCGAATTCTACCAGAACTGCGGGTTACTTACGGGCGTTCGAGTCTCCGCCGGGTGTATAAATCGGCACCGGGAACTGAGACACGTTCGACCCTTCGAGAGCCACGATCTTGCTGACGCCCTGTTTTTTGACCTCATCGATCCGCAGCACCGAGTGCATGGGCAAATACGTGCGCTTTACTTCGCTGAATTCGGCCTTTATCTTCTCTTCCGCCGGATCAACCACCACCGTCGAGCGTTCGCCGAACACGAGTTCCTCGACCTCGATAAATCCGAACAGACTGCCGTGACTTACTTTTCGGGCGTAGATCTCGTAGACCTTTCCCTGATTCACGAACAGAACTTTAAAAATGTGACTCGCAGCCATTTATAAGGCTCCCGGCATTGTTAGCATTTCACTATATTATACGGGCACTTAGCGCAAGCCTTGAGACCCGTCGGAGAGAACAGACATGACCTTGCGCCTCAGCGTAGTCAGCGAGCACGGAATACGCCTGGGGGCACAATCCACCAAAGTGTTCGGCGTGCACGGCGGCAGCATCGGACGCGGTACTGACAACGAGTGGATTCTACCCGACCCCGAGCGTTACCTGTCAGGCAAACACGCGCGAATCGATTTTCGAGCGGGAACCTATGTGCTGGTCGATACCAGTTCGAACGGCACCTACGTCAACGGCGCCCAGGTTCCGCTCGGCAAGTACCATGACTATGTACTCAGGGACGGCGACTACGTCCGCCTCGGCGAATACGAATTTCTCGTCAGCATCGACAAGGGAAACGACCACCCGCCCGACGAAAGCGCCATCGTGGCCTACGACGGGAAATCGCCCTCCTCAGCGGTCAAGAAGTCGACCGCCAATGACTTGGGCGCCGACCTCGACCTGAGCCAGCTGCTCGAGCCCAGCGATAGACTGGAGGCGGATAGCGGCGTGCGGCCGCGAAATTCCTATGGCCAGGCCATCACACCGGAACGCGAACCGCCGCGGCCGGCGGTCGAGGACGAGGGTTCGGGCACCCCCTGGCACATGATGACCCGGCCCCTCAAGGTCACCCCGCCCGCGAACACCGCGGTTCCCGTCGTCGCGCCGCCCGCCCTCGTCGCGCCGCCCGCCGTCGTCGCGCCGCCCGCGCCGAATCCTCGCTCGCAGGCGCCTGTGCTGTATGACAGCGACTTCGATGTCGGCTTGTCCGCGTTCTGCCGCGGGGCGGGCATCGATCCGCGAAGCATCACCGCAGAGGCGCGCGGCGCCGCAATGCAGCTTGCCGGTCAATTACTGCGCGAATCGGTCTTGGGTCTGATGGATCTGAATCAAAGCCGCAATGAATTTCGCAACCGGTTCCGCCTTTCAACGCCGCCAGCTAATGCACCGGAGTCTCCATTGAATCTGACCGGCGGCGTGGACGAAACGTTGGTTCGACTGTTGAACACCGTCTCCGTACGCGCGAGTTCCGTCAATGCAGTGCGCGACGCCTTCAAGGAAATCAAGGCGCAGAACACCGCGTCGCTCGCTGCGATGCGAGCCGCTTTCGAAGAATTTCTGGGCCGGGTCGATCCCAAGGAACTGGAGGAACGCTTCGAGCGGGCCGGTAAGCGCGGCGTGTTCGGCACCCAGAACAAAGGCAAATACTGGGATCTGTATACCGAGATGTTTTCGGGCCTGGCGCAGCGGCCGGCCGATGGCTTCCCGCATGTGTTCACCGAAGCCTTCGCCAAGGCCTACGAGGCCAAGCATCGCACCTTGATTCCGCCTCGGCGAAGCGCCTTCGGCGTCGATCGGGACGATCCGGCCCAGCCGGACGACAAAGCCGTCGGGCGTTGAGCGCGTGCGACGAAAGCTGAAAGGTCATGCGGCTTCTAGTCGTTGAAGACGATGACATCGTCGCCGATGCAATCGCCCGCGGATTGTCGGCTGCAAAATACACGGTTCATCGAGTCAACAGTGCCGAGGCCGCTCAGATGGCCATGGCTTCGGAGGAGTTCGCTCTCGCGGTGATCGACGTGGGTCTGCCGGGGGCCGACGGATTGACTCTGGTGCGCCGGCTGCGCAGCGGCGGCACGACGATGCCAACGCTGATTCTGACCGCACGCTGCACCCTCAACGACAAGGTCAAAGCGCTCGATCTCGGCGCCGACGATTTTCTGAGCAAGCCCTTCGAGCCCGCGGAACTAGCCGCACGCTGCCGGGCGTTGATGCGCCGCTCCAGCGGTGCGCTCGATGGCATCATTACGCTCAATCGAATGAGCGTCGATTTACCGGGAAAGCGGCTCAGCATCGATGGCGCCGAAGTGGAATTGACCGCCCGGGAATGGCTGCTGCTCGAATGTCTGGTGAGACGAGTCGGCCAGGTGGTCTCGAAGGAGCGCGTGCAACAGTCGCTCGCCGGCCCCGACCACGAAATAACGCCGAACGCCATCGAGGTGCATGTGTCGAGGCTGCGCGCCAAGCTGGGCGAGGCCGCGATCATCCGCAGCCTGCGCGGCCTGGGATATCGATTGGAAGAAGCGAAAGCGCCGTGAATTCCTCGATCAGCCGGCGGCTGATTCTCTGGCTGGCGGTTCCGCTGATGCTGCTTGCCCTGTGCGGCGCGTTGGTGCACTACTTCAACAACGTGGCGCCCGGCGTCATCAGCAGCGATCGCCGGCTGAAAGACGCCGCCAGCGCCGTGATGGCGCACGTGCGAATGAAAGACGGAGCTCTCGTGGTCGATGAGGCCTCGGACACGACGCGCCGCCTACCGTCTCCCGATTCGGTGATCTACGCGCTGCGCGACACCCAGGGCCGCCTGCTCGCGGGCGATTCCCGGCTGCCGGCGGTGCCGATGAACGGCGAGACCAGCCAGCTCGTCGCCGTGACGCAGTACGATCACCGCAATGTGCGCGCCCTGACCACGCGCTTCGACACTCCCGGCGGCGTCACACTCATCACGGTCGCAGACGTCCGGCCGGCCGCCGAACCGGCGGCACGCTACGGCTTCATGAGCACCCTTCTCTGGGATTTCGTGCAGCTCGATGTGACCCTGGTGCTGGTGTGGGTGGGAATTCAGCTGGGACTTCGCCCCGTGAACCGGCTGCGCGACGAAATCGCCGAACGCTCGCCCCAGGATTTGCGGCCCATCGATGAGTCTTCAGTACCCCGCGAAATCGCACCGGTCGTGGTGACCCTGAATCGCCTGTTCACGACCTTGCGATCGTCGGTGCAATCACAGCAGCAGTTCATCGCCAACACCGCGCATCAGCTGCGCACGCCGATCACGGGTCTGCAGGCGCAGCTCGATCTGCTGTTGGCGGAGTCGGCGGCCGCGCCCGTTCAAAGCCGTCTGCTGACATTGCAGGAGGGCATCCGCCAACTGGCGCATTCGGCCAACCAGCTCCTGGCCCTGGCCCGCGCCGATCCCACGGTGAACATCGCCACGAAGAATCAGTCCGTCGCGCTCGACGCCCTCGTCGGCGAGGTCGTCGCCCGATTCTTCGATCGCGCATTGCAGTCCAACATCGATTTAGGCATCGACGTGAAGCCGGCGTCCATCGTCGCCGACCCGGCGCTGATCGACGACCTGCTGAGCAATCTGGTCGACAACGCCCTGAAATACACACCACCCGGCGGCAGCGTGACCGTCAGCGTGGGACGGACCAACGGCAAGCCCTTGCTCACCGTCGAAGACAGCGGCCCCGGCATCCCGGAGGAAGACCGGCAGCGTGTTCGGCAGCGGTTCTATCGGCTACCAAATTCCCCGGGACACGGCAGTGGGCTGGGCTTGGCCATCGTCGATGAAATTGCGAAGCTCTATGGCGCCTCGATGTCCATCGATTCGGGAGCCGACGGCCGCGGCACCAGGGTACAAGTGCAATTTCCCCGTGCGGTCGGCGCACGCGACTAGGATGGTCGTGTGGTCGGCCATTCTGCCAACCACGTCTCATTTTCCAAATCCTGACGGCCTGTCGTCAGCCTCACGAAGGGTTCAATCGCTATGGTCACCCCCATGATCTCCATGGCATCCAAGCAGCGCCGCAGAACGCACCGCCTCGCAGTGCAACGACGACTGCGGAGAAATCCGGGGTTTACCCTGGTGGAAATGATGATTGTCGTCAGCATCATCGCACTTCTCCTGGCAATCGGTGTGCCTTCGTTTCGCTACGTCACCACCTCCAATCGCGCATCGACCGAAATCAATGGCCTGCTCGGCGACCTGCAATTCGCACGCTCGGAAGCGATCAGAGAGGGTCAGCAGATCGACGTGTGTGCGACCACCAACGGAACCAGTTGCGTTACCTCGGGCACGACTTGGAACACCGGCTGGCTGGTCATGACGACCGCCGCCACTCCAGTCATTCTGCGCG
>JAXDQI010000106.1:0-29624 GCA_034667965.1 Gammaproteobacteria bacterium
CCAATCGTCCCCACGTTCACGTGCGGTTTCGTTCGCTCAAACTTCCCCTTCGACACGGCAAGTACCTCTTAAATAATAAAAACTGGAGCCCACGAACGGGATCGAACCGTTGACCTCGTCCTTACCAAGGACGTGCTCTACCAACTGAGCTACGTGGGCCGCATCCACTTGGAGCGGGTGATGGGAATCGAACCCACGTGATCAGCTTGGAAGGCTGACGTTCTACCATTGAACTACACCCGCACGAATACCTACGCCAATGGCACACTCGACCCTCACCCAACTGGTGGAGGGGGTAGGATTCGAACCTACGAAGGCATAAGCCAGCAGATTTACAGTCTGCCCCCGTTGGCCGCTTGGGTACCCCTCCTCAAAATGAGCCGCGTATTTTGTAGCGGGAGTCGCTCACTGTCAATGTCAAGTCGAGCCTAAATCGTCCGACGTCGCCATCAAATCGCATTCTTTGCCCAAGACGAATCGTATTCGCCTCCAGACGAGCCTCTTTCGCACACTTCAAGCCCCACCGACGGGTGTAAACCTCCCCGGCACTTGACACTATCTTACGATATATATATCTTAAGATACGTTTTACAATATGTTTTAGAACACATTTGGAGAGTTATGCATCATCGTATTCACGTACATTTCGGTAGACATCACGGCGGCCGGGGTCTCGGACGGTTTGGCAAGGGCTTCATGGACGGTGGTATGGGCGGCCGCGCATTCGGCATGGGGCGGAAGCTTGCCTCGGTGGATCTGCAGCTGCTCATCCTCGGATTGCTCGCCGACAAGCCGCGTCACGGCTATGAAATCATCAAAGCACTCGACGAAAGGTCTAAAGGGTTCTACGTCCCGAGTCCCGGCATGGTGTACCCCGCGCTGACTTACCTCGAGGAAATCGGCTACGCCATCATCGAGGCCGAGGGTAATCGCAAGCTCTACCACATCACGGACGCCGGCCAGGCGCACCTCGATGCGAACCGCGCCCGGGCCGACGCGCTTTTTGGTCAGTTCGACCGGGTTGGCGAGCGCATGGATCGCGTACGCCGTGCCATGAATTCCGGTGCGGCCGGCGACGAGCCCTCCTCGGATGACGCCGCGTCCGGCTCCAAAGAGCTGATGCAAGCCGTGCGCGAACTGAGGCGGGCCATGGAGGACATTTGGAGTTCCCCGCGGGACGAGCAGCAGCGCATCGCGGAGATACTCAAGCACGCGACCGCGGACATCGTCGGCAAAAGCCCGCGCAGCTGAGGCGCAACGCGCCGCCATTCGGCCGGTGATGCCACCACCATGCCTTGAAGCGATGCCGGATGAGGTGGCTGATGCTTGGGGCCAGACGTATAAGCGCGTGTTAGCGGCCCGTTTTCATCGTGCTTGGCTGACAATGTTGCTGCTGGATCCGTTGAAACACGCAGTGCAGGCGCGGGGCCATGCATTGCGGTAGCCTGCGAAGATCACTCGAGACGTAGGTTGAGCGTTGACTACCCAAGCACCGCGGCGATTCGTCCGGTTTGCGCCGAGTAAAGTCGACCGTCATCGGTCGGTCGATCTTCGGGTGACGGATATGACGGCGGGCGATGCGCTGTGGTGGGACGCGCGTCTGGGTCCGAAGCATGCGCCGATCGCGACTCGGGCGGACCGGTTCTGGTCGTGGTCCGTGTTGCTGCCGCTGTGCCATATCGTGCAGCGGGCCAAGCGCCGGTATTGCCGGCCGTTGGTGATCTGGGCGCGCACGGATAACGGCCGCTTCCTGCGCGTAGGTATGTCGATACTGATCGAGGATTACCCGTATCTCGATGTGGCGCACCCCGGCGACGCGCACTTCGTGTGGTTCATGAGTGCGGCGGACGCGGGGGTGCTCACCAACGAATTTGGCTTGTCTCACCCGCCGGCGCTCGCGCGCGTCTTGCTGGACAACGCCATCATCTTGAGTCAAAACGCGGGCTTCAAAGGGCGCATGGGCCTGCACGCGGCGGTCGCAGGCGGAGACGTTCTGCCCAAGGTATATGAACGATGTGGGCTGCTGACGCTGCCCCGGGCGGCGGAACTGCCGCCCGCAGTCAGGCGTCTCAATGATGGACGCTTCTTTTACGCGGATGAGGCCGTGGCTGAAGCGCTTGCCGCCGCCCTGGACGCGAGTCGCTAGGTGGGTATCCAAGACCGGAGTATAGTAGGGGAATGCATGCTTGGGTAGGTGGTTTTTATGAGTGAATTCATGCGGTTAGATGCTAAGGCGCCGGCCACCCTGGGGGCCGTCGTCGAGGCTGTGACGCGTCTCAGCACCTTGAGCGAAGCGAAGATTCTGGAACTCGTTTCGGCGGGTAGGATCGCGGAGCTGTTTCCGTTCAAGCCCGCCAACGGGCAGGCTATCCCGGCTGATACGGTCGCGGAGGACGAGCTCGCGGAAGCGTCCGCGCTGCGCTTGAGTCGAAAGCAGCGCGATGCGCTGATTGAGTCCAGTTTACCGGCGGCCGCCAACAAGAAGAGTCGAGCTTTCTCGAAGGGATAGGGCTTGCTCGCCGGTCGCATCGTAGCGAGCGGCCCCTCCGCCACGCGGCAACCTTGAGTTCCGCCCGCGTCTCCCAATAATCGAGTGACCACAGCCAGGCGAATCCCATGATTCCTTTTTCCGTACTCGACCTCTCCCCGATCACCCTGGGCGGCGACGCGGGCCGCTCGTTGCGCAACTCCCTGGATCTCGCGCAGCACGCTGAACGGTGGGGCTTTCGCCGATACTGGCTGGCCGAGCATCACAGCATGCCCGGCATTGCCAGCGCCGCCACCTCGGTGGTCATCTGTCACGTAGCATCGGGAACGTCGGCCATCCGCGTCGGGGCGGGCGGCATCATGCTGCCCAATCATTCACCCCTGGTCATCGCCGAGCAATTCGGCACCCTGGAGTCCTTGTTCCCGGGCCGCATCGATCTCGGCTTGGGACGTGCCCCGGGTTCGGATCAAACGACGGCGCAAGCTCTGCGGCGGAATCTCGCCACGGATCCGGATCAATTTCCCCAAGATGTGATCGAGTTGCTGCAGTATTTCTCGCCGGCCGAGCCCGACCAGCGCGTAATCGCCGTCCCCGGCGTCGGGCTGAAGGTCCCGCTGTGGATATTGGGCTCGAGCCTGTTCGGCGCCCAGGTCGCCGCGGCGCTGGGATTGCCGTTCGCATTCGCATCCCACTTCGCACCGGCCATGATGATGCAGGCGATTGAAATCTATCGCGCTCGCTTTCGGCCTTCACAGCAGCTCGCGCATCCCTATTTGATGCTGGGATTCAATATCTTCGCGGCCGAGTCCGATTCCGAAGCGCGGCTCCTCGCCACCTCCATGCAGCAAGCATTCGTCAATCTGCGCAGCGGGCGCCCGTCGCAGCTCCCGCCGCCCGTGGCGGGATACGACACTCAGCTTGCGCCGGCAGCCAAGGCCATGCTCGCCGATGTGTTGGCCTGTTCCGCCATCGGTTCTCCCGACACGGTTCGCCGCGGCCTAGCTTCGTTCATCGATCGCACGAAACCCGACGAACTCATGCTGACGTCGCAGATATTCGACCATGCCGCGCGGCTGCGCTCGTATGAAATAGCCGCCGATTTGTTTAAAAGCCTGCCTCAGCCGGGGATCCGGGCCCCGGCTTCGCCCGGTGTGAGAGCAAGCTCCATATAGACCGAATTGGCCAGGGGATTGCTGTAGTACGCGGAGATCTCGCGAAATCCCAGAGACCGATAGAGATTTTGCGCCGAGGTCATTTCAACCAGGGTGTCCAAGCGCATTGCCTCGTACCCCAGAGCTGCGGCCCTTTCCACCAGATGTTCCGCGACGCGCCGGCCCAGACCAGCCCCGCGCGCTTCACTACGAATATATAGACGTTTCATTTCGCACACGCCGTCGGACAGCTTCCTCAAGGCGCCGCAGCCCACCGACCGGTCGCCCTGCATGACCAGCAGCAGGCAGCCGGTGGGCGTTCCGTACATGACCGGCAGTTGATTCAATTCGGACGCGAAATCTTGAAAGCACAGGTCCACGCCGAGCTGGGCCGCATACTCCCGGAACAGAACCCCTGCCATTTCGTAATGATGAGGCGCGTATCCCTCGACCAGCACGTAGTCCCCACCCCTCGACTTTTCCTCATCCGGCATCGCTGTCTCACCTTCTCTCGCGGCCTGAACGCGCCTCATCCATGGGAATCGGACCGCCTCGCGCGGGTGCCGCCATCTCTTGAACCAACCACCGCCGAAAGGCGGCGAGAGGCCGGCTGCGCTCGCGGCCCGGACGCCACACCAGCCAGTACCCGGTCTCCAGCGGCAGCCGCCGGTCAAACGGTACGATCAGCTGCCCCGCGGCGAGTTCCGCCTCGATGAAGCGCGGATCGACGATGGCGATACCCATTTGGCCGATCGCAGCCTGGATCGCGAGGTCGCGGGTCTCGAACACAGGTCCGGCGTCGGTGTCGATCGTCGTGATCCCCTGCGCTGTCAGCCAACGATTCCAATCCTGTCGCCGCGCACGGGCGTGCAGCAGTCTGGCCCGCCGGAGATCCTTGAGGGTGCGAATGCGGTTCGTCGCGCGCCACTGCGGGCTGCAGGCGGGAACCAGTTCTTCGGTGTACAAGGCCTCGCTCGCAATCCCGCTCCATTCGCCCCGGCCGAAGCGAATGGCGCAGTCGAAGGTCTCCTGCGAAAGATCCACCGGGCGCGTTGACGTGGACAGAAACAGCTCGACGTCCGGGTGCCGCGACTGAAACCGGCTGAGGCGCGGAATGAGCCACCGAACCGCGAATGTGGAAATCGTGCTGATGCGCAGTTCGGTTCCGCGTCGTGCGAACCCACTCAATGCCTCCGAAATGGTTGCCAATGCCGGCACGACCGCGGCGGCCAATTGCTCACCGTCCGAGGTGAGCTCGAGCCCGCGGCCTGCTCGCACGAACAATGCCGTGCCGACTCGGCGCTCCAATTGGCGGACGAGATGCGAGAGCGCGGAGGGGCTCACGGCAAGCTCGCCGGCGGCGCCGACGACCGAGCCCGCGCGCGCTACTGCTCCGAACGCCTGCACCGCGCGCAGTGATGATGGGACGGGCTTCAAGATTCCAGCGCTTTCGGTCACCGATTTCAGCAATTGCTGAGATTAACTCAGTATAGCTCCGTCGCCGCCGCGCTACGATTCTTCTTCCTTCCCTGTGGTGACTCATGGATCAACACGCTTTAGCGGTGCAGCAGTTCGGATCGACGGCCGCCCGCTATCTCGCGAGCCCGGTGCATTCGAGCGGCGCCGATTTGGATCGTCTCGCCGGACTGGCGCGGGAATCGCGGATTTCGAGCGCTCTCGATTTAGGGTGCGGCGCGGGCCATGCGAGCTACGCGCTGGCGCGCGGCGGCGTAAGCCGGGTGGTCGCGTACGACCTCTCGGCGCAGATGCTGGAAGTGACCGCAGCCGAGGCCACGGCGCGCGGCCACGGTCAAGTAGAAACCTGCGCGGGTCCCGCCGAACGATTGCCTTTCCCTGATACGAGCTTCGACCTGGTGGTCACGCGCTATTCCGCACATCACTGGCTGGATGCGCTGGGGGCGGTTCACGAGGCCGCCCGCATTTTGAAACCGGGCGGAACGCTGGTCGTCATCGACGTGCTGGCGCCCGAAAACCCGCTCATGGACACCGTCCTTCAGACCGTCGAGATCCTGCGCGACTTATCGCATGTGCGCGACTACCGCGAATCCGAATGGCGCGGAATGTTCGAAGCCGCGAACTTCGCGTCCGCCTGCGCGCATCGCTGGAAAGTTCAAATGGAATTCGACGGCTGGGTGGCGCGCATCCGAACAGCTCCCGCACGCGTCGAGGCGCTCAAAGTCGTGCTGGATGAACTACCCAGCGAAGCTCGCGAATATTTCGCGGTGCGCCGCGATCGCTCGTTCGCAGTGGACTCAGGCTGGTTCGAGGCTCGGCGACGCAACACGCCGAGACGCACCAGATGAGCGACTACGGCGTAGCGGATCAAACCTTGCCGGTGCGCCAACCCTCGGCATAGGCTTCTCGGGCCACCTTGGAATAGGGAACCGGACTCACGACGGCACGGATCTCGATCTGCCGATGCGGTTCGACGGTGGTTTTCTTGGTACCGCCTCCCTCTTCGCCCCAGACCACTTTCACTTCGTTGCCGATCTTGACGTCCGTATCCACGATCGCGAGCGACAGCATGGAACGCTCGTTGTAGCTGCATCCGGTGAACATCGAGAATCCGACGAACTTGTCGCCCACCAGCAGGCGATCGTAATTGGACGATGCGTAGTTGGACAGCGGCAGATCGATGTACTTGTACGGTGTGCCTGGCTGGAACAGCGAAGCGAATATCTTGCCCACGTCCTCGCCATTCCACGCGAGCGTTACTTTTTTGCGCTGCGGGGGCTTGTCGAGCTTCTCCAATGCCTCACGTCCGATGAAATCATGATCGAACTTCACGAACGGACCGTAACCCAATTCGTACGGGTTGAGATAGTAGTCTTCGATGTTCTTCGACACGAAGCTGCCGCCCAGCGTTCCCGTGGCTTCATAGCCCTCGGCGGGCAGCCACTCGCGATAGGCCTTCATCTTCTCGCCGGTGTACACAGCGGGCAGCGGTGACGGAATCCAGCCGGATTCGAGAGTGTTCGTCGCATAGGCGCGAGAGCCAACCTGCCGCAGGCCGAAGTCCTTGCCGGCCTCGAGAATCGCAGCGCGTATTTCGTCGCCCTCGGGGTACGGACCCCAGATCTCCAAGCCGGGCGCGCCGGCCATGCCATGGCGCAATGCATTGACCTTCCGCCCGGCGATGTTGATGAAGTCCATGTTGAAAAATTTGATGTCCGGGAAGGGGCCGCCGTTCAGCTTCTCGATGATGCCCTTCGCATTCGGACCCTGGATCTGAAAGCGGTAGAACTTGCGCATGACGGGTTTACCCATGGGACGCGACGGTGAGCGGTCGTCCTTGACGACGCTGACGTCGTACCCGCCCTTCTCGGCATGGAACATGATCCAGTTCGCGGACGGCGCGCGTCCCACGAAGACGTACTTGGCGGGTTCGGTGTGGAAGAGTATTCCGTCGCCGATCACCTGGCCGTCGTAGTTGCAGGGCACGAATTGCTTGGCTTTGCTGACGTCGAAGCCCGCGAAACTATTGATGGCCAGGTGCGACAGCAGCTTGGTGGCATCGGGACCTTCGATGAACAGGTTCACCATGTGATGCGACTGATCGAACAGCACGGCCGTCTCCGCCCAGGCACGCTGCTCATCGCGCCAGTTGGAGAATTCCGGGGCGACCACCGGATACACGTAGGCGCCCAATTGCGAATTGCGCAGCATGCCGACCGTATTGCCGGCGGCCTCGAGAACCTCTTCCAGATTGCGTGGTTTCATTCGTTGAACTCCCGTCGTTGACGATGCATCAGGTCAATTTCGATGGCGCCGCCCGCCCATCGGCGTTTTTTTGGAGGCTAACATAATTGGATGTGTTGCATATAAAGATTGTATGTGTAACATACAACTTTGAATCCGCGCTGCGGCGCCGCACAATCGCGTTTGCGGAAGAGGAGTGGAATTGATGGAAAGCGGAATTGCGGAGAGGTCGGCGACCGACCTCCGAAATCTGCTCCGCAACTACTCGGCGGAGGTCACCTCGGGCGATCGCAAATCCATCGACGCCGCAAAGCGGATGATGCAGCCGGGAGCGGAGATATTCATCGCCTCCCCACCCTCCGACCCGGTGGACCGCCAGATCGCGGTGGCGGCGGAACTGAAACGCGCAGGACTCACGCCGGTACCCCATGTGGTCGCGCGCAACATCAAGAACCTCGGCGATTTGGATCTTCTGCTAGGACGGCTACGAGACGCTGCCGGCGTGGATCGCGTCTTGATCTTGGCCGGCGACCGCGACCGGCCCGTGGGTGATTTCGGCTCCAGCGTGCAGATTCTCGAATCCGGATTACTGGGTAAGCACGGTATCCGGAAGATCGCCCTGAGCTGGTACCCGGAGGGGCATCCGCGCATCCCTGCGGCGGATCTTGTCGCGGCGCGCGCGGCGAAGCTCGCGGCCGCCGCCGAGGCCGATCTCGACGTCACGCTGATCAGTCAATTCTGTTTCGAGTCAGCCCCGATCATCGCGATGGCGAAACAGATTCGCGCCGAGGGGGTACGGGTTCCGCTGCGGGTGGGCGTGGCCGGACCCGCCAGCCATGCCGCGCTCCTCAAGTACGCGATGATATGCGGCGTCGGCGCGTCGATCAGAGCCCTGAAGGAACGTCGGGGCATGCTTGCCGGCGGCACACCTGAGGATCTGCTGGTGGAAATTGCGCTGGCACAAGCCGCCGATCCCGCCTTGCGCATTCAGGGAGTGCATTTTTTCACCTTCGCCTCGCTGGCCGGGACGGTCGGATTCGTCGAGGAGCTTCGCCGGTCCGCGGCGTTCGCATAAGGGCGCCGACTGTCGCGACATCGCGATGCCGGCCGCGCAATGCCGGCCGCGCGATTCTAGCCGTGGATCTTTCGGAGAAGCCCGATCAGCGTCCGGAGTTCTTTGGCGGTGAAGCGGCCCTTGAGCCACCGCTCGTGCGCACGAATCGCCCGCTTCGCGTCCTGCAGCGCCTTCGCGCCCGCAGGCAGCAACGTGAGCGTCTGCATGCGGCCGTCGGTCTCGGACTCGCCTCGAACGAGGAACTTCCGTTTCGTCAGCCGATTGACGATGGCCATGACGGTCGCCCGGTCCAATTGCAACCGCTTCGCGAGTTCGGCCTGGGCGATCCCGGGATGATCCGCGACCAGCCACAATACCGACACCTGCTTCTGGGTCATCCCTAGAAACTTGAACGACTGCATGAAATGACGATAAGTCGCGCCATGCGCCAACCGGATATGAAATCCGAGAATGTCGTCGATCTCGCCAATGTAGCCCGAGTCATCGGACATCGCTTCCGTATCCGCTTTTCTCACGATCGCAGCTGATCCGATTTCATCGAGCGTCCCGTTATCTCAAGCCTCGCCCATTGCGCTAATGGTCTATTTTCCCGTCCGTAGTGGACGAGCGCGGCGCCTAGCCTATCAGCAACACTGGCTTCATTGTCCCAGGCTTCCTTGTAGCGTACCTGCAACGGAAGACCGGCGGGTCAGAATCTCGAGGCGACAAGAGCGGAGCGTACCAACGAATTCGCGCCCGTGATGCCCGACCGAGCAAGCTTAACGGAGGGAGTTTATGGATCATCTATCAATAACACCGTCGATCAACACGGGCCGGCAGCCTGCGGAGCGCCCCGCGGCGGCGCTCGCGGCCTGTATCAGTTTCGCGCTGCTTTGCACCGCAGCACACGCGCAGGTCGCACAGCCCGCATCCGACCAAAGCGGGGCCCTGGAAGAAATCGTCGTCACCGCGGAATTCCGTTCGGAAAGGCTGCAGCAGACGCCGCTTGCCATTACGGCGTTGACTGCATCGGCCCTGGCGGAACGCAATATCACGTCGTTGGTGGACGTCTCCAATGCAGCGCCCAACGTGACCATGTTCGAAGCGAACGCGGCGTTCGGCAAGACCAACGCAGCCTTCATCCGCGGCATCGGTCAAGGTGATTTCAACTTCGCCTCGGCTGAACCGGGCGTCGGCATGTATATCGACGACGTGTATTTCTCGACGACGTTCGGCTCGATGTTCGATCTGTTGGATCTCGAGCAGGTCGAAGTGCTGCGTGGTCCGCAAGGCACGCTGTTCGGCAAGAATTCGATCGGCGGCGCGATCCGCATGATTTCGAAAAAGCCGCAAGGCGATGACACCGGTTACGTCGAGGTGACCGGAGGGAATTTCAGCCGCCGCGAGATTCGCGGCGCATTCGACGTGGCGCTGATCAAGGACGTATTGATGCTGCGCGTCTCCGGTATGTCGAAGCAGCGTAACGGATACGTCGAGCGAATCGACTATGCCTGCGCCAATCCGGCCACGGCCGGCACTCTGCCGGTGCAGGCAATCGGGCAAGGCAATTGCGTCATCGGCAGGGAGGGCGGCGTCGATGTGAAGGGTGCGCGCGCGCAGTTGCGCTTTGTGCCGGGCACCAATTTCGAGGACAACCTGACGGCGGACGTCTACGACGACAACAGCGAAGCGGCCGCCGAGGTAATGGTGGTGGCCAATCCCGCGCTGTCGCCCGCGCTCGCCGGATTCAATGCCTCGACGTTGATACCCAAGTACGGCATTCCCTACGACAGCCGCTTCGTCACCGCCGGAACTTACAAGACTTACTCCACTTTCTTCGATCCGAACACGCAGACCGCGTATCCGGCGGTCAACACCGTCCACTCCTGGGGCACCAGCAACGTGGCGGATTGGACCGTCGTCGGCGATGTCCACTTGAAGTCCATCACGTCCTTCCGCGACTACTGGGGCGACTTCTCGGACGACCAGGACAATTCGCCCATGGGCGTGGCATGGGCCTACAATTTACTGGATCATCATCAGTTCACCCAGGAGTTCCAGCTCACCGGCAAGGCGTTCGACAACAAGCTCGATTGGGCTGCGGGCCTGTTCTACTTCGACGGCTACAGCCTGAACCGCGGCCACATCAACCTGAACTTCCTGGCCGGATTTTTCCCGCCCGGATTTCCGTTCTTCGGACAGCCGGTATTGGCATTCAATCAAAACGATCCGGCAAAGACCCAGGATAAGGCTGCGTTCGCGCAGACCACTTACGCATTCACGGACCAGTTGCACCTGACCACCGGCGTCCGGTTCACCAAGGAAAACAAAAGCTACACCTTCAATCACTACAACCCGCTGATCGCAATTCCGAGCCCGGCGCTCGATCTGCGGAATGTAGAGGCTCGCACCAGCTACTCGCACGTCGACTGGAAAGTGGGCCTGGATTATCAGTGGACACCGGACTTCATGACCTATGTGTCCGCCACCACCGGATTCCGGGGCGGCGGCTTCAATCCGCGTCCGTTCACCAACCTGCAGCTCACGTCCTTCAAGCCGGAGAAGAACACCTCGTTCGAACTCGGCGAGAAGAGCGAGTGGTTTGACCGCAAGGTACGGGTCAACGCCGACGTTTTCTTCAGCCAGTACCGGCAAGTGGTCATTACTTCACAGACGGTCGACGCGACCGGAGCGCCGTTCACGGCGCCGCAAAACGTGGGCAGCGCCGACATCAAAGGCTTTGAACTCGAGATACAGGCAAACCCGATTGCGGCTCTGCAGTTGTCCGCGAATGTCGGACTCACCGATTTCAAGTGGAAGAATCTGGGCAATTCGGTGGGATGCCAGGAACTCGGAGCGGCCGCAAACGCCGGCGTGAACTGCATCAACGGCAACCCCGGCTACAGCGACCTCGCCGTGGGCATTTCGAAGTGGAAGGGCAACGTGGGGGCGCAGTACGAGATTCCGGCGGGCGAATCCACACTTACTCCGCGCCTCGATTTCAGCGCTCAGACCAGGCGCTACAACAACAACTGGAACAACTACGCGCCCGGCGGCGGACCGGTGGCTGTGACGCCCGGCTTGGGTTTGCTATCCGGTCGTCTCACCTGGGACAACAAAGAGCACAGGTACTCGGTGGCGGCCTTCGTGACCAACCTGACCAACCGGTACTTCTATCAGAGTTTCCTCGACCTGCGCGCCTTCGGTGAAGGGCAGATGTCGGCGCAGCCGGCGGAGCCGCGCGAGTGGGGCGTGACCTTCCGCAAGAACTTCTAGATTTCCCGTCATCCTCGACTGGCGGCCGGCCATCCGGTCGCCTTTTTTTTTGCGCCTACCCGCTCAGGCGCAGGGCGGCGATGGCATTCTCCTTCAGGATCAACTCGTGCACCTCGGGCTTGAATCCGGCTTCCTTGAAGTCCTTGATCCATCGGTCCGGCGCGATCAGGGGAAAATCCGAACCGAACAGCATCTTGCGCTTGAGCTGCGAGTTCGCGTACTGCACCAGTTGCGGCGGGAAGTACTTCGGCGACCAGCCCGACAGGTCGATGTACACGTTGGGCTTGTGCAGGCACACCGAGAGTGCCTCGTCCTGCCACGGCCAGGACGGGTGCGCGATGATGATCGTCATGTCGGGAAAGTCGGCCGCGACGTCGTCCACGTGAATGGGATTGGAGTACTTGAGCCGCAGGCCGCCGCCACCCGGCATGCCGGTGCCGATCCCGGAGTGCCCGCTGTGAAAAATGGCCGGCAGCTTGTGCTCCGCGATCACCTCGTACAGCCCATAAGCCATCCGGTCGTTGGGGAAAAACCCTTGAACCGTGGGGTGGAACTTGAAGCCCTTGATGCCGCCTTCGTTCACCAGCCGACGGGCCTCTCGCACGCCCATCTTGCCCTTGTGCGGATCGATGCTGGCGAAGGCCACCATCATGTCGCTGTTCTCGCGCGCCGCATCCACGACCTCTTCGTTCGGAATGCGCTTCGACCCCAGCTCGTGCTCCGAGTCGACCGTGAACATCACCAGTCCGATCTTGCGCTCCCGGTAATAAGCCACCGTCTCCGCGATGGTGGGACGCTTGCCGGCCTTGAAGTATTTGGAGGCGGCGTCTTCGAACGCCTGCCATACCTCGTCCGCGGGTTGGCGGCACGACACTTCTGCGTGCGTGTGTACGTCAATGGCAATCAAATCGTCGGTCTTCATCTGCAATCCCCCCAAGGCTGTTCAATTACGTACCCTATCCCAATCGCTCAAGCTGCGGCCCTCGGAGACGAGACGGGCGAGCAAAGGCGCTGGTTCCCAATGCATGGGGCCGAATTGATCGCGATACTTGAGAATGCCGTCATATACCGTCTTCAGCCCGATGACATCCGCGTAAAACAACGGACCGCCGCGGTACCGTGGGAAGCCATAGCCGGCGCACCACACTACGTCCACATCGCCGGCGCGCGAGGCGACGCCCTCCTCGAGGATGCGGATGCCTTCGTTGATGAGCGGCAACACACAACGCTCCACAATCTCCTCCTCGGAATGTCGGCGCTGCGGAACGCCCAAGCGTTTGGCCGTGTCGGCGAGAATCTGGATGGCCTCCGGATCGTCGTGCCTGGCTCGATCCCCGGGCACATACTTGTAGTAGCCCCGGCCGTTCTTCTGCCCCAGGCGGCCGGCCGCGTGCAACGCGAAGTCCGCCTGATAGTACGACGGATCGGGCGGATAGCGGTCGGCATTGGCGCGATGCACGTTGACCCCGACATCGATACCCGCCATGTCGAACACGGCGAGAATGCCCATGGCCATGCCCCAGGCTTCGAGCGCGCCGTCCACCTGCCGCGGCGTTGCCCCCTCCAACGTCATGCGCTCCGCCTCGCGGGCGTAGCCTTCCATCATTCGATTGCCGATGAATCCGTAGCACACTCGCGCCAACACGGGCGTTTTACGCAGCGATTTGGCCAGATCCAGGGCGGTCTTGATGACGGCCGGTGCGGTGAAATCGGTGCGCACCACCTCGAGCAGCGGCATCACGTTCGCCGGCGAGAAGAAATGCAGCCCAACGACGTCCTCCGGGCGGCGAGTGGCCGCGGCGATTTCGGCGACATCAAGGGTCGACGTGTTGGTCGCGAGGACGGCGCCGGTCTTTGCCACTTCATCCAGCGCTCGGAAAACCTTGCTCTTCAGCTCCATGCTTTCGAAAACCGCCTCGATCACGACGTCGGCGCCGGCGAAGTCGGCATAGTTCAGCGTGCCGTGGATCAACGACATTCGCCTGGCCTTCTCATCCTCGGTCAGCCGGCCGCGCCTGACCATCGACTCGTAAGTCTTGCCGATGACGCCGAGGCCGCGGTCGAGCGCCTCCCGGGTGGTGTCGAGCACGGTGACCGGCAGTCCTGCATTCGCGAAGCAGATCGCGATGCCGCCGCCCATGGTTCCGGCGCCAACGACGCCGCCGCTGGTAATGACGCGCGCCCTGGCATCCGCCGGCAGCCCCGGCACCTTTCGCGTGTCTCGTTCCGCAAAGAACACATGCACCAACGCTTTGGACTCATCCGTGATTTTGGCGCTGTTCGCCAGCTCGGTTTCGTACAGCAGCCCGTCCTCGAACGGCAGGGTGGCGGCCGCGCTGACGGCCTTGATGGCGGTCAGTGCCGCTTGCCGATTCGGGTACTGTTTCGCCGCTTGCGCCGTGAGCTTTTCGATGATGGCCGGCGTCGCGGTTGCCGGATCCACGCGACGGTCCGACGTGCGCCGCGGACCGGCGCCATCGCGGAACAACTGCCGCGCGTAGGCGATGGTGGCAGCCCGCACGTCGCCCGAAAGCTCCGCGTCGATGATTCCCAAGGCGATGCCGCTCACCACATCCACGGGCCGTGCCGCGAGTATGAAATCCAAGGTCTTTTCGACACCGATCAGGCGTGGCATGCGCTGCGTTCCTCCGGCTCCTGGGATGATGCCAAGCGTGACCTCGGGCAACCCAAACCGGGTGCCCGGAACCGCCACTCGGTAGTGGCACGCCAGCGCGATCTCGAGGCCTCCGCCCATCACCACCCCGTGCATTCCCGCGACCACCGGAATCGGCAGCTGCTCGATTTGCCGAAATAGGTCGCGGTACTCGGCCTCCTTCGGCGGTCCCGAGAATTCGGCGATGTCGGCGCCGGAGAAGAAGGTGCTGCCTTCACAGACCAGCACTGCCGCCTCGAGGCCGGAGCGTGCCCGAATGTCCGCGACCGCTGCGAACAATCCTTCCCGTACGCCGGCCGTGATGGTGTTGACCGGCGGATTGTTGACCGTGACGACGGCGATGTCGGCGTCGAGGGTGACTGTCACGATGTTGGAACTCATGGAAAACTCCTCGATGAATCGAGCTCGCACAGCTTTGCGAGCTGTTTGAGAAGCGCCGCGCGGCCCCCGGCCCCCAGCAGCCGGGTGACGCGCGCCTCATGCCTGGCTTCATCCTCGATCGCCCTTTTCAGGGCGCGGTCGCCGGCCGCCGTCAGCTGCAGCCGATTCGACCGGCGATCGGTAACGGAGGGGTCCCGTCGGACCAGATCGAGTGACTCCAGGTGATCGATGACCGCCACCAGGTTGGCCCGTTTGATCCCGAGCAGTTCGCACAGTCGAGATTGGCTCAGTCCGGGATTGCGGCCGACCACGGCGAGTACCGCGAACTGCCCAGGGGTCGCCACGACGCCGGTCTGACCGGCGATGAAGTCGGCGAACACCGCCAGCTGCGCGCGCCGCAAAACGTAGCCGACCTGCTGATCCAGATCGGCCAGGTCTGCGGTATCAGGTTCTCGGAGTGGTGCCCGGCTCATAGCTTACCCACGATTAGTTTGTTATGGATCATAACATTATCCGGTCGGACTTTCCACGGACGCCCGCTCTTCGCCAACCGTCGCGTCGCGTTTCCCCGACCGTCGAGCCGGAACAGCGGGCGGCGCGCACGCTACCGGCCCTATGTCAGTAACCCTCTATCACTGGGAACCGAACGCCAATTCGGGCAAGCCCATGCTCACCCTGGCCGAGAAAGGCGTGGCCTATCAAAGCCGGTACCTGGATCTATTGCAGTTCGATCAGCACAAGCCGGACTACCTGGCCGTCAATCCGGATGGGACCATTCCCGCCATGGTGCATGGCGCCCGCGTGTTCACCGAGTCGACGCCGATGATGGAATATATCGACGAGGCGTTTCCCGGGCCGCCGTTGAAGCCCCAGGATCCGGCCGCACGATGGCGGATGCGGTGGTGGATGCGGTTCTTCGACAGCTACTTTGCACCGTCGCTCAGCATGATTGGTTGGAGCATTTTCATCGGACCCGCGGCGCGCCAGCGTCCCCCCGAGGAACTTCGTGCAGCCATCGACCGCATACCCCTCGAGTCCCGGCGCATCGCCTGGCGCAAGGCCTTGTTCAACGAATTCTCTCCGGAGGAGCTTGCGGAGTCGAAACGGCGGGTGACTTTCGCCACGCTCGCGTTGGAGCGGCACCTCGAGGGTTCGACGTGGATCGCCGGCGACGCCTACTCGCTCGGCGACATCAACGGTTTCAATCTTGGCTACGCGTTGCCGCTGTCGCAACCGGACCACTGCAACGACGCCAAGACGCCGTACATCATGGAATGGCTGCGCCGCATCTACGAACGCCCCGCCGCCCGCGAGACCTGGGCCAAGGGCCGCACCCAAATGGCGGCGCGCATCAAGATCCTGGAGCGCAATCCCGGTGCTTGAGCTTTACACGTCCGAGCCCAACACGTTTTTCTTGAAGCCGCTGATTGCGCTTGCGGAAAAGAAGGCGCATTTCACAGCACACTATTTCGATGCGGCCAATTTCGAGCAATTTGCGGCGAATTTCCCGGCAGGCCTCGAGGCCAGCCTGCATTTGGAACGCGAGGGGCCTCTCTTGGTGGATGGCGGCACGATCATTTCCGGCACCTCCTTCATGCTCGAATATATCTCCGAATCGGTGCCCGGACCGTCGTTGATGCCGGCCGATCCCTATGATGCGTATCAGGCTCGGGCCTGGGCTCAGTATCTGGGCGCGCACTTGGGCTCGATCGTGCCGGTATTGGGCTGTGCGAAATACCTGCTACCGCAGCTGTCGGCGCTCGAACCGGCTCTCGTGGAGCGCCGCATTGCCGCGATCGAGCCGGTCGAACGGCGAGCCGGCTGGCGCGCGATGCGGGATGGAACCTACTCCACGGCATATCTCGAGTCGGTCGCGGAGCGGCTGGCGGCCCCCATCGCGCGCATCGAGAGGGCGCTGCTGGAGAGATCGTGGCTGGCGGGTCCCGGCTTTTCCGCGGCCGACATCGATGCCTACGCCATGCTCTGTGTGCTGCCGGATCTGGCACCCACGGCCGTCAACGCACGCTCGACTCCCCGAATCGCCGACTACCTTGCGCGCATCGCTGCACGCGACTCGGTTCGCGAAGCACTAGGCACCGCAAAGACAGCTCATCCCGAGCGCCAGTTTGTCCCGGGCATCGAAGCTTCCCGCTGGGGGTGAACAATGGAGTCGACGCGCGCCGAATTGAGCGGCACCAGCCACACCGCGACTGCGCCGATCAGCGATCCCGCGCTCATCGCGATGGCCACGAACTGCAGACCATAGCCGCCGCGGAACAGGTACCCGGCGATGATGGGCGCGAGCATCGCCCCCGCCCGCCCGGTCCCGACCGCGAATCCGGTGCCGGTGGCACGAACATAGGTCGGAAACGCCTGCGCCAGAATGCCGTACAACCCGACCACACCGGCGTTGGTGCAGAAGCCGGTGACGGCGCACACCAGCGACAGCTGCGCGAGGTTGGTTTGACCCCGTCCGAACACGGTGACCATGATGGTGGACAGCACCAGCACCGCCATCGTCAGATGTTTCAGCCCGTAGCGCATCGACAGGAGGCCGAGCACTGCGCCCCCCGAAGCGCCGCCCACATTGGCCCATACCAACACGCCCGCCGCCGAAGACGGCGTGAACCCCATGTCGACGACGATCTTCGGCACCCACTTCAGGATGAAATAGAACGTCGTGATATGCAGAAAGTAGGCAAGCGTGACCAGAACCGTCACGCGCAGCAGTTGGGGACTGAAAATATCGGCGACCGGTCGCCTGCGTGCTTCGGCGGACACCACCGGTAATGCCTCGACCGGCGATCTGCCCATGCGGACCAAGCTGCGATTGACGCTCTCGAGCGCACCGGCCGGTTGGCGCTGACACAGCCAGGCAATCGATTCCGGTACCAGCCACAACACCAACGGGATGAACAGCGCGGTGGCCGCCGCGCCGAACTGAAACACCATCCTCCAATCGCCTTGTTTCAGGAGCAACGCTGCAATGGATCCGCCGACGACCGCTCCGATGGGATAACCGATGGCCATCAAGGACACGTTCAAGCTGCGCCGGTGGTCGTTGGAAAACTCCGCCGCAACGGCATTGATTGCCGCCAGCATTCCGCCGATGCCGAGACCGGTGAATACCCGCCATACCGAAAGGTCGTACACGCCCTTCGCCCGCGTCGCCATGATCATCCCTGAGGTCATGACGACCAGACAGCCCAACAGTGTGCGCCGGCGCCCGACCTTGTCCGCAACGCCGCCCAGCAGTATGGAACCCAGGCCCATGCCGATCAATTCCATGGAGAGCACGAACCCCAGGGCCGCGCGATCGATGCCCCATTCGCGCGCGATGCCGGGCGAAGCGAAGCTGATCGCAAGAACGTCGAAGCCGTCCAGGGCATTGAGACCGATCGTTACGGCCACGGCCGCGATCTGAAGGGCACTCATCTTGCTCGAGGCAAGGGTCTCGCGCGGGTCCGTCATCGATACCATCTCCTTCACTTGCTCGAGTTTACTTCACCGGCTCGCATGGCAGTTCGGCCAGGCGCTCGAGCAGCATAAGCAGCTGATTTCGCCCCTCGAAACCGATATGCGCGATGACACGCTGTTCGTGCAGCGATTGCAGTTCGGCAGCATGCTGCAGCAGGGCACGCCCCCGCGTGGTCAGCCCGAGCGAATACGTGCGACCGTCCAGATCGGACTTGCGCCTCCTCACGAGTCCGCGCCCCTCGAGATCGGCGATCGTCGCCACGAAATTCGCTTTTTGAATGCCGAGCGCGGCGGACACACTCGACTGGCTGGCTCCGGGATTCTGGTCGATCAGCACCAACACGGCAAACTGGCCGGGACGCAGGTTGAGTCCGCGCAGGGTATGGTTGAAATCGGCGAATATGACGCTCTGCGCCCGGCGCAGGGCATAGCCCATGTAACCGCTGAGTGGCGTTAATTTCACTGCTCCCTCTCGCCTCGCTCGTCTGCTCGTCCCCTCGGCAAATATAGCGGTGGTGCGGCAACGAAAACTCGACGGAGAGAGAGCTTCGATCTGCGGCCGCGGACAATAATCGTTGCCGGCAAGCAACAACCGAATCAAGTCTCTTGTGTGACAAGACAAAACCGCCGTGGAAGAGCGTTACCCAGGATATTTATATAGCACGTATAAGTTAAAAGAATTGGTTTGGCGAATTGATTGTTTCGTATAACTATCTCCTGAACAAGCGTAGGCTTGAAGGCACAAAAAGATTCGTTCCAAAGAATAAGTCGATTGCCGCTGGGCGCGGGGGAGTTGACGCATGGCATACATCGAGTCGTTTTCGACGGCTGGTCTCGACCCACGCCGCAAGCTTGCATTCTGGAACGATCGCGCCAGCGAGAGCTTCTCGCCGCTGGTCTCCGAGCCGGCGGACATCCGGGTGTTCAACGGATCCATCGTGCGCGGCACCATCGGCGACATGAGTCTCGCGGAGGTGTATTCCGACGCGCAGATCGTGCGTCATTCCCGCTCCCACGTGGCGCGCACCAAGGACGCGATGTTCTTCCTTCACTTGCAGCTCGAGGGCGAAAGCATCAGCCGCCAGGACGGCCGCGAATCGCTGCTGCGCGTCGGCGATTTCACGCTCTGCGACAGCACGCGGCGTTACGAAATGGTCTTCAACGGTGCGAACCGCATGCTGGTTCTCGGCATTCCGAATGCGATGCTGCGGCGCCAAGTCGGGTGCCCCGAGTCGCTCGCCGCCATTCACATGCCGGGAAGCCGCGGGACCAGCGGGCTGCTGTCCCAGCTGCTGCGCAAGTACTGGAGCGAGTACCACACTTGCCTCGACGAGCACAGCGGTGCCCGAGTCGCGGTCGCCATCCTCGACCTCATCGGAGCCGCCTATGCCGATGTGCCGCAGGCGCTCGGGGATCGTTCCTCGCTGGGCACCGCGCACCGCATCCGCATCGTCAATTACATCGAAGCGCATCTCAACGACCCGGATCTGACGCCGACGCGCATTGCGGAGGCCTGCAAGATGACCGCTCGCTACCTGCATCATCTGTTCTCGGATCAAGACGAGACCGTGGCGCGCTATATTCTGCGCCGCCGCCTGGAGGCCTGTTCGAAGGCGCTCCAATCCGGCGCGCAGCGCGGCCGTACCGTCACCGCCATCGCATTTGATTACGGGTTCAATAGCCCCACTCACTTCGGACGCGTGTTCCGCGCCAAGTTCAACGTCACGCCGCGGGAATATCGCCGCGAGAAAGTCGCTATTGCCTGACGAGATGGCGAATGGGTACGACATCGACTTGACGCTGTTCATCGACGGCGAACGCATCCGCACGGCCGGCCGCGCGACTCATCGGGTCGTGAATCCCGCCAATGGCGAGACCATCGGCGAGCTGCCGCTGGCCACGCCTGACGATTTGGACCGCGCCCTGGAAACCGCGGCGCGCGGCTACCGGCTGTGGCGCGCGCGGAGCGCCGCGGAACGCGGCAACGTACTCGCAGGGGCGGCGCGGCTGCTTCGCGAGCGGAGCGACAAGATCGCGCGGATCGCCACGATGGAAGAAGGCAAGACGCTGCCCGAGGCCAAGGGCGAGCTCCTGATGGCCGCCGGCTTGTTCGACTTCTACGCGGGCGAGGTACAGCGCGTCTACGGCCGTGTGCTGGTGCGTCCGGCCGGCACGCTCTCGCGTGTGATGAAGGAGCCGGTGGGCCCGGTCGCCGCCTTCTGCCCATGGAATTTCCCCATCGGCAATCCAGCGAGAAAACTCGGCGCCGCGATCGGCGCCGGCTGCTCGATCATCATCAAGCCGCCGGAAGAAGCGCCCGGCTCCGCATTGGCGGTGCTCAACTGCCTGCTCGATGCGGGGTTGCCGAAGGAGGTGGCGAGCTGCGTCTTCGGAGTGCCGGATCAGGTGTCCAGGCATTTGCTGGCATCCCCCATCATCCGCAAGGTGAGCTTCACCGGCTCGGTCGCGGTTGGCAAGCACTTGATGAAGCTCGCCGCCGACGGCGCGAAGCGCACCACGATGGAGTTGGGCGGCCACGGCCCCGTGCTGATTTTCGACGACGCCGACTTGGGAAAGGCACTCGATCTCCTGGTGCCCCACAAATTCCGCAATTCGGGTCAAGTGTGCGTCTCCCCCACCCGCTTCTACGTGCAGGAAGGGGTGTACGAACCATTCTCGAAGGAGTTCGCCGCACGCGCGGGCAGGCTGCAAGTGGGCGACGGCCTGGATGCAGCCAGCAACATGGGACCGATGGCGAACCCCCGGCGGCCCGAAGCCATCGAAGGCTTCGTGAGCAACGCGGTGCAGGCCGGCGCCCGCATAGCCACGGGCGGAGAGCGCGGCGGCGGTTCGCACCACGGCGGCTTTTTCTTCCGCCCCACGGTGCTGACCGATGTGCCGCTCGAAGCGCGCGTGATGAACGAAGAGCCCTTCGGACCCATCGCGCTCATGCGGAGCTTCAAAACCTTCGATGACGCCGTCGAGCAAGCCAACCGGCTTCCTTACGGTCTTGCCGCGTATTGCTTTACCGAGAACGGACGGCGCGCCTTGCTGCTGGGCGATGCCATCGAAAGCGGCATGATCGGCATCAACACCACCATGATCGGCGGCGCCGATTCGCCGTT
Organism: Gammaproteobacteria bacterium; assembly: GCA_034667965.1. GTDB lineage: Bacteria > Pseudomonadota > Gammaproteobacteria > Steroidobacterales > Steroidobacteraceae > Bog-1198. Next base: position 21,347 of record JAXDQI010000106.1, read on the forward strand.
CGGCGGCGTGAAGGACTCCGGTCATGGATCTGAAGACGGACCCGAAGGCTTGGAAGCCTGTCTGGTTCTGAAGGCCATCCACCAAGCATAAGGCGCAGCGACGCTGCCCACCTTAGCGAAGGACAGTCAATGACCGGATTGAAAACGGGCGGCGGTCGAGGTTACTTGCGAATTGCCACCGAAGAGGCGTTCATCACCAAGGAAGTGCTGACGGCCTATAAGCGTCTGATCGCGGAAGGATTCGACGATCCGGGATTCGTGAGTCTGTGGGGCTTCTACGCAGGATCGCCCTCGGCACGCGCAACCGCCATCATCGAGCGCCTGCAGGATATGGGCGCGCGGCGCTTGAGCGACATGGATGCCGCGGGCATCGACAAGGCCATCATCGCTCTCACGGCGCCCGGCGCGCATGTGTTCGCGGCCGCGGAGGCCAAGGCGCACGCAAGCGATGCCAACGACCAGCTCAGCTCGGCTTGCCGCCGTCATCCGGACCGCTTCATCGGCATGACCGCGATCGCCCCGCAAGATCCCGCATGGTCGGCCAAGGAAATCGAACGCGGCCACACGCTGGGATTCAAAGCCGTCATCCACAACGGTCACGTGGGCGGCGAGTACACCGACGACCAAAAGTACTGGCCGATATTCGAAGCCGCCGAGGCCTTGGGCACACCCGTGTACCTGCATCCGCAGGGGCCGTCCAAGGGACTCATCGGCCCGCTGCTCGAGCGAGGGTTGGACGGAGCGGTATACGGCTTTGGCGTGGACACCGGACTACACCTGCTGCGCCTCATCGTCATGGGCGTCTTCGATCGGTTCCCGAAATTGAAATTCATCGTCGGCCACGGCGGCGAAGCATTGCCCTACTGGGCCTATCGTCTCGACTACATGCATGCGGCCGGCATCCGCTCGGGGCGCTATGAGTTCTTGAAGCCGTTGAAGTTGCCCATCTCCGGCTACTTCAGGCGCAATATTTTCGTCACCTTCTCCGGCGTCGCATGGGAACCCGCGATTCAATTCTGCAAATCCACGTTGGGCGCGGATCGTATTCTCTACGCCATGGACTATCCATACCAGTACCAGCCCGAGGAGGTGGCCGCCCAGGACGCCATGACGATGAGCGGGGAGGACAAGAAGGCGTTCTTTCAGACGAATGCCGAAAGGGTGTTCGGACTTTAGGAGGTACGACCATGCAGCACGCCTTTCAGCCCGTTCTGGACTACGCATTCACCATCGGCATCGAGTTGACCGGGGCACGCTGGATCAAGCCCACCAGCATCGGCATGACGCGCGCCGCCGTGTATGCCGGCAGCGGCACCATCGAAGGTCCAATGCTCCGCGGCAAGGTCATTCCGATGTCGGGCGGTGATTTCCCGCTGGTGCGCGCCGACGGCGTCATCGACTTCGACGCCCGATATCTCCTCGAGACCGACGACGGAACCGTCATCTATTTGCAGAACCGCGGCTACCGCTGGGCGAGGACCCCCGAGGCCGCCGAAAAAATGAACCGCAACGAAACGGTGGGCGATGATGAGTACTACATGCGCGTTTCGCCGAAATTCGACGCGCCCGACGGCCCGCATGCCTGGATGAACAAGCACGTGTTCGTCGGTGTTGCCGAGAAAATTCCCGGCGCCAACCGCATTCATTACTTCGTGGTGCGGTAATTCGCGGGATCCGTGACGCGGCGCCCCAATCGACCGGGTCGCCCTTAAGAAAATGCGTCACCGGCCGTCTCTACAGGGGAGAAGCATTCCCTCTGTAGACAGCCTTGAAGGTCGGCGCACATCGCACTGAGCATCCTATGAACATTCGAAATCTGAGAGTCGCGGCCCGCCTCTTTTTGGCGTTTGGCGCCATGGCGATCATTTTCGGGGGTGCGTTGGGTATCAGCATTCTTCGCCTGACGGACTTCAAGCATCAAGTTCACGGGCTCACCAACGATGTCGTGCCCAAGTTGGAACTGACCGATAATTGGATCATCCAGTTGCTGGAAACAGCGCGCCATACGCGCAACATGCTGATACTAGACGACAAAGAGAAGATCCAGAAAGAACTGGATGCCGTCATGGAAGATAAGGAAAAGCGCAAGGGGTACCGGAAGCTGCTGGTTGCGTCGGCGGTCACGACCGAAGAAAAAACTGCCCTTCAGCTGGTACTGGACGCTCGCACCGCATATGTCCCGGTGGAGGACGAGTTTCTGCGCGTGGTCACCACGGGGCAGATCAAGGAAGCCAAAGAGACGCTGTTGGCGCGGACACTGCCGGGCCAAATCGCCTACGTTGACGCGCTGCACAAATTTCGCGCCTTCCAGATGACGCAAATTGCGGCACAAACGGAAGCGCTGGATAGCAGTTACGGGCGCACACTCACCACGCTGCTATCGCTTTTCGGTCTCGCCGCCGCCGCTGCCGCCGTCCTTGCGATCATGATCACGCGCGCCCTGGTGGCCCCGCTCAAGAGGGTCATTGCACATTTCGACGAGCTTCGGCGGGGACGTTTCGATGGCGCCATCGACGTACATTCCACCGACGAGACCGGCCAGGTGCTATCGGCTCTGAAGGCCATGCAGGATGCGCTCCTCGAAAATCAACAGAGTGCGACGATCGCCAAGGGCAAGATCGAGGCGATCGACAAGTCGCAGGCGATGATCGAGTTCAGTCTCGATGGCACGGTCCGGTCGGCAAACGACAATTTCCTGCGGACCATGGGATACAGTCTTGCCGACATCAAGGACCAGAATCACAGCATGTTCGTGGAGCCGGCCCATCGGTCGAGCCCGGAGTATCGGATGTTCTGGGACAAGCTGCGTCGAGACGAATATCAAGCGGACCAGTACCAACGAGTTGGGCACGGCGGCCGAGCGGTTTGGTTGCAGGCGAGCTACAACCCCATCGTGGGCGTTGACGGAAAACCATACATGATAGTCATGTATGCAAGTGACGTGACCCATCAGGTCAAGTTGCAAGCCGATCAAATCAAGATGCAGGCCGATCAACTCCAGATGAAGGAGGCTCTCGACGTCGCGGTCAATGAGACGCAGGCGGTCGTTCAGTCGGCAATCGACGGTCAGCTGACACGGCGGATCGGCATGGCGGGCAAGAGCGGCCAGATCGAGTCGCTCGCGGTCAGTGTCAACGCGCTCATCGACAGCATGATGAAGGTGGTGGCGGCGATCAAGCGCGCCGCGGGCGAAGTCCAGTTGGGCGCCCAAGAGATCTCGCAGGGCAACACGAACCTCAGCCGGCGGACCGAGCAGCAGGCCTCGAGCCTCGAAGAGACCGCCTCGAGCATGGAGGAGATGACCAGCACCGTGAAGGCGACGGCGGATAACGCCGGCCAAGCACGGCAACTCGCCGTTGCGGCGCGCGCGCAGGCGGAGAGGGGTGGCGATATCGTCAACTCCGCGGTCGTGGCGATGGGCGGAATCAATGCTGCGAGCAAGAAGATCTCGGACATCATCGGAGTCATCGATGAGATCGCATTTCAGACCAATCTGCTCGCGCTCAACGCGGCGGTCGAAGCGGCGCGGGCCGGCGAGCATGGTCGCGGGTTCGCCGTGGTCGCGAGCGAAGTCAGGAATCTGGCGGGTCGCAGCGCAACGGCAGCAAAGGAAATCAAGACACTGATCAGCGACAGCGTGATCAAAGTGGAGGAAGGGAGCAAATTGGTCGGCGATTCCGGGAAGGCGCTCGGCGACATCGGCGCGGCCGTCAAGCGCGTGGCGGACGTGATTGCGGAGATTGCGGCGGCCAGCCAGGAACAGGCGATCGGCATCGAGCAGGTCAACAACGCGGTCACACAGATGGACGCGGCAACGCAGCAGAATGCCGCGTTGGTGGAGCAAGCCGCGGCGGCCAGTGAATCGATTGTGGGTCAAGCCACAACTCTCGCGGCCTTGGTTGCCCGCTATGACGTTGCCGCGGATTTAACCGCGGAGGCAGGATCGATGACGGAGAAGCCCAGACGCCTCCCCGAAGGGCAACGCCGCAGACCCGCCGCCTGACACGCGCCGGGCGCGGGTCAGTGCTTTCCCGCAGTCGCTGCGATCAACCTTCCATACGGCTTCAGCCCGAGAAAGACCGCCCCGGCGGACAGCGGGCCGAGTATGGCCGTGGCCAGCGCCAGAGCGCTGCCGACGCGGCTGTCGTCGTGAAAGACGAAATCCGTTATCAAGGCGATGACGGTGGGCCCGCAGCCGAAGCCCACGATGTTGAACACGAACAGGAACAATGCCGTCGCCTGGCCCCTCATCCGGTTCGGCGTGACGCTCTGCAGCGCCGCGTTCTGCGGGCCCGGAGCCATCATGGCGAAGAATAGCGAAACGCCGAAGGCAACGAGCGCCAGCGTGGGCGTGGGCATCATCGGCATCAGCACCGCGCCTGGTATCCAGAGGCAGATCGCCAGCAGCTGCACGCGCAGATTCGCATCGTCGTAGCCGCGTTTCGCCAGACGCTCCGCGAGGAACCCGCCCGCCATCAACGCGAACGGTGCGACCACCAGCGTCACCGTGCCGAAAGCGAGGCCCACGTGCCGGGGCGTCCAGTGATGCACCCGGATGAAGAACGTCGGTCCCCAACTGATATTGCCCTGCGCAGGAATGGACTGCAGTGCCAGTGCGCCGTACATGGGCCCGTAGACTGCGCGGTTGACCCATAGATACCGCACGACATCGCGGACGGGTATGGAACGCCCACCTCCGATGCCGCCGACACCTGCCGCGGCAAGGTCCCGCCGGACGGGCTCGACCACCGTTCCCAGGAGCAGTGCCACCAGCAGGCCGGGCAGTCCCACGACGAGAAAGGTCAACTGCCAGGAGCGGAGCTCTCCGATGCCCGGCAGCACCACGGGCGGTAAATGTTCGAGAGCACCGATCACGGCGCCGCCCATGATGGCCGACAACCCGATGCCCGCGATGAATCCGAAGTTGAGAAACGAAACGGCACGCGGCAGCTGTTCCCGGGGAAACAGGTCCGCGAGCATCGAGTAGGTCGCCGGTCCGGTGCACGCCTCGCCCACGCCCACGCCGATGCGGGCGAAGAACAGCTGCACGAATGTGTGCGCAAGACCGCACAAGGCCGTGGCGCCGCTCCACAGCGCAACGCCGATGCCGATGATCCTGCGGCGGCTGCTTCGGTCCACGAGGCGCGCGATCGGCAATCCCAGGATCACGTAGAACATGACGAAGGCAAAGCCCATCAGCAGACTGATCTGGGTGTCGGTGAGGCCCAGGTCGCGTTTGATCGGGACCACCAGCAACGGCAGGATGCCGCGGTCGAGGAAGTTCACGCACAGCACCACGGCGAACACGAACACCGCATACCACGCGCGGCCGCGCGACGGCCAAGGCCTATCAGCCGCCGGCACCGCTGCCGGCGCCGTGTCGCTGGGTGGGTTCACGCCGCCTGTGGACAAAGGAGTGGCCATGCGCAATTCAGAAGTTCTTGACGAGTTTGGCGGCATCCGCCTTGCGTTGCCGCCGGAAATCTTCAGCCGCCATGCGCGCAGCCTCGGGCTCGCGATCCGGAAGCGCCGCCATCAACTCGGCATGGACCGCGTTCAGTTCGTCCCGGAACTCCGCGTGCGGAAAAATATACTGCCGATTTTCACGCACGCCGGTGATGACATGCGATCCGACTTCGGCCGGGTCCATCCCCACCGACAGCAAGCCGTCGAGGCGCTTCATGTCGGCCTCGGTCACCGGATATCCCGTCGCGCTCAGGTTCCTGGGGCGCGACAGCACAGCCTCGTGGATGTTGCTGCGGACGAACCCGGGACACAGCACCGACACACCGATGCCGTGCGGCGCCAGATCGTAGCGCAGCGAGAGAGTCAATCCGACCACCGCGAATTTCGATGCCGAATAGAGGCCCATGCCCGGCCCCACCAAGAGGCCCGCCATCGACGCCGTATTCACGATATGACCTCCTTCGCCGTGCGCCTTGAGCCGCGGCATGAACGACTGGATTCCGTTGATCACGCCGTCGACGTTGACGCCCATCATCCACCGCCAATCGTCCATGGTCGCGGCATCCATGGGGCCGAAGATGCTGACGCCCGCGTTGTTGCATACCAGATGCACTTTGCCGAAGACCTTGATGGTCTCCTCGGCCGCGCGCTCCACCGCCCCGGCATCCGCGACGTCCACCAAGATTCCGTGCGCGTCCGCGCCGGCCGCACGCAGCTTCGCAAGCCCCTGCTCGAGGTGATCGGGCCGCACGTCGGCGATGGCGACTTTCATTCCGGCCTCCGCGGCGCATTTGGCGATGCCGAATCCAATGCCGCTGCCGCCGCCGGTGATGAACGCGACTCGCCCCTTCAGCTCTTTCATGTCGATTGACTCCGTGCCAGCCGGCGCTCCCGCTCCGCCGCGAACAGCGGGTTGCGCACCACCATCGCCTCGGCCGTCACCCGCTCAGGCGGGGCCGGATCCGTGGGAAACGACGCGAGGATGGCATCGAAGCGCTGCTGCGCCCCTTCGCGATATTCGGAATGCGTCAAGATCCACAGGTCGTTGCGCCGGATGCCTTCGAGCACGCGCTCGCCGATCTCGACGGGCGACATGCCGTGCGGAAATATTTTCTCGCGCATGAATGCGGCGCGGTCGGCGGCGCCGCGGCTGTAGGTCGAGTCGCGATATTCGTCGGGCCGAAGTTTGTCGACGTCGCCGATGTTGGTGTTGACGAGACCCGGACAGAATGCCGAGACACCGATCGACAGCGGCTCGAGTTCCGGCCGCAGGGATTCCATGAGACCGACGACGGCGTATTTCGCCGTGGTGTAGATTCCCGCAAGGCCCGCCGCGAAGATGCCGCTCATGGACGAAGTGGTCACGATGTGACCCGGTTCGCCGTGACGCCGGATGCGCGGCATGATGGTCTGTATTCCGTTGATGACGCCGCCCAAGTTCACCGCAAGCCCCCAATCCCAGTCTGCATAAGTCGCGGTCAACAGGGATCCGACGATGCCGATGCCGGCATTGTTGACGAGCACGTGGATTTTGCCGAAGCGCGCCTCTGCCGCGTCCGCTGCGCGCACATAGGAAGCACGATCGGCGACGTCGAGTTGCACGCCGAACACGCCCGCGTTGTTCGCCGGAAACTCCCGCATTGCCGCATCGATGGCGACCTGCCGGATGTCGGCGATGATCACGCGCATCCCGGCGCGCGAAAATACCTGAGCCATGCCGAGCCCCATGCCGCTGGCGCCGCCGGTGATGATCGACACTTTGTCCTGCAGCCGCATGCGTGGCTCCTCGCTCATCCTCGCTCCAGGTAGCGCTCTCGCTCCCAGTCGTGGACGACCGAGTCGTAGAGCTCCTGCTCGACCCGTGCCGCATTCAGGTAGTGGTCGACGACGTCCTGGCCGAAGATCTCGACCGCCGCCTTGGACCGCTCGAGCTCGGCGATGCTCTCGTAGAGCGCTCGCGGCATGCGCGGGAAGCCCTTCGCGACGTAGCCGTTGCCCTTGAACTCGGGCCCGAGCTTCAGGCCGTGCTCGATCCCGTAGATCCCGGCCCCGACTGCCATCGCGTAGGTCAGGTAGGCGTTCATGTCGCCACCCGGAAAGCGGTTCTCGACGTGCAGGCCGGGTCCCGTGCCCACGAGACGGAACCCCGTCGTCCGGTTGTCACGACCCCAGACGACGTTGACAGGCGCCCACGACAGCGACGCGTAGCGCTTGTAGCTGTTGATGAAGGGGGCGATGAACACCGCGAGCTCGCGTGAGAGCGACATCATCCCGGCCACGAACTGGCTGAACGTCTTGCTCATCCCGTAGGGCAGGTCCGCGGCGGGGTCGCTCGTGAGGGGCTTCTCGCCGGCCTCGTCCCAGATGCTCATGTGGAGATGGCCCGACGAGCCCGTCCACGTATGGTCCGGTTTCGCCATGAACGTGATGCCCCAGCCGTTGAGGTACGCGATCTCCTTCGCGCCGTGCTTGAAGATCACGCTCCGGTCGGCCGATTCGAGGACGTGGTCGTAGCGGATGTTGACCTCATGCTGGCCGGGAGCGGCCTCGCCCTTGGAAAACTCGATCGGCACGCCCGCGGCCGTCATCTGGTTCCGGAGGAGGCGATGCAGCGGCTCGGCCTTCGTCGCCTGGAGGAGGTGGTAGTCCTCGTTGTACGTCCCGAAGCGCCTCGGGACCGCGTAGCCGTTGTCGGCGATGTCCTGCCACGAATCACGGAGCACGTAGTACTCGAACTCGGAGCCGGCCTTGACCGTCAGTCCCGCGGCTCGAGCCCGCTCGATCTGGCGCTTGAGGATCGTCCGCGGCGAGA
>JAXDQI010000107.1:0-4355 GCA_034667965.1 Gammaproteobacteria bacterium
AATCGCACAGGTCTCAGGGGCATACGGCGCTGCGGCAGCGCAGACCATCGTCGAAAACTGCGGCAACTCCCTCATCCTGCGATGCTCGTCGGGCGAAAATGGGGGTACGTCGCAATTTGCCTCGAAACTGATCGGTGAACGGGAGATCATTCGGCGACAAGCTTCGCGGGGCAGCGATCGCGAGGCGGGATTGGCCGTTCGAAATTCGCGGCGCTCGAAAAATATCAGTGAACAACACGTGACGGAGGCCGCCGTCATGGCATCGCAGATCGAGCAGCTTCCCGATCTCTGCGGTTACCTCAAATTGGCGTCCGCTCCGGAATGGCGAAAGGTTGCCATCAGGGCACCTCGCCGCGGCCGCCATCGATTCTCTTAAGTCCATGGAGTCCCCTTATGCCAAGCCCGCACGCATCGCATGAAATCAACATCCGATCCTCGCGCTTTTATATTGCACGGACGGTTTCCACTTGCTGGCACTGCGGTTCGCCGACCGCTTTGGTTGCGCTCGCCGTACCGCCGGGACACGAAACTCTCGACGTCGACGACGAAGTGTCCGCCTGGAGCGTCGCGGATCACAATGCGTTTCTGTTCTATATCGATTTCCTACCTGCCGCCATTCAGGACCGATTAAATCAGCACCTTCCCTCGTATCGACGTGGGGATGGAGCCCTTGCTGCCGGCTCGTACTGGGCGAACCACTGCGGCAGGTGCGGTTCCCGATTGGACGATCATGAATTATTCTGCGAACCCGAGGGGGCGTTCTCGCCGACCAGCGAATCGACCGCCGCCGCCATTCGGCTCGCGGCGGTCGACGAGGCATTCGAGACATCCGCCGCGGGATATTCCTATGAACCGCAGTACTTCAGCGCCATGGATCGCGGGTGAGCCGTGTATGGCCGTCTATTATCTGAATCTCCAGACGTTCGGCCGATCCGGCGGAAGCAGCGCGCTCAGTGCCGCCGCGTATCGGGCCGGCGAGAGAATACACGATGACCGTACCGGCAGGACGTACGATCACAGGGGTCGCCCGGGAGTCTTGCACACGGAAATCATTTTGCCGCGAAGCCTCGGCGATGCGGACATGAGCTGGGCGAGAGACCGGTCGCAGCTTTGGAATGCTGCCGAAAGCGCCGAAACCCGCATCAATGCCCGCGTCGCGCGAGAGTATCTCGTGGCCCTTCCGGTCGAACTCGATCCGGCTCAGCGTCTCGAGCTGGTTCGCGGCTTTTCCCGAGAACTCATCGAGCGGTATCGATTCGCTCTCGATCTGGCGGTCCACGCACCGCGCGATTTCCCCGGCAGCGACCCGCGAAACTTTCATGCGCACTTGCTTGCGACGACCCGCGAGATCACGGCTCAGGGGTTGACCGCCAAGACAAGCTTGGAATTCAACGACGCGAAGCGTCACGCGTTGGGCTTGGCGCCTGGCATCCAGGAACTTCTATTCGTACGCGAACGTTGGGCGACGGTTACGAATGAGGCGCTGCGCGATGCGCACGTCGATGCACGAGTCGATCACCGCACCCTCGCTGCGCAGGGAATCGATCGCGAGCCATACCCATACATCCCGCGTGCCGCGTTCGAAATGGAACGGCACGGATATAGAAGTGCACAGGCCGAGCGCTTGCGCGAGGACTACGAGGCGCGTATCCAGGCCCGGTTGCAACGGGACGTTACCACCGCTGCGACGACCACGACCACGACCACGACCACGACCGCTGCTGCGGCTGTCGCGTCCCCTCCCGAAATCGGCAAACCGAAGTCGCTCGAGGAGGTCCGGCGCCAAGCGCGGGAGGACTGGCTGCGGATGCGACAGGAGGCGTCCAAAGCCCCATCGCCGAACACCGCAGCAGCGGCTGGCCGGCAAACACGAGACCGGCTCGATGACGACCATCTGTCGCGGTAGCGCCGGCATCGCATGATCACCCGAATCACCTTTGCCTCGTGCTACGTCTATTCGCCGTGCGGTTCCGGCGTCGCATGCGAGAGGTCGCGATTGCTTCGGGCATTGCTGAAAGCCGGCGATGCGCACTTCATCGTCAAGTACGCCTTCCGCGTTCAACAGCAGGTGGTCGATGATTCGCCCCTTGCCGGGTTTGTCTGCCCCGATCACGTGCTCGTGCCCGTACCGGGAAGTGCAAGGACGGCAGCCGGCACCATGACCGTGGCCGAGCATCTGGCGACGGCAATGGTGGAGGCGGGATTGGGTGGCGGTATATGGAACGGGCTGCGCCGCATTTGGCCGGTACGCAAGTCGGCGACCGCTGCCCCGGGATCGAGACCTTCCGTGGGAACCCACTACCACTCATTCGCCATCGAGGGGACCACTGCGCCGCCACCGCAGGTGGTGCTGGTCGACGACGTCGTGACGAAGGGCAGGACGCTGTTTGCGGCGGCGGCGCGCCTTCAAGACGCGTTTCCGGCTACCGAGATTCGAGCCTTTGCCCTGCTGCGGACCATGGGACTCGTCCCTGGAGTCGATCAACTGCTGGACCCATGCGTCGGCGAAATCCGTTGGTGGGCGGGCGATGCGCATCGAACTCCCTGACTGCGTTCAAGCGATTCGGGGTGGCCCTATGTTTAAAATCATGACGTTCTGACGTCATGATTTTTTACAACGTCAGAACGTCATGAAAAAAAACGGCAAGTACACGCGGGCGACGGTTTATTTTTCGCCTGACATCCATAAGTCTCTGCGGCTGAGATCCGCGGAAACCGGTACGTCGATCTCGCAAATCGTCAACGAGGCGATTCGCCGGTCGCTCGCGGACGAAGCGGCCGATCTTGACGCCTTTCTGCTTCATGACGAAGAGCCAAATGTGTCTTTTGAAACGTTCATCTGCGGTCTGCGACGGCGCGGCCGGATATAGGACGCCGTGGTCGCATATAAGGTATTTCTCAAGGCTTCAGTGGCGGCCACGATGGAGGGGGTCGAACCCCACCGCGACCGCCGCGCGCTGCGCTTCAAGGTCGCAGGTTTGATCGGATATCCTCGGCCGGCCGGAGTCGAGTCGTTGCCGGGATACGCCGACCGGTACCGCCTGCGCCATGGCAGGTTTCGCATCGTCTATCGCGTTGACGCCCGTCGAAAGGAAGTTACTATCTTCTTACTTGGATACCGTAGTCGCTAACCCCGCGCCCAGCACCAGGCCCTTGCAAGGTCTGGGTCAAGCCGAGATCGGCAAGCGCTTCGAGCGTGCCCTCGCTCGGGGCGACGGGGCGGAGGGGGCGCACTGTGTTCACGAGCTCTGGATGCGCGGCGAGATGGCCGTTAATATCGAGCGTGCGCTCGAGCGATTGTGGGCCAGGGCCGCGGCCACCATTCCGGACTGGCTGCCCATGCGCTATATCGAGTGGCTGCCGGCGGTGTACGACGTGGCATGGCGTTTTCAATCGGACGGCAAGGGTCGGTCGAACATTTACCTGGTGTTGCTGGACTACGAGGACAGCCGCGCCGGGTCTTACGGTGTGTACGTGGGCATGAGCAAGTACACTCCGGCGCAGCGTTTCGATCAGCACAAGGCGGGGATCCGGGCGGCGGGAAGCGTGCTGAAGCGGGGTCTCGAGGTTCTCACCGGGCCGACGCTGCACTTGCAGTACATCAAGCGAGGCGAGGCCGAGAGAATCGAAGGGGAAATGGCGGAGGCCCTAGCGGCTACCGGGTTATTGGTCAAAGGCGGGCACTAATCGTGCTCTTGGGAGCGTTGAATGATCCTCATCGGCATGTTTGACTCGTGTTTCGTCCGTCGCGTCGCGGTGTCGATGAATTTGCTCGAGATTCCATTCGAGCACCGTAGTTGGTCGGTGGGTAAGGACTTCGACCTGATTCGCGAGTTCAATCCCTTGGGCCGCGTCCCCACGCTGGTGCTGGACGACGGCGAGGCGTTGATAGAGTCCGCGGCGATTCTGGATCACCTGGACGACTTGGTGGGCCCCGCTCGGGCCTTGTTGCCGCCGGCGGGCCGGGATCGCCGGGAGGCGCTGCGCGCCATGTCCATCGCCATCGGCGCCGCGGAAAAAGGCGTGCTGCAAATCTACGAGAGGGTGTTTCGTCCCGAGGAGAAGCGCCATGAGCCGTGGGTCGATCGGTGCCGCGTGCAGATGCACGGGGCGCTCGCCGAACTGGAGCGCGCGGCCGCGGGGCGGCCTGGTTGGCTGATCGGCGAGCGCATGACGCAGGCGGATATCACCACGAGCTGCGTGTTCACGTTGTTATGCGATGCCCTGGGAGTCGGGAGCGCCGGGGCCTATCCGGGGTTGACCGGGTTGACCGAGCGCTGCGAAAGGCTGCCGGAGTTTCGCGCCGCGAAGCTGGCATTCGAGGCGCCGAGTCAGCCGTGCTAGTCCGGCGTTGC
>JAXDQI010000108.1:0-4189 GCA_034667965.1 Gammaproteobacteria bacterium
TAGTGAGATACCACGGCCTCCTGCGAGCCGCGATCGAGCGTGCCGAGCGAGCCCAAGATCTGCGACTGTGCCGCTCCAGGGGTGCCGGGGCTTGCGCCCGCTGCCGTGCCGGCAGCGGCAGCCACACCAGGACCGGCGCCGGCGCCGGTACCGGCAAGCGGAATATTGCGCAGCGCGTCCAGCGAATCCACCGTGTATTGCGGCGTCATGGTCATCAGGGGATAGCTCACCCCGTTCTTGGGATTGAGCCAGAAATTGGGCGAGGTCTGTGAGCTGCCCGACAATGCGATGAGCAGGTTTTGCGAAATCTGGCGTTGCTGGAAACCGGCCTTGATCGCCTTGGAGCGGTCTACATCGATGTTGATCGCAGGCGCGTCATCGGGCTGCTGGATGCGCAAGTCGACCAGGCCCTGCACCTGGCGCAGCCGCGCCACCAACTTCATCGCCGCCGCCCGGTTGCCGTTCACGTCGGCGCCGACGATCTGAATGTCGATGGGCGACGGCAGGCCGAAATTGAGAATCTGGCTGATGATGTCCGCCGGCAGGAAGCCGAAGGTCACCCCGGGGAAATCGCTGTTCAGCGCCGTCCGCAGCGTCTGCACGTACTGCGCCGTCGGCCTGTGTTTGGGATTGAGCGTGACCAGGACATCGGCGTCCGCGTTGCCGATCGGCGACGCGGAGTCGTAGGTCAGGTTGATGCCGCTGACCGGCAGGCCGATGTTGTCCAGGATGCCGGCGAGTTCGTCCTTCGGAATCAGCGAACGAATGCGCGTCTCCACGTTGTCCGTGATCCGCGCGGCCTCCTCGATGCGCGTTCCGGTCTTGGCGCGCAGATGCAGCCGGATCTCTCCCGTGTCCGAGGTCGGGAAGAAGTCCTGGCCCAGGAACGGCACCAGTATTGCGGTACCCAGGCACACGCCTAAGAACCCGAGTGCCAAAGCACGGGGCCGTGCCAACCCCCACTCCAGACGGCCGCGGTAGAAGTCGCGGAATTTCTCGAAACCGCGCTCGAAGCCCTGCTGAAAGCGCATGAACGGGCCAGGTGGTTTACCGGCGTCCGCAGAGTGCTGCGCGGCGCTGCGCAGCAAATACATCGCCAGCGTCGGAATCAAGGTCCGCGAGAAGAAGTACGAGGCCAGCATGGCGAAGACCACGGCCTCTCCCAGGGGCACGAACAGATAACGAGCCACCCCGGACAACAGAAACATCGGAATGAACACGATGCAGATGGACAATGTCGAGACCAGGGTCGGCACGGCGATCTGCGCGGAAGCCAGGAGAATCGCTTCGCGCTTTTCGGTGCCGGCCTCGAGATGATGACTGATGTTTTCGATGGCGACCGTGGCGTCGTCGACCAGAATGCCCACCGCCAGCGCGAGTCCGCCCAACGTCATGATGTTGATGGTCTGCCCCAGTGCCGACAGCACGATCAACGAGGTCAGGATCGAGAGCGGAATGGTCACGGCGATGATCAACGTGGCGCGCCAGTTCGCCAGAAACAGCAGAATCATCAACCCGGTCAAGACGCCGGCGATCAGCGCCTCGCGCACCACGCCGCTGACGGCGCTGCTGACGAACACCGACTGGTCGGACACCGGCTGGATGCCGAGCGCCTTCGGCAGCCCCGCCGAGATTTGCGGCAGCATCGCCTTGACTTGCGCGATGATCGTGAGTGTCGATGCACTGCCGCTCTTCTCGATTTGCAGCAGCGCAGAGCGGTTGCCATTCGTGCGTACGATGTTGGTTTGCGGCTCATAGCCGTCCCGTACGTGCGCGACATCGCGGACGTAGATCACCTGGCCGCCGGAGGAGGTGGTCACCGGCAGATCATTGAGGGCCTCCACCGTCTGGGTGCTGCCATTCATGTTGACGTTGTACTCGAGCGTACCGATCTTGGCCGTGCCGCCCGGCAGAATGAGGTTCTGGGCATTGACGGCGTTGACCACATCAATCGGCGACAGGCCGCGCGCCTGCAGGGCGCGCGAATCGATATCCACCATGATTTGCCGAACTTTGCCGCCGAACGGCAGCGGCACGGCCGCGCCCTGCACCGTCGCCAGCTGGGTCCGGATGAAGTTATTGCCGTAGTCGTACAGTTGTTGTTCGGGCAAGGTCTTGCTGGTCAGGGCGAGCTGCAGAATCGGCACGGTGGACGCGTTGTAGGAAAGGATCAGCGGCGGCAGTATTCCGGGCGGGAGATTTTTCAGCAGCGACGACGAATTCGCGGCCGCCTCCGCAATCGCGCGATTGATGTCTGCGCCGGGATGGAAGAACACTTTGATCACCGTGACGCCGTTCAAGGTCTGCGACTCGATGTGTTCGATGTTGTCAACGTCAGTGGTCAACGCGCGTTCTACAGGAGAGGTGACGCGGTCGGCCATGTCCTTCGCGGAGAAGCCGTTGAACGTCCATACGATGCTCAGCACCGGTATATCGATGTTGGGAAAAATATCGGTGGGAGTGCGCATCACGCTCAAGGGACCGATGATGAAGATCAAAAGCGCGACCACGATAAACGTGTACCGTCGGCGCAGGGCAAGTTCAACAATCCACATGGTAAGCACTCCCGCCGGCGACAGGGCTGTCGTCCGGATCTGGCGGCCAATGTGCGTTAGATCCGTTGCACGTCGATGTCGCCCGGCCCGACGGGAGTTTCAACGGTAACGGCCCGCGCCGGCGGCGGGAGCAGTTCCGTCGGGTCGGGACGCATTTCATCCGTAATTCTCGCCGCACCCGGCGTAATCGAGCCGCAACCCGGCGCACCGACTCTAGGTCATCGGAACATAGGAATTCGCTTCATTGGAGGCCAAATGCGTACCCTTATTCAGCCTGCCATCATCCTCAGCCTCTCGCTGATGCTGCTGCCGACCACCGCGGCTCCCAGCGACGATACGGTGAACATCCGAATCTTCAACGATGACGCCGACGTCATGGTCGTGACGGTGTACGACATGAACGCGCAACCGCCGGGAGAGGTTCTTGCAAGTCAGAGAATCAACGGATTTGCTTGGATTCCGGTCTCAGTTGCGGCGGGCGCTGTGGGCAACGGTCACGTCATGTGGATTGCAAGAACCGCTGACGCAAGCTTTCACCGATGCGGACATCAGGAAAGCCGAGGACTCGCAAACGAGGATTCAGTGCGGGTATTTGCCGATTCCCGCTGCATCAAGGTCACGGGTTGATCGCTGCGCCGGGGCAGGATCGGATCCCGCGCGTCATCGCAGCCAGCGACCGAAGAAGCTGAAAGCACGGTCCCATGCCTGTTGCGACCAGACGGGGTCGTACTGGGTGGCGGGGATCCGCCCCGGCCCGACGGCGGTCTCGTTGGCGAAAGCATGGCGTGCCAGATAGCGGTGGAAGTCGAAGTCCACCCCGGCGGCGCGCAATTTTTCCTGCAGCGGTTCGATGGTGGCGATCGGGAAGAACTCATCCTGCGTGGCCCAATGCGCCTGCAGGGGCGCCTTGATCTTGGTCGCGTCGATGAATTGCAGCGGTGGGCAGCCGTACCAGACCACGCCGGCGTCGATCTCGGGGGCCATGCACAAGGCCAGCAGCGTCAATGCGCCACCCATGCAAAATCCGGTGACGCCGACCTTGCCGCTGCGGGCCTTCAGATATTGCACGGCACCACGGATATCCTGCGAGGCTGCATCGCCGAAATTCAGATCGGTCATCAGGTGATGCGCCTCTTCGGCCTCGACCGTGGACTTGCCACGGAAGAGGTCGGGCACGAGCGCGATGTAACCCGCGCTCGCCAGACGGTCGGCGACGCCGCGGATTTGATCGTTGACACCCCACCACTCCTGGATGACGACCACTGCCGCGGCACCGGCGGCATGCTCAGGCTCCGCCAGGTAGCCCTGAATAATTTGCCCGTCGGGGCGCTTGAAGGTGACCGTGGTTGCCATTAGAAGATTCCTCAGTTCGCAATCGTACCGGGCAAGCGTACGCGGGCTCGGCGGCACAGACAACTCCCGGAAAGTTGCATTTGTAATTCGCGCCACTCGTAACGACATCGATTGCAAATGTCGGCCCGCGACACTGATTCTGCATCGTCGCACAACCCCAGGAGACCAATATGGACACTTCCCGATTACTGATTCTTCTCGTAGCAATTCTGATCACCGTGGGCGAGGCGCTGGTCTTCGTCGGAGAAACGGCCGGCTTGAATTAGCATCGCAACCGGTTC